>DASRJM010000089.1:0-44945 GCA_035649475.1 Acidimicrobiales bacterium
AGGATCTTCATGTCCTCGACCGAGTCGATGGCCACGCCGGCCTTGCCGACGTCGCCCTCCACCCGCGGGTGGTCGGAGTCGTAGCCCCGGTGGGTCGCCAGGTCGAACGCCACGGACAGGCCCATCTGCCCCGCGGCCAGGTTGCGCCGGTAGAAGGCGTTCGACTCCTCGGCGGTGGAGAACCCCGCGTACTGGCGGATCGTCCACGGCCGGTTGGCGTACATCGTGGCCCGCACGCCCCGGGTGAACGGGGCGAAGCCGGGCAGCGAGTCGAGCCCCTCCACCTCCGCCAGATCGGCGGCGGTGTAGAGGGGCTTCACATCGATGCCCTCGGGCGTGTGCCAGACCAGCGTGTCGGGGTCGGCGCCCCTGAGGTCCTGGGCGGCCAGCTTCCGCCAGTCGTCGAGGTTCGGCTGATCGGTCACGCAGTCGATGCTACGGACCACCGTGCGGCGGCACCCAACGCGCCGGCCCCTGACGCGGGTCAGGGGCCGAGGCAGAGGGTCTCCCGCGATCCCGAGTCCTTCCACTCGAGCCGGTGGTACGTCCCGTCCGGGCAGGTGAGGACCGGGTTGAGGTCGCCGAACACGTTGTCCGGGTGCTCGTAGCCGGGGACCGTCCACACGTGGACCATGTTCTGGACGACCGGCGCCCACCTGCCGCCGAGGTCGGTGCACATGCGCTCGTTGACCTCGGTCTCATCGGCCCCGAAGGGCGTGTCGAGGCCTCCGTCGGCCCGGGGGACCAGGCACACGTTCTCGTGGTAGTGCCAGTGGTCGTTGGGGCCGGCGAACCCCTCGGGCGGCGTCTGGGATCCGACCGAGAGGTACATGAACCCGGCCAGCGGCGAGTCGGGTGCGTAGCCGTCGTAGATGAGGACCGGCGTCAGCAGCTCCTCGCGGTCCACGGTGCCGGTGACCATGCGCATGCCGCCGAAGTTCACGTAGTGGGTGCCGAGCCCCGGCGTGAACGGCCCGGTGCGCCGCCAGCCGGCGGCCTCGGCGTCGGCCACGGTCGGGTAGGAGGCCATGAGCTCCTCGGTCACCGCCAGCTGGCCGTCGAGCTCGGCCTGGGTGGCGGCGTCCAGGTCGACCAGCCCGGCGCTGCCGTGGTCGTGGCCGTTGCTCAGCTGCGACCACCCCTTGTCGTCGGCGGGGGCGGCCGCGCCGGCGTCGCCGTGGTCGTGGCCGGCGGCCATGCCGTCGTGTCCGGTGGCGTGCTCGCCGTGGGACCCCGAGGCGTGGTCGCGGGCCGACGGCGAGGCGACGACCGCGCTGGTGAGCGCCACCACCGCGACGGGGACCACGAGCGCGGCGCCGCCGGTGCGGGCCAGGAACCCGGGCCGGCGCAGCAGCCCGAGGGCCAGCAGCGCCGCCAGCGCCTCGAACGCCACCGTCGTCCCGTCGACGACCGACATGGTGGCGGCGTGGCCGGCGTGCTCGCCGACCCACGGCAGGCCCACCGTCCGGCTCACCGCCCACAGTCCGATCAGCGCGCCGTTGGCGACGGCGGCGGAGGCCAGCAGCGCCCGGCCGGGCGCCGCCCGCCGGGCCAGCGCCACCGCCAGCCCGATCTGGACCCAGGCCGCCAGCAGGAACCCGGCGCCCTCGAGCGCCGACTCGCCCATGTGCGACGGCGTCATCACGAGGTGGATCAGCCCGGCGCCGGCGGTGAGCGCCGCCAGCGCGGCGACCGCGATCCCCGGGCCGGCCGTGGCGCGGACCCGGGCGGCGGCGGGCTCCGGGCGGGGGTCGGGCGCTGTGCGTGGCTCCGGTTGCGCGCCGGCGATGTCATCCGGGCGCGCCAGGACGTCGGTCATCGGTGAACCCCCTGCGACGGTGCGTGCGCTTACCGCCAGTAAGCGTGCGGCATGCCGTCTATGTCAACCGGTCGTGCCGAGTCGCCGAGCCACTACGATCGCCCGGCGTGGTGGCCGAACCCCGTCCCTGCCTGTCGGTCGTGATCCCCTGCTACAACGAGCGGACCACGATCGCCACCGTGGTCGACCAGGTGCTGGCCTCGCCGTGGACGGCCGAGGTGATCGTCGTCGACGACGGCTCGACCGACGGCACCCGCGACGTCCTCGCCGGCCTGGACGATCCCCGGGTCCGGGTCCACCTCCAGCCGTACAACCAGGGCAAGGGCGCGGCGCTGCGCCGGGGCTTCACCGAGGCGAGGGCCGACTACGTGATCGTCCAGGACGCCGACCTCGAGTACGACCCGGCCGAGTACGGCGCGCTGATCCAGCCGCTGGTCGACGGCCTGGCCGACGTGGTCTACGGCTCGCGCTTCATCTCCAGCCGGCCCCACCGGGTCCTCTACTACTGGCACTCGGTCGGCAACCGGTTCCTGACCACGCTGTCCAACATGTTCACGAACCTGAACCTCACCGACATGGAGACCTGCTACAAGGTCTTCCGCCGGGAGGTCATCCAGTCGATCGTGGTCGAGGAGGACCGGTTCGGGTTCGAGCCCGAGGTCACCGCCAAGGTGGCCCGGGGCGACTGGCGGGTCTACGAGCTCGGCATCGGCTACAACGGCCGCACCTATGCCGAGGGCAAGAAGATCGGCTGGCGGGACGGCGTGCGGGCCGTCTACTGCATCCTCAAGTTCTCCCGCACGGGCGAGCGGGTGCGGGTGGCGCTGGGCGACGCCCCGCCAGGCCCCCCGGCGGACGCGACCGGCGCCGGGTCGCTGCCTCCGGCCACGGGGAACGGCCACGCGGCCCGGGCCGAGCGCTCGCCCCGCTGACGTGGGCGCAGCGGGCGGAGCGGGCCCGCCCCTGTTCGCGCTGGACGGGGTGTCGCTGGCCTTCGGCGGCGCCACCGTGCTCGACGGTGTCGACCTGACCGTGGCGGGCGAGGGCATCACGGTCGTCGCGGGGCCGTCGGGCGCCGGCAAGTCGATGCTGCTGCGCCTGCTGAACCGCCTGGAGGTCCCGACATCCGGCGAGGTCCGCTACCGCGGCCGCCGCCTCGACGACCTGGACCCGCTGGCCCTGCGCCGCCAGGTCGGCATGGTGTTCCAACGCCCGGCGCCGTTCCCCGGCACCGTGCGGGACAACATGGCGGTGGCCGACCCCGAGCCCGAGGGCGGCGAGGAGGCCTATGTCGCCGCCCTACGGGACGCCGGGCTGGACGCCGGGTTCCTCGACCGGGCGGCCGACGAGCTGTCGGGCGGCGAGGCCCAGCGCATGTGCCTCGCCCGCACGCTCGTGACCCGGCCCGACGCCCTGCTGATGGACGAGCCCACGTCGGCGCTCGATCCCGACGCCCGCCGCCGGCTCGAGCGAAGCGCCCGGGCCCTGGCCGACGCGGGGCGGCCGCTCGTGTGGGTCACCCACGACCTGGACCAGTGCGAGCGGCTGGCCGACGCCACCGTGGTGCTCGTCGGGGGGCGTGTGGCCGACGACGGTGCCCGGGAGCGGTTCCTGGCGGGGGAGGTGTCCGATGGATGACGCCGCGATCGGTTGGGGCGGCCTGGCGCTGTCGCTCATCCTCGTGGCCGTGGCGATCGGCCTGTCGCTGTGGCAGGGCCTGCGGCTGGAGCGGGACATGCTGTGGGCCACCGGCCGGGCGCTGGTCCAGCTGCTGGCGGTCGGCTACGTGCTGCTGTTCATCGTCGACGACGACACGCCGGTGGCGTGGGCCTGGGCCTGGGTCGTGCTGATGCTGGTGGTGGCGTCCGTGACCGTCCGGCGGCGGGCCCCGGAGGTCCCGGGGATCACGTGGCTGACCCTGGTCGCCACGTCGGCCTCGGCCGCGCTCAGCCTGTTCGTCGTGTTCGGCCTCGGGATCTATCCGGCCGTGGGCCGGGCGATCGTGCCGATCGCCGGGATGATGATCGGCAACTCGATCGGCAGCATCGTGGTGGCCTCCCGCCGCATCCTGGGCGAGCTGGCCGACCGCCGCCCGGAGGTCGAGGCCCGCCTGGCGCTGGGCCAGCCGTGGCAGGAGGCGTCCAAGCCGTTCGTCCGCTCGGCGCTGCGCACCGCGCTGACCACCCAGATCGAGAGCACCAAGGCCGTCGGCCTCGTGTTCCTGCCCGGGGCGATGACCGGCCTGATCCTGGCCGGCGCGGACCCCGTCGACGCCGTTCTGGTGCAGGCCGCGATCATGTACCTGATCCTGGGGTGCGTCGCCACCAACGTCGTGGTGATCGGCCTGGGGCTGACGCGGCGGCTGTTCACGCCCGATCACCGCCTGATCCGGCTGGCCCGCACGAGCGCGTAGGGCTCAGACCTCCCGGAGCCGGCTGCGCAGGCGCATGCCGACGATCCCGAGCACGATGACGCTGGCCAGGACCAGCAGTGGCACCCAGACCCAGCCCACGTCCACCACCTGGAGCAGCCCGATGAAGGCCAGGACGACGACGAGGAGCATCTCCCGCATCTCCTTCGTCACCTGGTCCTTGCGGCTGGCCCGGACCCTGACCACCGCGAGCTGGGGCTGCACGAGCCCGAGTTCGCTGCGCAGCGCCCGGTCGATGAAGATGCCCGGCAGGTCGGGGTAGACGCCGAGCGCGTCGCGGGCTGCGGGGAAGCGGTGCTGGAACCCGCCGCCGCCGAGCCGCTCGCGGCGGTCCATGGTCTCGCTCGGCGCCTCGAACGCCCGCACGGTCACGTTGCACAGCCGCCCGCCCGGCTCGGCGGGCAGGCCCTCGATCACCACCCGGTCGCCGGACTCGATGCCGATCAGGTCCAGCGCCAGCCGGCTGAGCAGAGCGGCCCGCCGCTCGGACGTGACCAGCTCGGCCTGCTGGACCCGGCACAGCAGCGAGTGGGGCCGGCCGAGCAGCGCGTCGGCCACGGGGCTGCGGGCGACGCGGGTCGGCGCCAGCGCCACGTGCTCGCCGATCTCGATGCCCATGCCGTTGCGGATTGCCTGGTCGATGAGGACCTCGGCGTCGTCGCCGGTGGCGATGACCCGGCCGATCGCCTCGGGCGCGGACGCGTCCATGCATGAGCGGATAACCACGTGGCTGGGCCGGCCGAGCTGCTCCCACCGCGCCTCCGCCATGACGATGGTCGGCTCCCCCTCGCGGTCGATGTCATCGGGGGACGGGGCCACGCGGACCGCCGCGGGGGCGTCGGCCGGGGGCGGCAGGCCGGCCCGGGAGCGGCCGTAGGTGAGCGGATCGCCCGGGCGGGTCGGCCCGGTGGAGATGACGCTGTCCAGGGCCGGCGACGTCAGGAGCGCTTGGGCGAGCGCCCTCCGCCGCTCCTTGTCCGTGGCGACCGCCACGAACGCCTCGGGGTCGCCGGCCAGGCGTCGCACGGGGCGCCCGCCCCGGCCGATCAGCAGCTCGATCAGCTCGACCTGGCTGCGGGGCATGTCGAGGGGCGAGCCGGTGGCGGGCTCGGCCAGGACGCCCCCGCGAGGGACGTAGATGCCGCACGAGCCCAGGTGCTCGCCCGACTCCAGCTCGACGTGGGCATGGCCGTCGTCGACCACGAGCCGGCGGTCGTAGCCGATCTCGGTCTCGTCGAGGGCCTCGAGCTGCTCGGGGTCGAGCCAGTTGATGGCCAGGCGGGTGGTGACGTCCGGCTCGAACACGGGCGCGGCGGGGATGTAGCCCCACCTGCTGATCATGGCGGCCACGCCGACCCGGACCCCGGTGACGTTGGCCCAGGTGAGCGGCATCACGCACGAGATGCCGGCTGAGCTGAACTTGTGCTCCATCTGGGCGATCGACGCGTTGGACCCCACGGCCAGCACGGGGACGCGGGCCTCCATCGGGACGGCGTTGAGGACCAGCAGCGCGTAGCCGAGCGTGACCCGGGACATGCCGCCGCCCAGCGCGGCGGGCCTGTCGTCGCCCAGCACCACGCGGGCCTGCGACAGCCGGCGGGCCCGCAGCCGCTCGAAAGGGAGGAAGGGGCCGCCCGTCATGAGGCCCGAGGTCCGGGGCGCGGGGCCCGGATAGGTCAGCGGGTTCTCCCGCGGGGAGGGACCGAAGGTGGCCATCGGGGGGTGAGGCTAGAGGGACTACCTCGTAACCTGGGGCCATGCCTCTGCGCTTCGTGATCATCGGCGGCGGCCCGGCTGGCAACACCGCGGCCACCACCGCGGCGCGCCTCGGCGCCGAGGTGACGATGATCGAGCGCGACATCGTCGGCGGCGCCGCCCACCTGCTCGACTGCATTCCGTCCAAGGCGATGATCGCCACGGCCGGCGCCATGGGTGACGTGGACGCCAGCGCGGGCATGGGCCTGTCGGTCTCCGACGCCCGCCTCGACCTGGAGGGCCTGCGCCAGCGGATCAAGGCCATCGAGGCGCGGCTCGAGCACAACATCGTCGACCTCCTCACGAGCCAGAACGTGCGCATGATCCAGGGCACGGCCCGGCTCGAGGGCCCCAACGAGGTCGTGGTGGACACGCCCGAGGGCGTGCGCGAGCTCGAGGCCGACGCCATCCTGCTGTCCACGGGCAGCCGCCCCCGCATCCCGGACTGGGCCGTCCCCGACGGCGCCCGCGTGCTCACGACCCGCGACGCCTACCCGCCCACCGAGCTGCCCGTGCACCTCGTGGTCATCGGCTCGGGCGTGACCGGCGTCGAGTTCGTCCACATGTTCTCGTCGCTCGGCAGCGAGGTCACGCTGATCGTCAGCCGCCAGCAGGTTTTGCCCCAGAAGGACCCCGAGGTGGCGGCCGCGCTGGAGTCCGAGCTGCTGCGGCGGGGCGTCCACCTGCTCAAGGGCGCCCGGGCCGAGGGCATCGACCGCACCGACGACGGCGGGGTGGCGGTGCGCTGCTCCGACGGCCGGGTCGCCGCGGGCTCGCACGCCCTGCTGGCGGTCGGATCGATCCCCAACAGCGACGGGCTCGGCCTCGACGCCGCCGGCGTCGACGTCGACGAGTCGGGCTACGTCCCGGTCAACCACCACTGCGTGACCAACGTCGGGCACATCTACGCGGCCGGCGACCTGTCGGGGAAGCTGCCGCTGTCCTCCGTGGCGGCGATGCAGGGCCGCAAGATCGCCGAGCACGTGATGGGCCTGCACACCCGGGTCCACCGCCACCTCGACTACGAGAAGGCGGCGTCGGCCATCTTCACCGAGCCCGAGATCGCCGACGTGGGCCTGGCCGAGGCCGACGCCTTCGCCGAGGGCCGCAAGATCCGGGTCACCAAGGTGCCGTTCTCGGCGTCGGCCAAGGCGCTGATCAACAACGAGACCAAGGGCTTCGTGAAGATCCTGTCCGACCCCGCCACCGGGGTGGTGCTGGGCGGGTCGATCGTGGGCCGCCAGGCGGCCGAGCTGATCTCGGTGCTGGCGGTGGCGGTGACCAACGGGCTCCGGGTGACCGACATCGTCGAGAGCCTGCTGGTCCACCCGTCGCTGGCCGAAGCGCTGGCCGACGCGGCCGAGTGACCGCGCTGGTCGGCGCGGCCGCGCTGCTGCTCCTGGCCGCGGGCGCGCTGAAGGTCGCCGACCCCACGGCCGCGGCCACCGCACTGTCGGCCCGGGGGTGGCGGGTGCCGCCCGTGGGCGTGCGGGTAGGCGGGGCGGCGGAGGCGGCGCTGGGCGCGGCGACGCTGGCGTTCGGCGGCCGGGCGCTGGCGGCGGTCGTGGCGCTTGCGTACGCGGCCTACGCCGTGTGGGTGGCGGCAGCCCTGCGGGCGGGGACGCCCTGCGGCTGCTTCGGCGAGCCGGGCCGGGCCGCGCACCCGGCGCAGCTGGTGGTCGACGCCGGCTTTGCCGTCGCCGCCGGCGTGGGGGCGCTGGCCGGGGTGGGGGCGCTCGTCGAGACGTCCGTGGCCGCGATGGTGGCCGCGGTGGTGGTCGCGGCGGTCGCCTACCGGGTCCTCACCCGATCTGGCGTCGTGGTCACTCGATGACGACGACGACGTCGCCGGAGCCGACCGACTGGCCGGCCTCGACCTTGACTTCGGTGACCGTGCCCGCCTTGTCGGCCGCGATGTTGTTCTCCATCTTCATGGCCTCGAGCACGCACACGGTCTGACCCTCGTCGACGGTGTCGCCGACGCTGACCAGCACCTTCACGATCGTGCCCTGCATGGGCACGGTGACGCTGCCGCTGCCGGCCGCGGCGGCGGAGGCGCCGGCCGAGCGGCGGGGGCGGGCGGCGACCTTGGCGCCGCCGGCGGGGGCGGCCGCGGCGGCCGCCTGCGACTCGGGCACCCAGACCGTGACCCCGAACCGGCGGCCGTTGACCTCGATGTCGAGGTCCCGGCGGACCTTCGGTTCGGAGGCCTCGTCGTCCTCGGTGACCGCGGGCGCCGCGGCGACCGTGGCCGACAGGTCGAGGCGTTCCTCCACCCACTTGGTCGAGTGCTCGGCCGCGACGAAGTCGGGATGGCGGAGGATGGCCTCGTCGGCCGGGATGGTGGTGGCGACGCCGCCGATCTCGAACTCGGCCAGGGCCCGCAGCGTCCGGGCGATGGCGGTGTCCCGGTCGGCACCCCAGCAGATCAGCTTGCCGACCAGGTTGTCGTAGAACTGTGACACCTCGTCGCCGGCCTCGTAGCCGCCGTCCCAGCGGACGCCGAAGCCCTGTGGCACGCGCAGCCGGGTGATCGTCCCCGGCGAGGGCAGGAACCGCCCGCCGGCCGGGTCCTCTGCGTTGATGCGGACCTCGACGGCGTGGCCCCTCCGCTCGATGTCGTCCTGGCCGAACGACAGCGGCTCGCCCGACGCCACCCGGATCTGCTCGGCGACGAGGTCGAGGCCGGTGACCAGCTCGGTGACGGGATGCTCGACCTGGAGGCGGGTGTTCATCTCCAGGAAGTAGAAGTCGCCGTCCTGGTAGAGGAACTCGACCGTGCCGGCGTTGACGTACCCGCAGGCCTTGGTGACCCGCACGGCCGCCTCGCCCATGGCCTGGCGGATCTCGTCGGGGAACGCGGGAGCCGGGCTCTCCTCGATCAGCTTCTGGTGGCGGCGCTGGGCCGAGCAGTCCCGCTCGCCGACCCACACCGCGTTGCCGTGGGTGTCGGCGAACACCTGCATCTCCACGTGGCGGGGCCAGGTCAGGTAGCGCTCGACGTAGCACTCGGACCGACCGAAGCCCGTGAGCGCCTCCGACTGGGCCGAGTCCAACGCCGCGGGCGCCTCGGCCGCCGAGGCCACGACCCGCATGCCCCGGCCGCCACCGCCGAACGCGGCCTTGATCGCCACCGGCCAGCCGTGCTCCTCGCCGAAGGCGACGACCTCGTCGGCCGAGGTCAGGAACTCGGTCGTGCCGGGGACGCCGGCCACGCCCGCCTGCTGGGCGGCGATGCGGGACGACACCTTGTCGCCCATGACCTCGATGGCCTCGGGCGGCGGACCGATGAACGTGACGCCCCGGGCGGTGATGGCCCGGGCGAAGTCGGTGTTCTCGCTGAAGAACCCGTAGCCGGGGTGGACGCCGTCGGCCTGGGAGCGCTCGATGACGTCGAGGATCTTGTCGGTGTCCAGGTAGCTCTCGGCGGCCGTCTGGCCCCCGAGCGCGTAGGCCTCGTCTGCCAACCGGACGTGCAGGCTGTCGCGGTCGAGGTCCGAGTAGACGGCGACCGACGTGATGCCGAGCTCGCGGCAGGCTCGTATGACCCGCACCGCGATCTCGCCCCGGTTGGCGATCAGGATCTTCTGGAGCACCCCTTATGTTTACGGGCATGCCGGAGGGTGGTGCCACATCGTCGGGGGACCGGGCGCGGCGGTCGCTGGCGGGCACCCGCTTCGCCGACGTCCGCTGGGTGACCGAGACCGGGTCGACGAACGCCGACGCGCTCGCCCTCGCCCGCGACGGGGCGCCCGAGGGCGTCGTGGTCGTCGCGGACCACCAGACCGCCGGCCGGGGGCGCCGGGACCGCCGCTGGGTGGCCCCGCCGGGGGGCTCGCTGCTGGTGTCGGCACTGCTGCGCCCGCCGGCCAGGGCGGCCGGGACCGTGACGCTGGCCGCCGGGGTGGCACTGGCCGAGGCCGTGGCGGAGGTTGCCGGGGTCGAGGCCCGGCTCAAGTGGCCGAACGACCTGGTGGTGGTGCTGCCGGGCGACGGCGGCGAGCGCAAGCTGGCCGGGATCCTGGCCGAGGCCGACTGGCCGGCGGGCTCGGCGATCTCGGACGGCTACCGTCCGCCGCGGCCCGACGAGCGGGTGGTGGTCGTCGTGGGGGTCGGGGTCAACGTGGTGTGGCCCACCGACCCGGCCGAGCTGGGCGAGGACGGGGCCGAGGTGGCGGGCATCGCCGCCGCCCTCAACTGGGTGGGCCCGGAGGTCGACCGGGCGGAGCTGCTCGTGGCGTTCCTGCGCGCCTTCGGCGACCGCTACGCCTCGCTGGTGGCGGACGGGCCGGCGGACGTGCTGGCCGCCTGGCGGCGGCGGTCGGCGACGCTGGGCCGGCGGGTCCGGGTCGACGTCGGCCGGGACGACGTCGCGGGGACCGCGGTCGACGTCACCGAAGAGGGCCACCTGGTGATCGACACGGTCGAGGGCGGCCGGCGCACGGTCACGGTCGGCGACGTCGTCCACCTTCGGCGGGTGTGACCCACCCTGGCGTTCGTTCGTGGCGCATTCCGACACGAACGAACGCCAGAGTCAGGGGTCCAGGTCGCGGGCCTGGAGGTCGGCGATGGCGGCCATCGCTCGCCGCGCCCAAGGACCGGCGACGCCGGGCAGCGGGCGGCCGTCGAGCTGGTTGAGGGGCTGGACGTCGCGGGTGGTGGAGGTGAGCAGGACCTCGCTGGCCTCGGCCAGCGCCTCCAGCGGGACGTCGGCCTCGTCGGCCTCGGGCAGCAACTCCAGCACCAGCGCCCGGGTCACCCCGGCCAGGCAGCCCGCCAGCAGCGGGGGCGTGACGAGCTCGCCGCCCACCACCGCGAACACGTTGGTGCCGGTGCCCTCGCACAGCCGGCCCCGCGTGTTGGGCATGATCGCCTCGCTGGCCCCGACCTTGTGGGCCTCGGCCAGGGCGATCACGTTCTCGGCGTAGGACGTGGCCTTGACCCCCGTGAGCGCCGAGCGCTCGTTGCGGGGCCACGGGACCGTGACCGCCGCGGTCTCGGCCGGCCAGGGCGCCAGCGGCCGGGCCGCCACCACCAGCGTGGGCTCACCGGACGACCGGCGGGAGCCGAGCGGCGTGACCCCGGCCGTGAGCGTGATCCGCAACCGGGCCGAGTCCAGCCCGGCGGCCGCCACCACGTCGTCGATCACGTCCCGCAGCCGGGTGTCGGTCAGCGGGACCGGGACACCCAGCCCGGACGCCGAGCGGGCAAGCCGCGCCAGGTGGCGGCGCACGGCGAACGGCTTGCCGCCGATGACCTTCAGCGTCTCGAACACCCCGTCGCCCACCGTGAAGCCGTGATCGAACACCGACACGACCGCCTCGTCCGGGGCCACCAGGCGGCCGTTCAGCCACACCGCGCCGCGCCCGGCGGTCACCGGCCGACCCCCGTGAGCTGGCCGGCGGCCACAGCGAGCAACCGGTGGGCCTTGAGCTCGGTCTCGGCCCACTCGCCGCCGGGCGTCGAGTCCCACGTGATGCCGCCGCCGGTGCCGAGGTGCAGCCGGCCGCCCTCGACCCAGAACGTGCGGATGGCCACGTTCAGCTCGCCCCGGCGGGCGTCGGCGTCGACCCAGCCCACGGCGCCGCAGTAGACGCCGCGGGGGACCGGCTCCAGCCGGGCGATGTGGTCGAGCGCGGCCAGCTTGGGCGCGCCGGTCACCGACCCGGGCGGGAACGTGGCGGCCACCACGTCGCCCCACGTGACGTCCGGCCGCAGCCGTCCGGTCACCGTGGACACCAGGTGGACCAGCCCCGGGTGGTGCTCGACCGCGCACAGGGCCGGCACGCGGACCGAGCCCCACTCGCACACCCGGCCCAGGTCGTTGCGCACCAGGTCGACGATCATCACGTTCTCGGCCCGGTCCTTGGGCAGGAACGACGCGGCGTCGGGCGCGGTCCCCTTGATGGGCGACGACGCCACCAGGTCGCCGTCCCGGCGCAGGAAGCGCTCGGGCGACGCCGACGCCACCTGGCACCCGACCGACGGCAGCCGGACCACAGCCGCGTACGGCGCCGGGTTGCCCCGGCCCAGGGCCGCGCCGAGCGCGGCGACGTCGGCGCCGGCCGGCAGCGGCGCAGACAGCCGCCGGGTGAGGTTGACCTGGTAGACGTCGCCCGCCGCGATGGCCGCCCGGATCGCTCGCACCCCCGCGCAGAACCCGTCGCGGTCGAGGGAGGTGGACCATGCGTCGAGCGGCGGGCCGTGCCACGGCGGGCCCGGCCAGGGTCGGGCGGGCCGGGACTCGGCGAACCGGGCCAGTACCGGCTCGCCGTCGAACGGCAGCACCACGGCCCAGGTCCCCGAGGACTCCAGGGCGGCCAGGTCGGACGTCACGTCCACCAGGCCGGTCAGCAACCGGCCACCGACCACGGCCAGGGCATGCACCGCCGGGAGGATAGGCCTGGCCGCCCGCCGTACCATCGCCCGTAATGCATGTCGAGTTCACGGAGGAGCAGGACGCCCTGCGCAAGTTGGTGCGGGACTTCGCCGAGGGCGAGATCGCGCCGCACGCCGAGCGCTGGGACGCCGAGCACACGTTCCCGACCGACGTGGTCCGCCAGATGGGCGACCTCGGGCTGTTCGGCATCCCGTTCCCGGAGGAGTACGGCGGTGGCGGCGCCGACCTCACCACCCTGTGCATCGCCATCGAGGAGCTGGGCCGGGTCGACCAGTCGCTGGCCATCACGCTGGAGGCCGGCGTCGGCCTGGGGGCCAACCCCATCTTCCGATTCGGGACCGAGGCCCAGCGCCAGGAGTGGCTTCCGGACCTGTGCGCCGGCCGGGCCCTCGGCGGGTTCGGGCTGACCGAGCCGGACGCGGGCAGCGACGCCGGCGGAACCCGCACGACGGCCCGCCTGGACGGCGGCGAGTGGGTGATCGACGGCGAGAAGGCGTTCATCACCAACTCGGGGACCGACATGACCTCGCTGGTCACGGTGACCGCCCGGACCGGTCCCGGCGAGATCTCAACGATCGTCGTGCCCGCCGGCACTCCCGGGTTCACGGTCCAGCCGCCATACCGGAAGATGGGCTGGCACGCCTCCGACACCCACGGGCTGACGTTCGCGGGCTGCCGGGTCCCGGAGGCCAACCTGCTGGGCGGCCGGGGCCGGGGCTTCGCACAGTTCCTGGAGATCCTGGACGAGGGTCGCATCGCCATCGCCGCCCTGGCAGTGGGGGTCGTGCGCTGCTGCCTGGAGCAGTCGGTGGCCTACGCCGGCGAGCGGCAGGCCTTCGGCCGCCCGATCGGCGCCAACCAGGCCGTGGCCTTCGCCTGCTCGGACCTGGCGGTCATGGCCGAGAACGCCGCCCTGCTCACCTACCAGGCCGCCTGGCTGCGGGACGCCGGCCGGCCCCACAAGCGCCAGGCGGCGATGGCCAAGCTGTACGCGACCGAGGCCGCGGTGACCGCCACCCGCATGGCCACCCAGGTGTTCGGGGGCTACGGGTTCATGGACGAGACCCTGGTGTCCCGGCAGTACCGGGACGCCAAGATCCTGGAGATCGGCGAGGGCACCAGCGAGATCCAGCGGCTGGTCATCGCCCGGGACCTGGGCCTGCCCGTGGAGTGATCGCCCGGTGATCGCCGGGTTGTGTCCCGACCGTCCCCGAACTGCAACAATCTACGACCCGTGAAAGGTCTCATCCTCGCCGGGGGCACCGGCAGCCGTCTCCGTCCCATCACCCACACGAGCGCCAAGCAGCTCGTCCCCATCGCCAACAAGCCGATCATCTTCTACGGCATCGAGGCGATGGCCGAGGCCGGCATCAAGCAGATCGGCATCGTCGTCGGCGGCACCGGCGCCGGCGACATCATGGACACCGTCGGCGACGGCACCCGCTGGGGCATCGAGGTCACGTACATCCCCCAGGAGGCCCCGCTCGGCCTCGCCCACTGCGTGCTCATCGCCCGCGACTTCCTGGGCGACGAGGACTTCGTCATGTACCTCGGCGACAACATGCTCCAGCAGGGCCTGGTCGAGCTGACCGAGGGCTTCGAGGCCACCCGGGCCCTGGCCGCGACCCCGCGGCTGGGCGAGGAGGGCACGATCGCCCCCGCGGCCCAGATCCTGCTCGCCGAGGTCGACGACCCCACCCAGTTCGGCGTGGCGGCACTCGGACCCGACGGTGAGGTCGTCCGCCTGGTCGAGAAGCCCGAGGAACCACCGTCCAACCTGGCGCTGGCCGGCGTCTACCTGTTCGACCACCGGGTCCACGAGGCCGTGGCGTCGATCGAGCCGTCCGGCCGGGGCGAGCTGGAGATCACCGACGCCATCCAGTGGCTCATCGACAACGGCCACCGGGTCACCCACGAGGTGCTCGAGGGCTGGTGGATCGACACCGGCAAGAAGGACCCGCTGCTCGAGTGCAACCGTGTCGTCCTGGAGACGCTGGTGCCCCGGGTCGAGGGCACGGTCGACGCCGGGTCCGCGATCGAGGGCCGGGTCGTGGTCGAGGCCGGGGCCGCGATCGTGAACAGCCGGGTGCTGGGCCCCGCCATCATCGGCGCCGGCACCCGCATCGAGAACAGCTACGTGGGACCGTTTAGCTCCGTCGCCGAGGACTGCCACATCGTCGATTCCGAGCTCGAGCACTCGGTCGTCCTGCCCCGGTGCCGCATCGTCGACGTGCCCCGGCTGACCGACAGCCTCATCGGCCGGGACACCGAGGTGACCCGGTCCCCCCGCCGTCCCCGTGCGCTGCGCCTCATGCTGGGCGACCACTCGGTCGTCGAGCTGCACTGACCCGAACCTGACGAGCCCAGGAGCACCCGTGGCCACCATCGTTCCCTCCGACGTCATCGACGGCGTCGTCGTCGTCGAGCCGGACATCCACGGCGACGAGCGGGGCATCTTCATCGAGACCTACCGGCGCCAGTGGTTCCCCGGGGGCCGGGAGATGATCCAGGGCAACCGGGGCGACCGCAAGGCCGGCGCCGTGGTGGGCCTGCACTACCACCTGCACCAGGCGGACTTCTGGTACGTGCCGTTCGGGCAGTGCCGGGTGGTGCTGCACGATCTGCGTGAAGGCGGCCCGACCGACGGCAAGACCCTGACGATCGACCTCGGCAGCCCGCCAGGGACCGCCGGCGTCGACCACGACCACCGCGGCGTCTACATCCCGCCGGGCGTCGCCCACGGCTTCGCCGCGCTCACCGACATGACCATCACGTACCTGGTCGACGGCTACTACAACCCGGCCGACGAGCTGGGCGTCGCCTGGGACGACCCCGAGGTCGGCGCCGACTGGGGCGTGTCCTCGCCCGTGCTGTCGGCCCGCGACCAGGCCAACCCCCGCCGTGCCGACCTCCCGGCCGGGCGCCGGCCCTACGCCTCGCTGCGGACAGGGTAAGGAGAACAGCGCATGAAGCAGTTCGTGACCGGTGGTGCCGGGTTCATCGGCTCCAACTACGTGCGGTGGGTGCTGGCCAACACCGACGACGAGGTGACGGTGTACGACGCCCTCACCTACGCCGGGAACCTGTCCACGCTCAAGGACGTGGACGACGATCCCCGGTACTCGTTCGTGAAGGGCAACATCTGCGACCCGGGCACGCTCGAGGACGCGATGGCCGGTCACGACGCCGTGGTCCACTTCGCGGCCGAGAGCCACGTCGACCGGTCGATCGCCGGTCCCGACGACTTCGTCAACACCAACTGCTTCGGCACCAACGTGGTGATGGACACGGCCCGCCGGCTGGAGACCCCCCGGGTGATCCACATCGGCACCGACGAGGTCTACGGCTCGGTGGAGATGGGTTCGTCCCGGGAGACCGACCCGCTGGAGCCCCGGTCGCCCTACTCGGCGTCCAAGGCGGGCTCCGACCTGATCGCCCTCTCGTACCACGCCACCTACGGGCTGCCGGTGACCGTGACCCGGTGCACCAACAACTTCGGGCCCTACCAGTTCCCGGAGAAGGCGCTGCCGCTGTTCACGACCAACCTGATCGACGGCAAGCCGATCCCGCTGTACGGCGACGGCCTCAACGAGCGCGACTGGCTCTACGTCGACGACCACTGCGCCGGTGTCGGCCTCGTGCTGGCCCGGGGCGCGCCGGGCGAGGTGTACAACATCGGCGCCGGCAACGAGACGCCGAACCGGGTGCTGGTCGACAAGCTGCTGGCCACGTTCGGGGTCGGCGAGGAGATGGTGTCGTACGTGACCGACCGCCTCGGCCACGACCGGCGCTACTCGGTGAACATCGACAAGGTGACCGCCCTCGGCTGGCGCAAGCAGCGCACGCTCGACGAGGCGCTGGACGAGACCGTGGCCTGGTACCGGGCCAACGAGTGGTGGTGGCGCCCCCTCAAGGAGCGAGCGGGGCTGGCCTGACGATGCGGGTCCTGATCACCGGGGCGGGCGGCCAGTTGGGCCGCGACCTCCACCGGCACTGCGAGGCGATGGGCGACGAGGTCGTCGCCGGCACCCACGCCACGCTCGATGTCGGCGACCGCGACGCCGTCTACCAGGCGATCACGTCCGTGCGGCCGGACGCGGTGCTCCACACGGGCGCCTATACCGCGGTCGACGCCTGCGAGACCGAGGTCGACACCGCCTTCCGCGTCAACGCCCTCGGGACTCGGTGGGTGGCCGACGCCAGCCGCCGTGCCGGCGCCTACCTCTGCTTCGTGTCGACGGACTACGTGTTCGACGGCACCAAGGAGGAGCCCTACATCGAGTGGGACCGACCCAACCCGCAGTCGGTCTACGGCCGCTCCAAGTGGGGCGGCGAGGCCGAGGTCGCGGCCCACGCACCGGGGGCGTCGGTGGTGCGGACGTCGTGGGTGTGCGGCGAGCACGGCAACAACATGGTCAAGACTGTCCTGCGGCTGGCGGGCCGGCCCGAGCTGGCCTTCGTCGACGACCAGCGCGGCCACCCCAGCTTCACGGCCGACCTGGCCGTCGGGATCCGCCGGCTGGCGGCCGCCCGGATCCCGGGCCTGTTCCACATGACCAACCAGGGCGAGGTGAGCTGGTACGAGTTCGTGCGGGCGGTGCTCGAGTCGGCCGGCCACGACCCGGCCAAGGTCCGCCCGATCAAGACCGACGAGCTCGACCCGCCCCGCCCGGCGCCCCGGCCGGCCAACTCGGTGCTGGACAACGCGGCGCTGCGGCTGGCCGGCGAGCCGCTGCTCCCGCACTACCGCGAGAGCCTCGACCGGCTGGTCGCGACGTTGACCACGTGATTTGGCGGCGTATGCGCCGAGATCTCGGCGCATACGCCGCCAAATCACCTCAACCCGGGAGGTCGAGGCGCCGGGCCAGGTCGCTGGCCAGGCGGCGGTCGGGGTCCATGCGGTCGCGCACGGCCCGCCACTCGTCGAGCCGGGGGTACATGGCGCGCAGCAGCTCCGGCCGCATGCGGCTGTCCTTGGCCAGGTAGAGCCGACCGCCGGTGTCGACCACGCGCTGGTCGAGCCGGTCGAGCAACGGCGCCAGGCCGGGGTCCGAGGTCGGCACGTCGAGCGCCAGCGTCCAGCCGGGGCCGGGGAACGAGAGCGGTCCCGGGTCGGCGTCGCCGAAGTACTTGAGCACCGCCAGGAAGCTGGGCGCCCGATGGGTCGACAGCGCCTCGACGATCTCCCGCAGCACGTCCTCGGCCCCGAACGGCACCAGGCACTGCCACTGGAGGAAGCCCCGCGGGCCGTAGATGCGGTTCCAGCCCTCGATCATGTCCAGCGGGTAGAAGAACTTGCCGATCGACTGGAGCTCCCCCCGGCGCTCGCGGGGCGCCTTGCGGAACCAGAACTCGTTGAACGCCGCGATGCTCAGCCGGTTGAGGACCCCGTTGGGCACGAACGGCGGGGCCGCGATCGAGTGTGGCCGGCCGTAGGCCAGCGGCTCCCGCGCCGTGCGCCCGCGGCGGGGCAGGTCCGCGGCGGCGGCGAAGTCGCCCTGGGTCAGCACCGACCGCCCCAGCGCCCGGCCCTTCGCCAGGAAGTCGACCCACGCGACCGAGTAGCGATGGGTGCGGCCGCCCTCGAGGAGCCGCGCCAGCAGCGTGTCGAGGTCCGGGATGCGGTCGGAGTCGACCCGCAGCAGGCTGGACTCGATCGGGTGGAGGTCGATCGTGGCCTCGATCACGGTACCGGTCAGGCCCATGCCGCCACAGGTGGCCCAGAACTCGTCGGGGTGGGTCTCGGGGCTCAGCGTGCGGCGGGTGCCGTCCGGCAGCGCCAGGACCATCGACCGCACGTGGGCGCCGAAGCTGCCGGTGGCGTGGTGGTCCTTGCCGTGGACGTCGGCGGCGATGGCGCCGCCGATGGTCACGTTGCGGGTGCCGGGCGTGACCGGCACGAACCAGCCCTGCGGCACGATCACCTGGAGCAGGTCGTCGATCGAGGTGCCGGCCAGAACCCGGGCGGTGCCCGCGACCCCGTCGAGCTCGAGCAGGCCCGACACGCCGGTCGACTGGACCACCAGCCCGCCCGCGTTCATGGCCGAGTCGCCGTAGGCCCGGCCCAGACCCCGGGCGATGGCGCCCCGCCGGCCGGCGGCCTTCACCGCCATGGCCAGCTCGTCCGGGTTGGACGGGCGTGCCACCCGGGAGGCGGTCACCGGGTTGCAGGTCCACCCCGACACGAGCTCGTGGGAGGGCTCCGTGGGGTCCATCATGCCGTGTAGACCCCGATCGTGAACACCACCACCCAGGCGATGCCGATGAGCTGGAGCGGCCGGTCTCCCAGCACGATCTCCTCCGGCGCCGAGCCCCGCCCCTGGTCGAGCACCAGCGCGTAGCGCAGGACCGCCATCACGAAGGGCAGGATGGACAGCTGGTACCAGGGGATGGTCGGCGAGCTCACCGCCGCCTCCGCCTTCTCGAACGCCCACAGGCAGTACGCGACCAGCACCGCGCCCGAGGACACCGCCCGCAGGTAGGCCGTGTAGGTGGGGGAGTAGGTCGCCAGCACGGCCCGGAAGTCGGTGGCGCCCTCGCCCATCTCCTTGGCCTCGGCCGCCCGCTTCCCCGAGATCATGAACAGTGCGCCGAAGCTGGTCACGATGAAGAACCAGTCGGAGATCGGGACTTCGGTGGCGGCCGCGCCGCCCACGGCCCGCAGCACGAACCCGGCGGCCACGGCGACCAGGTCGACCACCGCCACCTGCTTGAGCACCGACGAGTAGGCGGTGGTGAGCACGATGTAGCCCCCCACTGCCAGGGCCAGGTTGCCGTTGACCGTGAGGGCGACGGCCAGGGCCGCGGCCAGCAGGATCACGCCGCCCACGTAGGCCACGGGCACGGGCACCGACCCGGACGCCACCGGCCGCCGGCGCTTCTGGGGGTGCAGCCGGTCGGCCGCAACGTCCCGGGCATCGTTGATGTAGTAGGTGCCCGACGCGGCCAGGCAGAAGGCGACGAAGGCGACGAGGGCGTCGACCGCCCATTCACGGTTGTCGAGGACACCGGCCGCGGCCGGCGCCGCGAACACGAGCACGTTCTTCGCCCACTGCTTGGGCCGGGCCAGCCTGATCAGACCGACCGGCAGCGGATCCCGCTTGACCGCGCCGCCGTTGCCGTCCGGCGCAACCGCGTCACCGGCCGCTGCCGGCGCGGCGGGGACCCCCGTGCCGGTGCTGGACGCGGACGCGGCGCTCATAGGCGGGGCTGCCTCACATCCGCGCCGACAGCTTGCGCCACGCCGGGCGGGGCAGGTGGCGGAAGCCGGCCATCACGTAGCGGAACGTCGAGGGCACCCACACGACCTCCCGGCCCGAGCCCAGGGCCCCGGCCACCGCCTCGGCGACCGCCGCGGGCGTCGTGGACAGCGGCGGCGCCTCCATGCCTTCGGTCATCGACGAGTGGACGAAGCCGGGGCGGACGATGATCAGGCCGACACCCGAGCCGGCCAGGTCGTCGCCCAGCCCCTGGCAGAAGCCGTCGAGGCCGGCCTTGGAGGAGCCGTAGACGAAGTTCGACCTCCGGACCCGCTCGCCGGCCACCGAGCTGAGCACGACGATGCGCCCGTGGCCCTGCTCCCGCAGGCGCCGGGCGACGTGCAGCAGCGTGGACACGGGGCCGGTGTAGTTGGTCGTGGCCAGGTCCGCGGCGGCCGCAGGGTCGTCGGACAGACGGTCCTGATCGCCGAGCACGCCGGCCGCCAGCACCACGCAGTCGACGTCGTCGCCGGCGGCCTCCCAGGCGGCCTTGACCGCGTCCGCGTGGCTGCCGATGTCGGTGGCGTCCCAGGCGGTGACCTCGACCGTGGCGCCGAGGCCGCGGAGGCGGTCGGCGACCGGCGCCATCGCCTCGGGCCGCCGCCCGGCCAGGACGACCGTGCGGCACCCGGCCGGCACCAGGCGCTCGGCGATGGCGGCGCCGATGTCGGACGAGCCGCCGAGGACCAGCAGCGATTGGACTGCCCCGAGGGCGTTGCGCACGGGCGAACCTCTCCACGCGGACTCGGCGGGCAGGGCGGTCCCCAAGCCCGCCGGGCGTCGATACAACGGAGTACGAGGCTAGCCCACGGCCCCCGGCGGGGCCTCACGGGCCGTCGGCGGCGATAGCGCGGCCGCCAGGCGCGCCCACTAGCCTCGACCGGGTCGACGGGGCGGACCGGATGGGGCGACGACGAAGCGCGGCCAGCCGCCCAGGAGGACTCACACAATGGCGCAGATCGCCGTCATCGGCGCGGGGTACGTCGGGCTGACCACGGCCGCCTGCTTCTCGCACCTCGGGCACGACGTCGTGTGCGCGGACATCGACGAGGACCGCGTCGCCGGCCTGTCCGGCGGCGAGGTGCCGATCGTCGAGGCCGGCCTCGACGCCATGGTCCGCGAGGGCCTCGAGGGGGGCCGGCTCCGCTTCGTCGTCGGGGCCGGGAACGCCGCCGCCGATGCCGAGTTCGCGTACCTGTGCGTGCCCACGCCCCAGGGCGACGACGGCTCCGCCGACCTGTCCTACATCGAGGCGGCCGCCCGCGAGATCGGCCCGGTGCTCCCGGCCGAGGCGGTGGTGGTCAACAAGTCCACGGTGCCGGTCGGGTCCACCCGGGTGGTCGAGCGGGTGCTCGGCCGCGACGACGTGGTGGTGGTGTCGAACCCCGAGTTCCTCCGCGAGGGCTCGGCCGTCCACGACTTCCTCAACCCCGACCGCATCGTGATCGGATCCGACGACCAGTCGGCGGCCGTGCGGGTGGCGGCGCTCTACATCGGGGTCACGGCCCCGATCATCGTCACCGACCCGGCCTCGGCCGAGACCATCAAGTACGCGTCCAACGCCTTCCTGGCCAGCAAGATCAGCTTCGTCAACGCCATCGCCGCCGTGTGCGAGGCCGTCGGCGCCGACGTCAAGGACGTCGTGCTGGGCATGGGCTACGACAAGCGCATCGGCCACGAGTTCCTGAAGCCGGGCCCGGGCTGGGGCGGGTCGTGCTTCCCCAAGGACAGCCGGGCGCTGGTCCGCATCGCCGAGGACGCCGGCTACAGCTTCGACCTGCTGGCCGGCGTCATCACCGTGAACGAGGACCAGTTCCGCCGGGT
Organism: Acidimicrobiales bacterium; assembly: GCA_035649475.1. Taxonomy (GTDB): domain Bacteria; phylum Actinomycetota; class Acidimicrobiia; order Acidimicrobiales; family VFJN01; genus ZC4RG19. The sequence continues at coordinate 21,489 of DASRJM010000089.1, forward strand.
GGTGGCCAAGGTCCGCTCGCTGGTGGGCGGCTCGCTGGAGGGCGTGACGGTCGGCGTGTGGGGCCTCACGTTCAAGGCCCGCACCGACGACACCCGCGACTCGCCGGCGCTGCGGATCGTCGGCCTGCTCGCCGAGCAGGGCGCCGACGTCCGGGCCTACGACCCAGCCGTCAAGGGGCCGCTCGGCGGCATCGTGCCGGCCACCGACCCGTACTCGGTGTGCGACGGGGCCGACGTGCTCGTCCTGCTCACCGAGTGGGACGAGTTCCGCTGGCTCGATTTCGACAAGGTGGCCGGCCTCATGGCGTCGCCCCGGGTGGTCGACGCCCGCAACCTGCTCGACAAGCCGGCGCTGGAGCGCCGGGGGTTCCGCTACGTCGGCATCGGCCGCTGATCGGCCGCGCCCCCGGGGGAGGCGCTGATGGCCCGTGTCGTGGTGACGGGCGGGGCCGGGTTCCTCGGCTCGCACCTGTGCGACGCGCTGCTGGCGCGCGGCGACCAGGTCGTCGCCATGGACAGCCTGCTGACCGGGTCGGTGGACAACATCGAGCACCTGTTCGGCCAGCCGGGGTTCACGTTCGTGCAGCACGACGTGAGCCAGTACGTGTGGGTGCCCGGCGAGGTCGACGTGGTCATGCACTTCGCGTCGCCGGCCTCGCCTGCCGACTTCGAGCGCATCCCCATCCAGATCCTGAAGGTCGGCAGCCTCGGCACCCACAACTGCCTGGGCCTGGCCAAGGCCAAGTCGGCCCGGTTCTTCCTGGCCTCCACGAGCGAGGTCTACGGCGACCCCCAGATCCACCCGCAGCCCGAGAGCTACTGGGGCCATGTGAACCCGATCGGGCCGCGGGGCGTCTACGACGAGGCCAAGCGGTTCGCCGAGGCCATGACGATGGCGTACCACCGGGCCCACAAGCTGGACGTGCGCATCGTGCGGATCTTCAACACGTTCGGCCCCCGGCTGCGGGTGGACGACGGCCGTGCCGTGTCGAACTTCCTGCATCAGGCGCTGTTGGGCGCGCCGATAACCATCTTCGGCGACGGCCGCCAGACCCGCAGCTTCTGCTATGTCGAGGACGAGGTCCGCGGCTTCCTGGCCCTGCTGGACGGGGACGTGACCGGTCCGGTCAACATCGGCAACCCGGCCGAGTACACGATCCGCGAGCTCGCCGACATGGTGCTGGCGGTGACCGGCTCGTCCTCGGAGATCGTCCACGAGCCCCTGCCGGTCGACGACCCGACCCAGCGCCAGCCGGACATCACCCTGGCCCGCGAGGCGCTGGGCTGGGAGCCGCGCATCGGGCTGCGGGAAGGACTGCAGCGCACGGCGGCCTGGTTCCGCCAGGCCCTGGGCTAGCGGGGTGCCACCTCGCACCACCCCCGCCGGGTCTCCCAGTGGCCGCCGGCCGCCAGGCGGTCGACGATGGCCCGCTCCAGCGTGGTGGTGGCCGGGGGCAGCTCCCCGCCCGCGCTGCGGACCCGGCGGAACACGAACTCGACGATCGTGTCGTCGCCCGGCCGGGCCCAGTCGGGGTCGAGGTGGAAGCGGCGCTGGAACCGGACGATGTTGCTGTCCTCGGGGAGGACCTCGGCCAGCGTCGGGTCGAGCAGCCACGAGCTGCACACGCCCCACGGGCTGTCGTCGGCGGGGAACACCCGCCCGAACGTCACCCGGGCCCCGGCCAACGACGCGTCGACCGCGTCGGGGGCGAGCGGGCCGGTGGGCGGGATGTGCAGGTCGAGCACCGGATCGCCGGCCGCGAACGATGCCCCGGCCGGCGACCACCGGGCGCGGGCCCGCAGGTACTGGAGCCGACCCAGGTGGACCAGCATCCCCCGGTAGTGGAGCACCAGCCACCAGGGCGCGTTCACGCCGGGGCTGCCGTGCATGCGCCGGTGGAGGCCGACGTTGCGGCCGACGTTGCCGAGCGTCGCCCACGTCACGTCCTCCGGGAGGCCCCAGCGCCGGTGCAGGTCGGCTACCGTCGGCGCGGCGGCCGCGTAGAGGTGCAGGAAGAACCACTCCCACCCCGGCCCCAGCTCGGCGGGCGCCGGTGGCCACCAGCCCCACGGTCCCCGGCCGTCGGCGGCAGGGCCGGCGTCGGCCGGGGAGTCGGTGCCCAGCCCGGAGGTCAGGCGGTGGTACGACCGCTCCAGCACCCACCACCGGTCGGAGTCCACCTCGGGCGACGGCCGTGCTGCGACCGCGGCGGGGATCTCCGCTGCCGGCACGCCGAGGCGGGCCAGCAGGGCCGCCAGCTCGTCGCCCGCAGGCAGGGGCAGGGGCGCGGGCGGCGGCGCGAGCGCAGCGAGCTCGTCGAGCCAGTCCCCGACCCCGGGGAGGTCAGGGAGCGAGGCGGGCGTCAGTGGTCGCGGGCCTCGGCCTCGGCCCGGTTGGCCCGGTACCACTCGACCGTGCGGCGCAGGCCCTCGGCGAAGGGCACCTCGGCCTTGAACCCGAAGCTGGCCGCTGCCCGGCTGGGGTCGACCCGGCGGCGGGGCTGGCCGTCCGGCTTGGACGTGTCCCACCGGATCTCGCCCTCGAACCCGGTGGCGGCCGCGATGAGCCCCACCAGGTCGCGGATCGGCAGCTCCTCGTCGGTGCCGAGGTTGACCGGGTCGCCGCCGTCGTAGCGCTCGGCCGCCAGCACCAGACCCTCGGCCGCGTCGTCGACGTACAGGAACTCCCGGGATGCGGCGCCCGTGCCCCACACCTCGATGTGGTCGTCCCCGGCCTCGACGGCGTCCACGCACTTCTTGATCAGGGCGGGGATCACGTGGCTGACCGCGGGGTGGAACTTGTCGCCCGGCCCGTAGAGGTTGGTCGGCATCAGGTAGATGACGTTCTGGCCGTACTGGGCCCGGTTGGCCTGGGCCTGCACCAGCTGGGCCAGCTTGGCGATGCCGTAGGGGGCGTTGGTCTCCTCGGGGTAGCCCTGCCACAGCGCGCCCTCGCTGAAGGGGACCGGGGTGTGCTTGGGGTACGAGCAGATCGTGCCGGTCACCACCGTCTTGGGCACACCCGCCAGCCGGGTCTGCTCGATCACGTAGGTGCCCATGAGCAGGTTGTCGAGGTACAGGTCGGCCGGCGCCGCCTGGTTGGCGCCGATGCCGCCGACGCGGGCGGCCAGGTGGATGACCATGTCCGGGTGGGCGTCGGACAGCAGCCGGGCGACGTCGTCGACCCGGCGCAGGTCGTACTCGGCCGAGGTCGGCGTCACCAGCCGCCCCACCCCGCGCTGCCTCAGGCGGGCGCACACGGCCTGGCCGAGGAACCCCCGGCCGCCGGTGACCACGACGGTGCTCTCGGACCACTGCACGGACATGGCCCGGTATGGTACCGGCCGCCCGACCCGGCCCGGCGGCCTCGGCCGACGCGACCAACCGCCGATCGGACGCCCACCACGACGTATCGTAGCGATGTCTCCCCGGCCCGGCCCTGCGTGCGAGGATGCCCGCCCATGCGCGCCGCGGTCGTGATCGAGCAGTGCTGGCATCGCGTGCCGGGCGGCACCGCCAGTGCCGTGATCGACCAGGTGGCGGCGGTGGCGGAGACCGGACGGATCGAGCAGGTCGGCGTCGCCGCGCGCCACGTCCGGCCCCCGCCCGACGCCTGGCGGCCGGGCCTGCCCGTCCACCACCTGCCGCTGCCCCGGCTCCCGCTCTACTGGTCGTGGCACCTGGCCCGCTGGCCCACCGTCGAGCGTGCCACCGGCCCCGTCGACGTGATCCATGCCACCGGCTACGCCATCCCGCCCCGCACGGTCCCGCTGGTGGTGACGCTCCACGACCTGGCGTGGCGGCGGGACAGGCAGATGTTCACCCGCAACGGGGCCCTGTTCTTCGACGCCGCGCTGCGCTGCGTGGTGAAGGATGCCGACCTCGTCCTGTGCCCGTCCCTGGCCACGATGGCGGACTGTGAGGCCGCCGGCATCGGCCGCGACCGCCTCCGCCACGTCCCCTGGGGCATGACGCTCCTCGACGTGACCGACGAGGCGGTGGCCCACGCCCGGCGCCGGTTCGGCCTGACCGGCCGCTACGTGCTGTCGGTCGGCACACTCGAGCCACGCAAGAACCTGCCCCGGCTGCTCGAGGCCTTCGCCCGGCTGGCGCAGGACGACGTGACGCTGGTGGTGGTCGGTCCGGAGGGCTGGGGCGAGGTGCTGGCGGGCAAGGTCGAGGCCGTGCGCCACCGGCTGCGGCTGACCGGGTTCGTCCCCCGCTCGCTGCTCGCGCCGCTGTACCGCGGGGCCTCGGTCGTCTGCTATCCGAGCCTGTGGGAGGGCTACGGCCTGCCGGTGGCCGAGGCCATGGGCGCGGGCGCGCCGGTCGTGACCTCCGCGGGGACGGCGACCGAGGAGCTGGTGGAGGGAGGCGCCGGCATCGCCGTCGACCCCCGCGACGTCGACGCCATCGCGGGCGCGATCTCCGAGGTCCTCGACGACGACGAGCTGGCCGAGCGCCTGCGCAAGGCGGGGCGTGAGCGGGCGGCTGCCACGACCTGGGCAACAACGGCCGAGCGGACCATCGCTGCCTACGAGGAGGTGGCGGGCCGGTGAGGGTCGGATGCAACCTGCTGTGGCTGGTCCCTGGGTCGGTGGGCGGCAGCGAGACCGCCACCGTCCACCTGCTGCGCACGATCGCCGCCGACCCGCCCGACGACATCGAGCTGTCGCTCTACGCGCTCGACTCCTTCGCCGCCGCCTACCCGGAGCTGGCGGGCGCGTTCCCCACGGAGGGGGTGCCGCTCACCGGCCGGCTCAAGCCGCTGCGGGTGGCGGCCGAGAACACCTGGCTGCGCCGGCAGGTCCGCGGCAGGGTCGACGTCATGCACCACATGGGCGGCGTGCTCCCGCTGTCCCAGGGGGCACCGAGCGTCGTGACGCTGCACGACCTCCAACCCTTCGACATGCCCGACAACTTCAGCGCCTCCAAGCGCACGTACCTGCAGCGCACGATCCCCCGCACGGTTCGGCGGGCCCGCCGGATCATCACGGCCAGCGAGTTCGTGCGCCACGGGGTGGTCGAGCGCTTCGGCATCGACCCCGACCGCGTCGTTGTCACGCCGTGGGGCGTCGGGCCGCCTTCCAGCGAGGTCAGCCTGGGCGAGGTCCAGGCCCGCTACGGGCTGCCCCGGCGGTGGTTCGTGTTCCCGTCGTTCACCTGGTGGCACAAGGACCACGCCTTGGCGGTGCAGGCGTTCGCCCAGGTGGCGGCCCGCGAGCACGACGTCGTGCTGGTGCTCACCGGTGGCGAGGGGCCGGCGGAGGCCGCCGTGCTCGAGCGGATCGACGCCCTCGGCCTGCGCCACCGGGTCCGGCGCACAGGGCTGATCCCACGGCGGGACGTACTTGCCATCGTCCGGGGCTCGGTGGCGATGATCTACCCGTCGCGCTACGAGGGCTTCGGCCTCCCGGTCATCGAGGCGATGAGTCTCGGGGCGCCGGTGCTGGCCGCCGACGCCACCTCCCTGCCGGAGGTGCTGGGCGACGCCGGCCGGCTGCTGCCGCCAGGCGACATCGACAGGTGGGCCGACGCCATGTGCGACCTGCTGGGCGACGGCGCCGAGCGGGAGCGGATGGCCGAGGCCGGGCGGGCCCGGTCCGCGAGCTACACGTGGACCCGCACCATGGCGGCCACGCTGGCGGCCTACCGTGATGTGGCCGAGGAGGCGGCCGTCGAGGCCGGCTCTCCCGCCGACACCACCACCGCCGGCCCTCCCGCCGACGCCACCACCGCTGACGACGACGAGGTCGCCACGTGAGGATCCTGGTTCTCTGCCCCCACTACACGCCCGACACGGCGCCGACCGGCGAGGTGATGGCCGCCATCGCCGACGGGCTGATCGCGCGGGGCCACGAGCTCCACGTGGTGACGGCGCTGCCGTGGTACGCCTCGCACCGCATCGAGCCGGGTTGGACGGGGCGGCCTGTGCGCCAGGAGGACACTGCCTGGGGGCGGATCACCCGGGTCCATCCGTTCCCGACCGACAAGCGCAACATCCCGGCCCGGGCCGCCGCCTTCGGCGGCTTCACGGTGCTCGCCACCGCCATGGCGCTGTGGGGCCGGCCGGGGGCGCGACCCGACGCCGTGCTGTCGATGTCGCCGCCGCTGACGCTGGGCGCCGCCGGGTGGCTGGCCGCCCGCCGTTGGGGTGTGCCGTTCGTGTTCAACGTCCAGGACGTTTTCCCGGACGTGGCCGTCGAGCTGGGTGCCATCTCCAACCCCAAGGTGATCCGGGCCGCCTCGTGGCTGGAGCGTTGGACCTACCGCCACGCCGACGCCGTCACCGTCCTGTCCGATGACCTCCAGGACAACCTGGTGGCCAAGATCGCCGGCACGGTGCCCGACGCCCGCGACCGCATCCGGGTCATCCCCAACTTCGTGGACACCGAGCGGATCCGGCCCACCGCCGCGGCCGACAGCCCCTATCGGCGCCGCAACGGCCTGGTCGGGCGGCGGGTGGTGATGTACGCCGGCAACGTCGGCTTCTCCCAGTCGCTCGACCTGGTGCTCGCCGCCGCCCGCAAGCTTGTGGACCGGACCGACGTGGTGTTCGTCATCAACGGCCAGGGCTCGGCCCGCCCGGTCCTCGAGGAGGAGGCGGCCGGGCTCGACAACCTGCGCTTCGTCGACTTCCAGCCCAAGGAGATGCTGCCCGAGGTGCTGGCGGCGGGCGACGTGCACGTGGTGCCGCTGCGTCGGGGGCTGGCCCGTTCCAGCGTGCCGTCCAAGACGTACTCGATCCTGGCCGCCGGCCGGCCGCTGGTGGCCAGCGTCGACGAGGGCACCGAGGTGGCCCGGGTGGTGGAGGACGCCGGCGCGGGCGTGGCCGTGCCGCCGGACGACCCGGACGCCTTCACCCAGGCGGTCGCCACGCTGCTCGACGACCCGTCCCGGGCCCGGGCCATGGGGGACGCCGGGCGGGCCTTCGTGGAGCGCTGGGCGTCGCCGGCGGCGGTCGCCGAGCGCTACGAGGCACTGTTCGACGAGCTCACGGCGCGGCGGCGCCGGTGACGGGCCGGTTCGGTCATCCAGGGGCGCGCAAGATAGCGTTGCATCCCTATGGGTAAGGCGTCCTCGTCCAAGAAGGTGGCGCGGGCGGCCCGCGCCGGCGGTCGCCGGGCGGCGGGCGGCCGGCAGCGCAATCTGATGTTCCCCGGTGTCATCGGCGTCATCGTGCTCCTGGGCGCGGGCCTGATCGCGTTCGCGGCCAACGAGCGCAAGGGCGACGACCAGATCCGCCCCATCGTCAACAAGGACCACTGGCACGCCGCCATGGGCATCGACATCTGCGGTGAGTTCCAGCCGGCGCTCCCCGAGTTCGAGAGCCCGATCGGCATCCACACCCACGCGGACGGCGTCATCCACATCCACCCCTTCTCCTCGGGCGGCGCGGGCGAGAACGCCACGCTGGGCGCCTTCTTGGAGGGCGCCGGCGTCGAGCTCACCGACGACTCGATCACGATCAACGGGGAGACGTGGACCGAGGGCGAGGACGAGTGCGACGGCGAGGCCGCCGAGATCGTGGTCGCCCAGTGGAGGGACGTGCAGAGCAACGAGGGCAAGCCCGCGTTGATCCGGCGTGACTTCAACGACATCCGCTTCCGGGAGGACGGCGAGGGCTACACGATCGCCTTCCTGCCCGAGGGGACTGACGACGTCCCGAAGCCCGAGTCGGCCGGCAACCTGGCCGAGCTGGGCGCGGCCGACGGCGGCGCCTCCGCCACCAGCATCCCCGGCGGTTCGACCGAGACGACCGACACCACGGCCGCGGGCTCGTCGGACACGACCGCCCCGGCCGATCCCACGGCCACCACCGCCACGACGGGGCCACCCGGGGGCTGAGTGCGGGCAGTCGTCCTGGTCGGGGGGCTGGGGACGCGGCTGCGGCCGCTGACGCTGACGCGCCCCAAGCAGATGCTCCCGATCGTCAACCGGCCGATGATCGAGCACGTCGTCGGCCACCTGACCCGACACGGCATCGACGACGTGGTGCTGTCGCTCGGCTACCGGCCTGACGGCTTCAGGCGCGCCTACCCGGACACCTGCGCGGGAGCCCGGCTGCACTACGCGGTCGAGCCCGAGCGGCTCGACACGGCCGGCGCCATCAGCTTCGCGGCCCGGGACGCGGGCATCGACGAGCGGTTCGTGGTGGTCAACGGCGACGTCCTCACCGACCTCGACCTCACGTCGTTCCTGGCCTTCCACGAGCGGTCGGGAGCCGAGGGCACGATCGCCCTCCACAAGGTCGACGACCCGTCTCGTTACGGCGTGGTCCCCACGGACCCGGACGGCCGGGTGCTGACGTTCGTGGAGAAGCCCCCGCCCGGGACCGCGCCCAGCTCGATGATCAACGCCGGCACCTACGCGCTGGAGCCGGACGTGCTCGACCGCATCGTCCCCGGCCGGCCGACGTCGGTCGAGCGGGAGGTGTTCCCCGGCATGGTGGCCGACGGCAGCCTCTACGCCGTTGACGATCAGGCCTACTGGATCGACACCGGCTCGCCCCAGGAGTACATCCAGGCCCAGCTCGACCTGCTCGACGGGCTGCGGGGCCTGGTGGATCCGGCGGAGGCGGTGGATAGGACCGCGGCGGTGGCCCCCGACGCCCGGGTCACCCGCTCGGTGGTCGGGCCGGGCTCGATCATCGGGCCCGGGGCCCGGGTCGAGGACGCCGTGCTGCTCGACCGGGTCGTGGTCGAGCCCCGGGCCGTGGTGGTCGGCTCGGTGGTCGGGTCCGGGACGACGGTCGGCGAGGGCGCCAGGGTCGTCGGGTGCAGCGTGGTGGGCGACGGGCAGGTCGTGGGGCCCGGTGAACGCCTGGACGGCGTGCGCCGCCCCGAGGCCTGCGGGTGAGGACGCTCGTCACGGGGGGAGCCGGCTTCATCGGGTCGACGCTGGTCGACCGGTTGCAGGCGGAGGGCCACGAGGTCGACGTGCTGGACGACCTGTCGACCGGATCGCTCGGCAACCTGGCCGAGGCCCGGGCCGACCGGACCCACCGGCTGCGGTTCCAGCAGATCGACGTGCGCGAGGATCAGATCGTCGACTTGATCGCCCGGCGGGCGCCCGAGGTCGTGTACCACCTCGCCGGACAGGTGGACGTGCGGGCGTCGGTGGCCCGCCCGGCCCACGACGCCGCCCTCAACATCGGCGGCACGGTGAACGTGGTCGAGGCCGCCCGGGTGGCCGGGGCCCGCAAGGTGGTGGCGGCGGTGTCGGGCGGGGCCATGTACGGCGAGGTGCCGCCCCGCCAGCTGCCGGCCAAGGAGTCCCAGGCTCTCGCCCCGACGTCGCCCTACGGCGTGTCGAGCCGCGTGGCGGTCGACTACCTGGCCATGTACCGGCGGCTGCACGGGCTGGAGTTCACCGCGCTGGCGCTGGCCAACGTGTACGGGCCGCGGCAGTCGCCCCACGCCGAGGGCGGGGTCGTGGCCACGTTCGCGCACCGGCTGCTGACGGGCGAGCCGTGCACGGTCTACGGGGACGGCGAGCAGACCCGGGACTACCTCTACGTCGACGACGCGGTCGACGCCCTGGTGCGGGCGGCCGGGCGGGGCGACGGCCTGGTCGTCAACGTGGGCACCGGCGTCCAGACGTCGGTGAACGAGCTGTACCACCTGATGGCGGTGACGGCCGGCGTGTCCCGCCCGCCGGAAGGAGCGGCCGCCCCGCCGGGCGAGGTCGCCCGGTCGGCGCTCGACCCCACCCGGGCCGCGATCCAGCTGGGCTGGCGGCCGTGGACCACGCTGGAGGAAGGCGTGGGCCGGGTCTTCGACTGGCTCAAGCACACGACCTGACACCGGCCGGGTGTGGAAGGTCCTCGCCGGGCTGCCGGGCTAGCGGAACAGGTCCTCGGCGGCGGGGCGGACGACGTCCGTCCTCACGTCCCCGCGGCCCAGCCACGAGGGGTCGACGCCCCGCACGACGGCCGCGCACACGCCGGTCGCCTTGCCCATGACCAGTTCGGCCGCGCCGGCCAGCTCGTCGACCACGCAGACCTCGGTGACCGCCAGCTCGCGGCCGAAGCTGTCCGCCGTGCCGCGCAGGTCGACCACCGCCCGGATGCCCGCGCAGCCGATGGCGACGTCGGTCAGGCCCCGCCGCCACACCCGGCCGAACGTGTCCGAGATGATGATCGCCACATGGACGTCCATCAGGGCCCGCAGGCCGTCCCGCAGCCGGCGGGCCGACCGGTCGGGGTCCTCGGGCAGCAGCGCGGCCCAGCCGTCCTCGACGTTGGACAGGTCGACGCCGGCGTTCGCGCACACGAACCCGTGCCGGGTCTCCGCGATGACCAGGTCGCCCCGCTGGCGCAGGATCAGCACCGACTCACCGGCCACGATCCGGGCCTTGCTCTCCGGGTCGTTGGGGTCGATCGGCACGAGCTGGGCCTCGGCCTTCGACACGACCTTCTGGGTGACGACGAGCACGTCGCCGTCGGCCAGGTCGGGCGCGGCCTTCGCCAACAGGCGGGCCAGGTCGTCGCCCGGCCGCACTTCGCCGATGCCCTCCACCGGCAGTATCTCCAGCGCCCTCATTGCGCCCCTTCCCTGCGTGACCGATGCCGCTAACGGCCGAGCGCGACCTCGCACAGGGCGGCCGCGGCAGCCGGGTCTCGCATGATCGTGTCGGTCACGACGCAGCGCAAGCCCAACGCGCGTACGGCCTCCGCGTGCTCGGCGTCGACCTCGTCGATGACCAGCGTGCCGGCGAACGGCGCGTACAGCTTCGCCACGCCGACGACCGAGTCCTCGTGGCCGAGCTCGCGCATCAGGCGATCCGCGGGGCCCTTCAGGGCCCGGCCGCCCACCAGCGGGGACACCGCCACGACGGCATCCCGCCGGGCGGTGACCGCCTCGGCCACCCCGGGGACGGCCATCACCGGGCCGATCGACACGATCGGGTTGGACGGCGCCACCACGAGGGCGTTGGCCGCCGCGATCGCCTCCAGGACCCCGAGCGCCGGCCGGGCCGCCGCCGCGCCGTCGAATCGCACCGCCGACACCGCCACCGCGTGCCGGAGCCGCACGAAGTAGTCCTGGAACGCCAGCTCCTCGCCCGACCCGGCCAGCGTGAGCACCGTGCGCACCGGGTCGTCGCTCACCGGGCGGACGTCGAGCTCCAGCCCCCAGGCCCGGGCGATCTCGCCGGTCACCTCCGACAGCCGGGCGCCCTCGGCCCGCCGGGCGGTCCGGTAGAGGTGGGTGCCGAGGTCCCGGTCGCCGAGGCTGAACCAGGTGGCGCCGCCGTAGCGCCCGAGCGTGGCCATCGCCTGCCACGACTCGTCCCGCAGGCCCCAGCCCCGCACGGGGTCGATCGCGCCGGCCACCGTGTAGACGACGGTGTCGAGGTCGGGGCTGACGGCCAAGCCGTGCAGCACGGTGTCGTCGGCCACGTTCACGACCGCCGTGATCTCGGCCGGCGGCACGACCCGCACCATGCCCGCCAGCAGGCGGGCGGCGCCGACCCCCCCTGCCAGCACGACGACGGTCATTCGAGAGGCCCAGCGGCTGGCGGGTCCGCGCGCGCCGTCACGCGATGCCCTTGAGCCGCCCTTCGAGGAGGGCAAGGTCCGCGTCGACCATGAGGTTGACCAGCCCGTCGAAGGTGGTCTGGGGCTTCCAACCGAGGACCTCGCGGGCCTTGCCGGCGTCGCCGACCAGCAGGTCGACCTCGGCGGGCCGGAAGAACCTCTCGTCGATCACGACGTACTTCTCCCAGTCGAGGCCGACCCGGTCGAACGCGAGCTCGCAGAACTCCCGCACCGAGTGGGTCTCGCCGGTGGCGACGACGTAGTCGTCGGGCTCGTCCTGCTGGAGCATCATCCACATGGCCTCGACGTAGTCGCCGGCGTAGCCCCAGTCGCGCTTGGCGTCGAGGTTGCCGAGCCGCAGCTCGTCGGCCAGGCCCAGCTTGATCTTGGCCACCGCGTTGGACACCTTGCGGGGCAGGAACTCGATGCCGCGCCGCGGGCCCTCGTGATTGAACAGGATGCCGCTGGTGGCATGGAGGCCGTAGGACTCGCGGTAGTTCACCGTGATCCAGTGGCCGTAGACCTTGGCCACGCCGTACGGGGACCGCGGGTAGAAGGGCGTGGACTCCCGCTGGGGCGTCTCGACCACCTTGCCGAACATCTCGCTGGAGGACGCCTGGTAGAAGCGGATCTCCGGGTTGGTGATGCGGATGGCGTCGAGCATCCGGGTGACGCCGATGGCGGTGAACTCGCCGGTGAGCACGGGCTGCTGCCACGACGTGGGCACGAACGACTGGGCGGCGAGGTTGTAGACCTCGGCCGGCTGGTACTCCTGGAGGATGGTCAGGATCGAGACCTGGTCGAGCAGGTCGCCGTGCACGAACGTGATGCGGTCCTGCAGATGGCCGATGCGCTCCCAGTTCACCGTGCTGGTGCGCCGGACCATGCCGAGCACCTCGTAGCCCTTGTCCAGCAGCAGCTCGGCCAGGTGGGAGCCGTCCTGCCCGGTGATGCCGGTCACGAGCGCTCTCTTGGTCACGATGCTGTCTCCTCCCACGGGCCCGCCGCGAAGCTGCTCCAGGCCGGTTCGCCAGGTTGTCAGCAGCCGAGCCGAGACCGCCAGTCTGCCAGGACATCTGCCAGCGTCTGGTCGAGCGGGATCGTCGGCTCCCAGCCGGTCACCCTCCGCAGGGCGCCGTTGTCGCCCACGAGAACCGGGATGTCCACCGGGCGCTGCAGCGCCGGATCGCTGACCAGGTGCATCGGCCGCCGGGCCATCGCCAGCAGCGCCTCGGCGATCTCCTGGACCGACACGGCCACGCCGCGGCACACGTTGTAGACGGCGCCCGGCTCGCCGTCGACCATGAGCAGCCGGTACGCCCGGACCACGTCGCGCACGTCGGTCACGTCCCGCAGCGGCGTGAGGTTGCCGATGGGGACCTCGTCGCCGCCGTCGCGCTCGTTGCGCGCGATGCGGGCGGCCAGGGACGGCGCCACGAAGCGGTCGCTCTGACCGGGGCCGAGGTGGTTGAAGGCCCGGACCCGGATGACCGGCAGCCGGTGCCCCAGCCAGGCCTGCTGGGCGAGCGCGTCGGCCGCCACCTTGGAGGCGGCGTAGGGCGACACCGGCCGCAGCGGCTGGTCCTCGGTGAGCGGCAGCTCGTCCTCGGACACGCGGCCGTAGACGTCGGCGCTGGTGACGGCCAGGACCCGGTCGGCGCCCGCAGCCCGGGCGGCCTCGAGGACGTTGAGCGTGCCGAGGGCGTTGGCCAGGAAGGTCTCGGTGGCTGCCGACCAGCTTCCGCCCACGTCGGACGCCCCGGCGAGGTGGTACACGACCTGCGGCTTGGCGGCCATGATCGCCTCGGTCACGGGCTCCGCGTCGGCGACGTCGATCCCGTCGACCATGCGCTCCATCTCGACGAGCTCGTCACCCTGCTCCACGAGGTGCCGCACGAGGTGCGCGCCCACGAAGCCCCCCGCCCCGGTGACCAGAGATCTCACGGGCCGCATCGTAGGGGGTGGGCCTCCGGACTCGTGAACCCGGTCACGTGACGGATGTCGCAACCAAGGAGATCAGCGCGGCGAACCGGTCGGCGGTCACGGACCAGTCGTAGCCCGCCGCCACCGCCCGCCCCCGAGCCACCAGGGCGGCGGCGTGGTCGGGGTCGGCGAGAACCCGCCCGAGGGCCGCGGCCAGCGCCGCGGCATCGCCCGGCGGAACCAGGTCGGCGCCGTCGCCGCACACCTCGGGCAGCGATCCCGCCCGGGTCGCCACCACCGGGATGCCAGCGGCCATGGCCTCGACCGGCGGAAGGCCGAATCCCTCGTACAGCGACGGGTAGGCGAAGACGGTCGCGTCCCGCACGAGGGCGGCCCGGGCGGCGTCGTCGACCCAGCCGAGCCGCACGACCCGGTGGCGGTGGCCGGCCGCCGCCACCGCTGCGCTCAGGGCCTCGGCACCCCACCCGTCGGCCCCGGCGATCACCAGCCGGAGGTCCGGGTCGCCGGCCGCCAGCTCGTCGAACGCGGCCACCAGGGTCGGCAGGTCCTTGCGGGGCTCGACGGTGCCGACGGCCAGCACGTAGCGGGGCCCGCCGGCCAGGGCCGCACCGGCGCCGGGCTCGCCGCCGTCGGCCGCGGCCGGGACGCCGTGGGGCACGGCCACGACCCGGTCGGGGTCGACGCTGAAGTGCTCGACGACCTCGCCCCGGACGAACTCCGAGGGCGTGTGGACCCACGCCCCCCGCCGCACCGCCCGCCGGACGAGGTCGGGGTAGGCGAGCGTGAAGCCGTCGGCCAGCTCGGGGTAGTGGACGGTCGTCAGGTCGTGGACGGTGACCAGCGCGCCGGCCGCGGTCGGCGGGATGACGTAGTTCGGGCCCCACACGACGTCGTGGCGGCCGATCCAGCGCTCGATCCGGGGGTGGTCGAACCGCCGCCAGGCCTCGTGCAGCGGGCGGGCGGCCATGGGCCGGTCGACGACGGCGACGCCGGCGGGAGCGACCTCGCCGAGCCGGTGGCGGCCCCGCCACGTGACGGCGTAGCCGGTGAGCGCCAGGTCGTCCCGGGCGGCAAGCCGGGTCGTCAGCTCGCGGACGAACACGCCGACGCCGGTCAGGCGGTCGAGCAGCGACGTGAGGTCGACGGCGACCCGGGTCACGGGCGGGGCGCTCAGCGGGCGCGGGCGCGCTCGGCGGCCTCGGCCACCGCCCGGGCCGTGGTCTCCAGCGTGCGCTGCAGCTCGCGGCGCTGCACGGCCAAGTGCTGGAACCCGAGGATGCCCAGGCCCACCACCGTGTACAGGGCGTTCTCGGCGTGCCTGCTGATGTCCTCGGTGGAGATCCCGGCCACGTCGTCGACCCTAGCGGCTGCGCCCCGGGGGATCCGCGTCCCGAGCTGGGCGCGCCGGTACCCTCCGGGCGTCGTGGAGCCGGACGCGCAGCCCGTTGCCTCGCCGCGCCCCGTGGTGGCCGTGGTCATCACCCACGACGCGCCTCCGGACCGGCTCGATCGGCTCGCGCCCGCCCTCGCCGCGCAGGACCACCCCAACCTCGAGGTGCTGGTGGTCGACACGGGGACCGAGGACCCCACCGAGCGCATCCGCGCCGCACTGCCTCGGGCCCGGGTCCGGCGGATCGGCGACGTCGGCTTCGGCGCCGCGGCCAACACCGTGCTCGACCTGGTGTCGGGGGCCGACTACTACCTGTTCTGCCACGACGACGTGGTCCCCGACCCGGGGGCCGTGACGGCGCTGCTGGCGGCGGCGGAGCGATGGGACGCCGATGTCGTCGGCCCCAAGCTCGTGGCCGCGGACGACCCTCGCCGGCTGCTCCAGTTCGGCCTCACCGTCGACAAGCTCGGCGTCGCCCTGCCGTTCGTCGAGCGCCGTGAGCTGGACCAGGGCCAGCACGACGGGCTGCGGGACGTGTTCGCCGTCCCCGGTGCCTGCACGCTGGTCCGGGCCGCGGCGTTCGCCGAGGTCGGTGGGTTCGACGAGGCCGTCGACTTCCTGGGCGACGACCTCAGCCTGTGCTGGCGGATCCGGGTGGCGGGCGGGCGGGTGCTGGTCACCTCCGGCGCCCGGGTCCGGCACGAGGAGGCCTTCGCGTCCCGGCCCCGGGCCGGCGCGGCGCCTGCGCTGGCCGCCCGCCACCGGCTGCGGGTCGTGCTGTCCAGCTACAGGGCCGGGACCCTGGCGACGATCGTGCCCCTGGCCCTGGGGCTGAGCCTGGTGCAGGCGTTCGGCGCGCTCGTGATCGGCCGGGCGGGCCTGGCCCGGGCGGCGCTGGGCGCCTGGCCGTGGAACCTGGCCCGGCTCGGGTCGCTGTGGCACGCCCGGCGAGCCGTGGCGTCGTTCCGGCGGGTGAGGGACCACGAGGTTCGCCGGTACATGGTGCGGGGACTGGTCGGGCCCCGGGTGCAACGGCTGCGCGTCGAGGGCCTGAGCCTGCTGCCCGGCGGGCGCCGCCCGGGCGGCGGCCGCCGGGTGGTGGCCGTGCCCGAGCGCGGCCACATGGCCGTGGACCCGGGCGCGTGGACGCCGGCCACCGTGGCGGTGGCGGCGATCGTGGCCGGGGTGCTGGTCTTCGGGAGCCGCCACCTGCTGACGCGGTACGTCCCGGTCGTCGGCGAGATGGTCCCGATCGGTGGGGACGCCCTCGGGTCATGGGCCGCGGGGGTTCGGCCGTCGGGCGTCGCGGCGGGCGGGGCCTGGCCGCCGTCCCTGGCCGGGGTCAGCGGCCTGCTGGGCGGCGCGCTGCTCGGCCACCTGGCGCTGGCCCGCACCCTGCTGACCGTCGGGCTGATCCCGCTCGGCGTGGTCGGCGCCCACCGTCTGGCCGACCGGCTCGACTCGAGGTGGGGGCAGGTGGCGGCGGCCGTGGCCTACGCAGCGGTCCCGCTGCCGTACGACGCGCTGGCCGCCGGGCGGTGGACCGCGCTCGGCGCCTACGCCGCCGCCCCGTGGATGCTGCGCCGGCTGGCGGTCGGGTCCGGACTGGCCCCGTTCGGCCCCCCGCGCGGTGACGGCGCGCCGCGGCGCCGGGGCCACCACGTCGTGGCGACCGGGGCGGTGACGGCGCTGGCCGGGCTGGTGGTGCCGCAGGCGCCGGTGCTGCTGCTGGTCATGGGGGCTGCGCTGATCCTCGGCACGCTGGCGGGCCTCGAGGTCCGGGGCGTCCTGCCGCTGGCCGCCGTCACCGTGGGCGGGGCGGTGGTGGCGGCGCTGTTGCTGCTGCCGACGACGCTCGACGTGCTCGGCTCCGGGGCCGCGTTCGAGGCGTGGCTGGGCCCCGCGGGCGGGCCGCGGGGGCTGTCGGCGCTGGACCTGGCCGGGCTGGCCACCGGCGAGGCCGCCCTGCGCCCGGCGTCGTTCGCGCTGGCGGGCGCGGCCCTCGTGCCGCTGCTCGTGGGGCGCCGCTGGCGGCTGGCCTGGGCGCTGCGGGCCTGGGTGCTGGCGCTGGCGTGCGGTGCGCTCGTGTGGGCGGGGGAGCAGGGCCACCTCGGCGTGGCGGTGCCGGACCCCGGCGTCCTGCTGGCCCCGGCCGCCGCCGGGCTGGCCCTGGCGGTCGCGCTCGGCGCGGCGGCGACGGCGGCGGACGTCCGCGCGCGGTCGTGGCGCTTCGGCCTGCGCCGCATCGTGGTGGCGCTGGGCGTCCTCGCGCTGCTGGCGTCGACCGCCTCGCTGGGCCGGGCCGCGGTCGACGGCTGGTGGGGCACGCCGACGACCAGCTACGCCGCGCTGCTCCGGTTCGTGGACGACGAGACCGGGGCCGACTCGTCCCGGGTGCTGTGGGCCGGCGACCCCGCTCTGCTCCCGGGCGGCGCCGGCTGGAGCCTGGGCGACGGCCTGTCGTACGCCACGTCGATCGGGTCGATCCCGTCCGTCCCCGACCGCTGGCCTGCCGCCGGCGGCGACCGGGCCACCGGGCTGCGGCGGGCGCTCGACGCCGCCCTCGGCGGCCGCACGACCCGGCTCGGCGACGCCCTGGCGCCGTTCGGCGTGGCCTACGTGGCCGTGCCGGCGACGCTGGCCCCCGGGGACGACACGCCCGCGTCGCCCGCCTCCGCCGACCTGACCGGCGCCCTTGCCACCCAGCTCGACCTCGAGCGGGTCCAGGCCGACCCGGACCTGGTTCTGTACCGCAACGCCGCATTCGACCCGGCGGCGGCCGGCGAGGTGGCCCCACCGCCGGCCGCCGGCATCCGCCCGCTGGCCGCCGCCCAGGTGCTGCTGTGGCTGGCCGCGGCGGCGGTCGCGGTGCGCCTGCGCTTCGCCCCGGTCGGGCCCCCGCCGGCCCGCCCCCGCCGGCCGGCCTTCGGCGAGCTGCCGCCCGCCGGCGGCACCGCCGCCACCCGGCCCGCCCGGGAGTCGGTGGGGGCCGGCGTGTGACCGGCTCCGCCGGCCCCGGCGGCACCAACGGCGAGGGACCCGCCGCCGAGGCCGGGTCGCACCGGGCCGCGCATCGCCGCGGCGGATGGCAACGCCCGGTGGCCGAGCCCCGGGACCGGCGGACCGTGGTGGTCCGGTCGCTGGCGCTCGGCGTCGTGGCCCTGGCCGTGGCGGCGGCGGTGGCCGTCGACGGGGACGACGACACCGCGGCAGCCCCGCCGACCCCGGCGGCCGCCCTGATGCCGGCGGTGGCGCCCGCGTCGCGGGGCTCGTCGACGTGGTACTGCGCCGCCGGGACGGCCGTCCCCGACGGCGAGGCCGACCACACCGTGGTCATGGCCAACGCCGGGGACGAGCCCGCGGCCGCCACCCTGGACGTCGTGCCCGGCGACGTGCGCCGGCCCGGGACGCCGGTCTCGCCGCTGCCCGACGCCGCCACCCGGCCGGTCACGATCGCCCCCCGCAGCCGGGTCGAGGTGCGCCTCGGTGACGTCGTGGCCGCACCGCTGGCCGCCGCGGTCGTCGAGGTGGACGGCCCGGGGGTGGCCGTCGAGCACCGGGTCAGCGGGCCGCACGGGGCGGACGTGGCGCCGTGCGCCAGCTTCGCCGCGCCCGCCTGGCACTTCGCCTGGGGGAGCACGACCCGCGACGCCCGGGAGCTGGTCGTCCTGTTCAACCCGTTCCCCAGCCCCGCCACCGTCGACGCCACTTTCACGACCGAGGACGGGCCCCGCGAGCCGGTTCGCCTCCAGGGTTTCCCGGTGCCCGCCCGCAGCGTGGTGGGCATCGACGTCGGCGACGACGTGACCCGCAGCGAGCAGGTGGCCGCCACGTTCCGGGCCCGCAGCGGGCGGGTGGTGGCCGAGCGGGTCGAGCGCCTCGACGGCAGCCTCGGCTACGAGGGGCTGAGCCTCGGGCTGGGGGCGCCGGGGGCGGCCGGACGGTGGGCGTTCGCCGACGGGGTGGCGTCCGCGCCCAGCCCGGAGGTTCCGGCCGCCGGCGGCGGCAACGAGAACGCCGCCGCGACGACCACGACCACGGCGCCCGCCACCACGACGACCGCGGTGCGCGAGCCCGAGCAGCCGACCGCCACCGAGCGCATCGTCGTCTACAACCCGGGCGACGAGCGGGCCCGGGTGACGGTCGAGCTGCGCCCCACGCCCGGCAGCGGCGAGGACGCCGGTCCGCTGCCCCCGCCGTTCCGGCTGACCGTCGGCCCCGGGGGTTACGAGGTGGTCGACTACGGGGCCCAGCCGCGGGTCGTGGCCGGCCAGCCCCACGCCACCGTCGTACGCTCGACCAACGGCGTCGCCGTGGTGGCCGAGCGGGTCACGGTCGACACCGGCCCCCGGCGGCGGTCCGGGACCGTCCCCGGCGAGATCACGGCGTCACCCGGGTCGCCCTACGGCGCCGAGCAGTGGGCGTTCCCGACGCTGGCGCTCGGCGACGACGGCACGACCACGTTCTCGGTGTTCAACCCCGACCCCGACCGGGCGGTGCGGGTCGAGGTCGCGGCACTGACGGGCGCCGCCGGCTCGACGGGCGCCACCGTGGCCCAGGCGCCGCCGGGCGGCCGGGTGGCGGTCCCGTTCGACGCCGGCATGGCGGCGGGCGCGGCCGGAGTCGTGGTGCGGGCCTCCGCGCCGGTGGTGGCGGAGCGGACCGTGCAGCGAGCGGATGGCCTGCGCGAAGCCCAGGGCGCCGGCCTGCCGCTGCTCGACGCCGCCGCACCGTTGTAGCCCGGCGGCGCCGGGCGCGACGATCGGGACGTGGAACGCCTCCTGCTCGTCGCCGTGCTGGTGGCCGTGGCAGTCGCCGCGGCCGTCGTCATCGAGCGGCGGCGGAAGCCCCCGGCGCCCACCAACACGTCCCACGTGATGCCCCAGCAGCTCGACCGGGCCGACTTCGACCGCCCCGATGCGCCGTGGCTGGTGGCGGTGTTCACGTCGGAGACCTGCTCGACCTGCTCGGGCGTGTGGGACAAGGCCCGTCACCTGGCGGGCGACGCCGTGGCCGTCCAGCAGCTGGCGGCGGGGGCGACCAAGGCCCTCCACGACCGCTACCGCATCACGGCGGTCCCCGCGGTGGTGGTCACGGACGCCGCCGGCGAGGTCCGGGCCACGTTCCTCGGGCCGGTCACCGCCACCGACCTGTGGGCGACGGTGGCCGAGCTCCGCGAGCCCGGCTCGCTGCCCGCGGGCGGCTGCGACCACGGCGCCTGACGGCGGCGCCGACGTCAGGTCGGCGGGGCGGGAGGCGTGGGGACCGGCGGCATCGGGGCATCGGGGCCGACGTCCGGGCCGATGGTGATGCCGGGGCGCCTGGTCTCGGCGTCGCGGGGCTCGGAGGTCTCGCCGTTGCCGGCGGGCGCCGACCCACCGTCACCCAGCGCGATGAGCCGGGTGACTTCGGCGCCGTCGATGGTCTCGTGCTCGAGCAGGGCCCGGGCCACGAGGTCGAGGCCGTTGCGGTGGTCCCGCAGCGTGTCGCGGCACCGGTCCTCCTGCTCGCGCAGGATCCGCTGGACCTCCTCGTCGATGACGCGGGCGGTCTCGTCGGAGTAGTCGCGGGTGTGGATCAGGTCCTCGCCCAGGAACACCTGGCCGCTGGACCCCCAGGCCATCGGGCCGACCCGGGACGACATGCCCCACTCGCTGACCATCTTGCGGGCCAGCTCGGTGGAGCCGACCAGGTCGTTGTTGGCGCCGGTCGAGATGACGCCGAACACCAGCTCCTCGGCGCAGCGGCCACCCATGCGGACGACCAGGCTGTCCTCGATGTAGTCCTGCCGGTAGATGTGGCGCTCGTCGACCGGCAGCTGCTGGGTCACGCCCAGCGCCATGCCGATCGGAAGGATCGTCACCTTGTGCACGGGGTCGGCCTGCGGGAGCACCGCGGCGCACACGGCGTGGCCGGCCTCGTGGTAGGCGATGACCTCCTTCTCGGGCTCGGACAGCGCCATCGACTCGCGGCGCTGGCCCATGAGCACCCGGTCGCGGGCCTGCTCGAAGTCGGCGTTGCGGATCTCGTCGTGACCGGCCCGCACCGCGAACAGCGCAGCCTCGTTGACCAGGTTGGCCAGGTCGGCGCCGCTCATGCCGGGCGTGCCCCGGGCCACGACGTCGAGGTCGACGTCGGACGCCAGGCGCTTGGACTTGCAGTGCACCTCGAGGATGGCCCGGCGCTCGTCGAGCTCGGGCAGCGGCACGACCACCTGGCGGTCGAAGCGGCCCGGGCGGAGCAGGGCGGGGTCGAGGATGTCGGGCCGGTTGGTGGCGGCCATCATCACGATGCCCTCGGTGGCCTCGAAGCCGTCCATCTCGGACAGCATCTGGTTGAGGGTCTGCTCGCGCTCGTCGTGCCCGCCGCCGAGGCCGGCGCCCCGCTTGCGGCCGATCGAGTCGATCTCGTCGACGAAGATGATCGCCCGGCCCAGCTTGCGGGCGTTCTGGAACAGGTCGCGGACCCGGCTCGCGCCGACGCCGACGAACATCTCCATGAAATCGGACCCGGTGACCGACAGGAACGGCACGCCGGCCTCGCCGGCCACCGCCCGGGCGATGAGCGTCTTGCCGGTGCCGGGCGGGCCGACCAGCAGCACGCCCTTGGGGATGCGGGCGCCGATCTCCGCGAAGCGCTCGGGGTGCTTCAGGAAGTCGACGACCTCGGTGATCTCCTGCTTGACGCCGTCGTAGCCCGCGACGTCGGCGAACGTCGTGCCCGGCCGCTCGGTCGAGTACGTCTTGGCCCGGCTGCGGCCGATGGACATGATGCCGCCCATCTGGCTCTGGGCCCGGCGCTGCAGCAGCCAGAAGATGCCGATGAACAGGGCGATCGGGATCAGGAGCGGCAACAGGGCGTCGAAGATCGACGGCTGGGGGTTCGAGAACTCGACGTTGACGTCGTGCTCGCGGAAGAGTGCGAGATCCTCCTCCGGCGGCTCGTTGGGGCCGTTGGAGGTGAACTCGGTGCCGTCCTCGAGCTTGCCGGTGATCGACCCGCCGTCGTTGGACCAGGTGATCTCGTCGACGTCGTCCTCGGCCACCTTGGCGCGGAGGTCGGAGTAGGCGATCTTCGTGCGGTCGTCCCGCGTGACCAGGCTCGGGAGCAGGAAGATGGCGACGAGCGCCCCCGCCAGGACCCAGATCAGCCAGCGAGGCATCTGCTGCCCGCCACCGTTGCCGCCGCCGCCCGAGCCGCGCTGGTTCCGCCCCGGGGAGGGGGGCGGCGGAGGCGGGGTCGGTGGCTGGCTCATGGGTGTACAGGATACGGGCGGATGGCGCAGGAACTGCCACAAGTGATTTCTTGCCTCACCCGGCGACTCCACGCTGCGTAGGCTCCCGTGCACTGGGTAGCTTGTGGCGCCATGAACCGTGCCTGCGCCCGCCCCGCGTGCGGCCATCCCGCCACGGCGACGTTCGTCTACGACTACGAGGCACGTGCCAGCTGGCTCGACCCGCTGGCGGGCGAGCCCCACCCGATGTCCTACGACCTGTGCGCGGCCCACGCCGACGCGCTGACCGTCCCCCAGGGCTGGCGCCTGGTCGACCGACGGGATCCGGCCGCCTTCGGGGATGCGCTCGCGTCCTGACCGGCATGCGTGGTCGGAGCCTGCCGCCGCGTACCCTGGTGCGGTGTCCGAGCCCGACCACACCTTGACCGCGCCCGCCGAGCGGGCACCGGTCCGGTGGGGTCTGGGGGACGCGGCCGGGGGCTGGCTGCTGGCTCAGCTGGGCGGCCTCATCGCGATCGTGATCGTGGCGGCGCTGAGCGGCCAGTCGGCCGAGACCACGGACGACCTCTCACTCGGCTGGCTGGCGGTCGCCCAGCTCGGCCTGTGGGCGGGCCTCGGCGGCGTGCCCTGGCTGGCGGCCCGGCTCAAGGGCAACGGCGTGGTCAAGGACTTCGGGCTGCGCGCCGCCTGGGTCGACCCCCTGATCGGGCTCGGCGTCGGGCTCGGCACCCAGGTCCTGATCGCCATGCTCTACGCGCCCGTGTTCGAGCTGTTCGACCTGAGCTCGGAGGACCTGGAGGAGCCGGCCCGCGGCCTCACCGACCGGGCAACCGATCCGCTCGGCGTCGTGCTGCTGGTGCTGATCGTCGGCATCGGTGCGCCGATCGTGGAGGAGCTCTTCTACCGGGGCCTGCTGCTGCGCTCCCTCGAGCGGAGGTTCGGGCCGGCCTGGGCAGTGGCGGGGTCCGGCCTGTTGTTCGGGGCCACGCACTTCCAGCCGCTGCAGTTCCCGGCCCTGGCGCTGCTCGGCGTCATCCTTGGCATCCTGACGGTCCGTACCGGACGGCTGGGGCCGGCGATCTTCACCCACATGACTTTCAACCTCGTCACGGTCGTGTATCTGGTGGGCTCGTGACAATCGACGCGCCTGAGCTGGGGTACACGGTCTCCCCTCCGCCGAGCCGCGCCACCGGACTTCCGGAGCCCGACCCGGGCGAGCTGGCCGCGGCGGCCGCCCGGCGCCGGCGGGCCCGCACGATCCTCGACGTGGCCGTGGTGGCGGCATGCGTGGCGTTCGCGCTCTGGCACCTGCAGCCGGACCTCCTGCTGCGCGACACCACCCCCGCGGGC
>DASRJM010000090.1:0-2190 GCA_035649475.1 Acidimicrobiales bacterium
AACAGCGGGCCGATGCCCCGCCCGAGCCCGAGGGTGAACCGGCCGCCGGTGAGCCGGTGCATGGTGGTCGCGTACGAGGCGAGGACCGCCGGGTGCCGGGTGTTGTGGTTGGTGGCGGCGGTGGCGATGCCGAGCGTGCGGGACGCGGCGCCCACGGCCCCCGACAGGGTGACGGCCTCCTTGATGTTGAAGCGCTCCGAGATGAAGGCGCTGCCCAGCCCCTGGGCCTCGGCTCCCTCCACCTCCTGGAACAGCTCGACCGGCGACTGTGGTGCGCCCGCGAGCGCGTAGAACCCGAGCTCGTTCAGCTGCGACATCGGGCCTTCCTTCCCCCAGCTAGTTTCTGAAGATGGTTGGGAAACTAGCGCTCGGCGGGGTCGCGCTCGCGCTGGCGGCCACGGCCTGCTCCGGCGGGGCCGAGCCGCCAGTGACGGGCTGGCCGACCGCCGGCGGCGACCTCGCCAACACGCGCGCCATCCCCGGTGCGCGCCTGTCCCGCGACACGATCGGCGACGCCACCGAGCTGTGGCGGGCGCCGCTACCCGACGCCGGCGCGCTGACGACCGTGCCCCTGGTGGTGGACGGGACGGTGTACGTCCAGGGCGGCACCGGGCAGGTCGTGGCCGTCGACCTCGCCAGCGGAGCGGTCGAGTGGGCCAGCGAGCCGTCCGGCGGGAACATCGGGCCGTTCGGCGTGGCCGTGGACGGCGACCGGGTCTACGCCCTCGACGGGGCCGAGGGCGTCCTGGCGCTGGACCGGAGCGACGGGACCGAGGTGTGGTCCACCGACGTGACCACCACGCCGAGCCTCGGCATCGACATCCAGCCCGTCGTGGTGGACGGTCTCGTGCTGGTCAGCTCGGTGCCGGTCAGCTTCCGGGGCATCTATGCCGCCGGCGACCGGGGGGTCATCCACGCGCTGGACGCCGCCACCGGCGCGATCCGCTGGAGCTTCGACACCGTCGAGGGCGACCTGTGGGGCCACCCCGAGGTCAACTCGGGTGGCGGCGCCTGGTACCCGCCGGCGGTGGACGAGGAGCGCGGCGTCGCCTACTTCGGGATCGCCAACCCCGCGCCCTTCCCGGGCACGCCGGAGTACCCCAACGGGTCCAGCCGGCCGGGTGACAACCTCTACACCGACTCCGTGGTCGCCCTCGACCTCGCCACCGGTGAGCTGCGCTGGTACCACCAGGTCACACCCCACGACCTGCTGGACCGGGACCAGGTGCACGTGGTGCTGGCCGAGGTCGACGGCGAGCGCGTGGTGGTCAGCGCGGGCAAGTCGGGCGTGCTCGTGGGACTCGACCCCGATGACGGCAGCCGGCTGTGGGAGCGCGCCGTAGGCCTGCACCAGAACGACGACCTCGAGGCGCTGGACGGGCCCACCGAGGTGGCACCGGGCACCTTCGGCGGCATCCTCACCCCGCCGTCGAGCGCCGGCGGCGTCGTCTACGCCGCGGTGGTCAACGCGCCCTCGACGTTGGAGCCCGGCCAGCCCGCCTACATCGGGGCCGAGCTCGGCCAGCACGACGGCGACGTGGTGGCGGTCGACGCCGGTAGCGGCGAGGTCCTCTGGTCGACGGCCGTGCCGGGCGATCCGCTGGGCGGGACGGCGGTGGTGGGCGACCTCGTGATCACGGCGCTGCTCGACGGCACCCTCGTCGCCCTCGACCGCGAAGACGGCGAGATCGTCTGGACCGGCGAGGCGGGCGGCGGCGTGAACGGGTGGCTGGCCGCGCTCGACGATCGGCTGATCGTCCCCGTGGGCAACGCCGACCCGCCGTCACTGCTGGCGCTGGGGCTCCGTCCATGACGACACAGCAGACGTGCGGCCGGGCAGATGTCATCCGATTAGGGCGGGCGGGGCGCTGGAGAACCTGCGGCGCTGGGCCGTCGAGGGCGTGGCCCCGCCCCGCGCCCCTCGCATCGAGCTGCTGACCGAAGCCGACGGCGGTCCGCACGGCGAGATCCGGGGCTCGATGACGCCGTTCCCGCCCGACAAGCTGCGCAAGCTCTACGGCACCCCGGCCGCCTACCGCGCTGCCTACGCCCAGCGCACCCGCGAGCTGGTGGCCGGCCACTGGATCCTCCCCGGCGACGCGGGCCGCATGCTGGCCGCCGCGGCCGAGGTCGCGTTCGATCCCTGAGCTAGAGGCTGCCGCAGCTTGCGGTTGGACGTACACTCTGCGT
>DASRJM010000091.1:0-12642 GCA_035649475.1 Acidimicrobiales bacterium
TCGCTCCCGCAGGCCGGCAACCTGCCCTCGGCCCGGGTCGCCGAGCGCCTGGGGATGACGCTGCTCGGCGAGGTGACGATCCCGGCCAACGAGCGGCGCGGGCAGCTCACCGCGCTCCACTACGTGATCGACCGCGCCGACTGGCCGGCCCGGCCGCCGGGCTAGCCACCGGCACGGACGCCGTCGCTCAACCGCCCGGGTCGTCCAGGATGATGCCGAGACCGAACCCGATGCGGCGGGCGCCGAACAGGCCGGCGATCTCGGCGTTGGTCGGGTCCCTGAACGCCACGAGCAGCAGTTCGGGCGGCTCGACCCGTGTGTCACCGATGACGGGGATCGACACGTGGGCCTCGGTCTGCAGCGGCGCGAACGTCACGGTGCCCGACGAGGGCGTGAAGTCCCGGCCCGAGCGCGCCGTGAGGCCGATCGTCGACCAGGCGGCGGTGACCGGCTGGCCGATGGGTCGCGAGAGCGTGAGCGGGACATCGAGGGTCGTGGTGCCGCTGTCGCCCTCTCGCGCGCGGCCGACGCCGGGACGGATGGACGGTGGTCGGCACCCGTCGGTGCCAGGCACGCACAGCGCGACCACCGCGGACGGCGTGTCCGCCGCGAAGTCGCCCGGGCTCGACCCGGAGCTGGTGCGGGTGCCGATCCCGGCCCCGACGATGAGCGTCCCGTCGATCACCGTGGCGCCCGATGCCACCCCCGAGAACGTGCCGGGCTCGCCCACCGTGCGGTCGTCGAGCAGCGTGCCGTCCTCCGCGTCGTACATGCGCAGGTGCGGCGTGATCACGCTGCCGGCGATGACGACGCCGGGAACGGCGCTGGTCGGGCCGTAGCTGGCGTCCCCGGCGAGGCCCGAGGTCGCCGCGTTCTGCCAGACGATCTCGCCGGTGTCCATGTCGAGCGCGTGGACGGTCGGGCGCTGGGGCGAGAAGACCTCCTCGCCCGGCCCGGTCGAGAAGTAGACCCGGCGGGACGCCTCGTCGACCGCCGCCGTCTGGATGACGCCCCCGATGGCACCGCCCGCCACGACCTTGGTCTGCCAGTACGGCAGGCCGGTGGCCGCCTCGGGGTCGTCCCACGACACGCCGTTGCGGACGTTGCGGCCCTCCCGGTCGATCACGTAGTAGGTGCCGTCCTTGTTGCCGACGCCGACGACGTCCCGGACCTCGTCGCCGATGACGAGGCTGAACAGGTTGGGTGCGCCGCCGAAGGCGAGATCGTCGTTGTCGACCTCGCGCGGCCGCCACCTCCACTGCGGGGTCCCGTCCGTCGACAGGGCGACCACCGCCTCGTCGTAGGGCGGCATCGGCGGCGGGGGAACCGGCGTGGACGGATCGTCGTCGGTATCGCAGTTGCTCGTGCCGAAGATCAGGAGCTGACGGTCGGGGTCGTGGGCCGCGGACGACCAGATGTTGCCGCACCCGTTGGGCGTCCGGGGGGCGTCACAGCCCTGTCGGGTGGCGAGGAAGCCGGCGGGGAGGCCGAGCTGCGCCTCGCTGTGGTAGCCGTCGTAGCGGCGCACGGCGTCGGACGCGTTCGGGCGGCAGACCATCCCGCTCTCGGGGTCGAAGAACCAGCGCATCACGCCGCTGGCGCCGTCGAGGGCGTAGAAGCCTCCCTTGCCGGTGGGCACGTCGTTGACGTCCATGCCGAAGTAGACGACACCATCGGCGACGATCGGCGCGGTCTCGACCTGGTTGCGCTCCCCTGCGAAGCCGCACAGGCCCGGCGGCTGCCCGCTGGCGGAGTCCCGGCAGCCGGTGCCCGCGGCGAAGCGCCAGACCTCGGCGCCGGTGGCCGCGTCGAGGGCATACAGGGTCTCGCCGGCGCCCACGACGACCACCCGGCGACCGTCGAGGTCTGCGACCGTCGGTGACCCCGCGGCCGGGAAGGAGGCGCCGGGCTGCTCCTCCCACGCGAACCGCCAGAGCTCGCGCCCGGTGGCCCAGTCGAGCGCGTAGACGTACCCGTCCCAGGACGTGAAGAACACGGCGCGGGTCGGCCCGGCAGCGGGGAGATCGACCGTGGCCACGCTCGGCGACGAGGTCACGACCGCCTCGGTGCGGAACCGCCAGCGCTCGATGAGCTGCGGCGCCGTCTCGGTCGTCAGGTCGGTCTCGCCGCCGTTGGAGAACTGGCGCCGGTCGCCGCCCGCGAGCGTCGGCCACTCGAGCGGGAGCGGCGGCTCGTCGGGTTCGAGGTCGCCGGGCAGCAGCGCCACACCGTCGGGGAAGGCGAGGGCTTGGCGGACGATCTGAGGCGGTCGGGGGTCGCCGGACTCGTCGAAGCGGATGCGGCGAACCTTGCCGTTGGGCCCGGGGCCGACGTCGGGCAGCGCTCCGAGCAGGTCGAGGTCGGCGTAGTAGACGGTGCCGTCGGCGGAGACGGCGATGCCCTGGGGGTTGCCCGTGGGGGTGGGCAGCGTGGTGCCGGACGGCTCGACGAGGAAGCGGACCAGGTTGCCGTCGAGGTCGTACTCGGCGATCCCGCCGGTCAGCACGCTGGCGGCGTAGAGGTTGCCGTTGGGGGCGAACGCCAGACCCGAGAACGTGAGCATGCCCTCGCTCGCGGTGATCAGGACCTCCCGCTGCACCGCGTCGGCGACCGGCGCGCCGGTGGCGTCGGTGCCGCCGCACCCGCCGGCGGCGTCGGGCCCGGTGGGGAACGGCGGCGAGAACCGCACGATGCGCAGGCCGGACGACTCGGCCACGTACACGCGCCCCTGGTCGTCGACCGCCACGGCCCCCGCCGTGCCCAGGTCGGTGGCGAGCTTGCAGAACGAGGTCGACACCTCGTCGGTGGCCGGGTAGGCGCCCGGAGGGCCGGGGAAGGTGTCGTAGGGCGGGAACCACTGCACGAGCTGGCCGTTGGGGGTGCCGAAGCCCTGCGTGCCCACGTCGGTGGTGAACAGCGTGCCGTCGGGTGCGAAGGCGCAGCCGAACGGCTCGGGGCCCGCCGTCTGGTACGTGGCCGTCAGCTTGCCGACCTGCGTCCCGTCGGCATCGAACACGCCCCACCCGGCGGGCGGTGACGGCTGGCCGGTGTCCTCGCCCGCGACGAAGCCGTCCGCGCCGTCGGGACGGGGACAGATCTCGCCGTTGATGTCGCGGCCGTTCTCGGGGTCCCTCCCGGCCGACTCGACGAGGACGTCCTCGACGAGCGCACCGGTGCCGATCGTGTCGACGTCGAGCCGCCGGAGCCGGTTGCCTTCCGTGACGTACAGCAGCTCGCCGCTGTCGCCGTCCGCCAGCGGCGGCGTCTGTGTGGGCGCGCTGCGCGTGACCGGGGCACCGCCCACGACCAGGCCGGCGGTGATGACGCACGACGCCATCAGCGATCCCCGAGCGCGAGCGTGGACGCGGACCATGGTTCCCCTCCCCGGGCGCCCACGTGTCTAACAGAGCCGTCATGTGTCGTGCGCCGAGGCGGTCACCGGAGGTCGCGCCAGCGCCAGGGAGCCCCCGACCATGAGCTCGACGTAGGAGACCTCGCCGAGGTTGATCCAGCTCATGACCGGCCGCTGCTGCCGAGGCGCGCGGCCACCATCTCGGCCGCGGGCAACCGGTCCTCGAACGGCTGGCGGCCGGTTTAGAAGTCGAGGAGCCAAAACAGCTGACGCCCGAACCCACCCGGGGGTTCGGGCGTTGCCGATGTCTCGCGACATCACAACCGTGGAGCTGGGGGGAATCGAACCCCCGTCCGCCGAGCGGTTGGCGACCGCGCTACGACCATTCCCGAGGTCTACGGCTCTACGGCTGCCGCACCGCCGGGTCGGTGGGCCTCGCGAGGAGGCCGCCGCCAGGTCTGTTCCCTGAGGTCAGCGTTCTTTCTCGCCGTCAGCGGTCTTTCCCGCCGTCAACCACCGCTTCTGTTGCCGGGCTGCGGTGATCTGGCCCCGCGTGCCCTCACGGGTCGCTGTTGCTCTCTGACCACCTGGTTATCAGGCGGCGAAAGCGAACTGCTCGTCGGCAGTTGTGTTGGTGCCCCGTTTAAGGAGTCTGAGCAACTCCGGTCGCACGATTCGACTTCCGGTCCCGACGTCGAAACCGATCAGCCCCTTGTCAAAGAGCCTCTCTACTCTACCGACCTCTTTGATTCGCTCCGCACCCCGCGGCCTGGCACGCTGCGTCCCCATGGTCGACGCCCGGCCCTGGGGGGAGCGCGATGCCGCCGTGGTGTGGCACGGGTTCACGCAGATGGCGTGCTATCTCGACAACGAGCCGATCATCGTGGAGGCCGGCGACGGCCACGACCTGATCGACGTCGAGGGTCGGCGGTACCTCGACGCCATTTCGTCGCTGTGGGTCACGACGCTGGGTCACCGGGTGCCCGAGCTGGACCGCGCGCTGCGGGACCAGGCCGACCGCATCGCCCACTCCACGCTGCTCGGGAACGGCAACCGGATCGTGATCGAGCTGGCCGAGGCGCTGGCCGCCGTCGTCCCCGTCGACCGGCCGCACTTCCTGTTCGCCTCCGACGGTGCCGCGGCGGTCGAGCAGGCGCTCAAGATCGCCTTCCAGTTCTGGGCGAACCAGGGCGTCGAGGGCCGCACCGGCTACGTGGCGCTCGGCCACGCCTACCACGGGGACACCGTCGGCTCCCTGTCGCTGGGCGCGGGCGGGTTCGGGACCGACCTGTTCGACCCGCTGCGCTTCGGCGTCCTGCGGGCCCCCGGCTACGACGACCCCCGGGCGCTGGACGCGGCCGCCGCCCTCGTGGACGCCCACGGCTCGACCCTCGCCGCGGTCGTGGTCGAGCCGCTGGTCCAGGGGGCGGCCGGGATGCTGCTGGCCGACCCGGACGGCTACGGGCCGCTGGTCGAGGCCTGCCGGAGCCACGACGTCCTGCTGATCTGCGACGAGGTGGCCACCGGCTTCGGCCGGACCGGCACGCTGTTCGCCAGCGAGCAGTGCGGCCTGCGGCCCGACCTGCTGGCCATCGGCAAGGGCCTGACGGGCGGCTACCTGCCCCAGTCCGCCACGGTGGCGTCGGACCGGGTCCACGCCGCGTTCCTCGGCCCCGACCTGTCGGCCCGCACGCTCTACCACGGCCACTCCTACAGCGGGAACGCCCTGGCCGCGGCGGTTGCGCTCCGCCACCTTCGGCTGCTCGACGAGCAGGACGTGCTGGCCAACGTCGCGGCGCGGGCCGACACGCTGCGCCGGCTGGCGGCCGAGCGCCTGGCCCCGCTGCCAGCGGTGGCCGACGTGCGGCTGTGCGGGCTCATGGGCGGCGTCGAGCTGGCCCCGCCGGCCGACGGCATGCGCTGGGGCCGCCGGGTGTGCGCGGCCGCGGTCCGCCGGGGGGTCCTGCTGCGCCCGCTGGGCGACGTGGTCGTGCTGATGCCGCACCTCACCGTGGGCGACGCCGAGGTCGAGCGGATCGTGGACACGCTCGCCACCGCCATCGCCGAGGTCACCGGGGATGGGGCGTGACAGGGGGCTGGGACGTGCGGGTCGCCGGCGGCCTCGCCGACGTGCGGGCGGCCGGGCGCTGGCGCCAGCCTCGCGACCTGCACGCCACCGGGGCGGTCACCGGCACGGTGGACGGCCGCCCGGTCGTCACGTTCGCATCGAACGACTACCTCGGCCTGACCCACCACCCGGCGGTCGTGGCCGCCGCCCACGACGCCCTCGACCGCTGGGGCGCCGGCACCGGCGCCTCCCGGCTGGTCGTGGGGTCCCGACCCCTGCACGGCGAGCTGGAGGCCGAGCTCGCCGCCTGGAAGGGGACAGAGGCCGCAGTCCTGTTCCCCACGGGCTTCGCCGCCAACCTCGGGCTGCTGGCGACGTTCGGCGGGCCCGACGTCACGATCCTGTCCGACGAGCTCAACCACGCCTCGATCGTGGACGGCGCGCGCCTGGCGCGGGCGGGGGTCCGGGTCTACCGCCACGCCGACCTCGACCACGTCGCCAAGCTGTTGGCCGACGTCGTCGGGCCCGCGCTGGTGGTGTCCGACAGTGCGTTCTCCATGGACGGGGACGTGGCCGACGTCCGCGGTCTGGCCGAGCTGTGTGCCAGCCACGACGCGCTGCTGGTCCTCGACGAGGCCCATGCCGTGCTGGGCCCGGAGGTCTCGGTCGGCGGCGTGCCCGTGCTGCGGATGGGCACGCTGTCCAAGGCCCTGGGCTCGCTCGGCGGGTTCGTGGCCGGTCCCCGCGCCTACGTCGACCTGCTGGTGAACCGGGCCCGGCCGTTCATCTTCACCACCGCCCCGACGCCTGCCGACGTCGCCGCCGCCCTGGCCGCGCTGGGGGTCGTCCGCTCGGGCGAGGGCACGGAGCTGGTGGCCCGCCTCCGGTCCCACGTCGACCGCCTACGGCCCGGGCACCCGACGCCGATCGTGCCGGTGGTCCTGGGGGAGGAGGCCGCGGCCCTGGCCGCCGCCGACCGGCTGCTGGTTGCGGGCCTGCTCGTCCCGGCCATCCGTCCGCCGACGGTCCCGCCCGGCACGTCGCGCCTGCGGGTCACGCTGTCGGCCGCCCACACCGACGACCAGGTCGACCGGCTGATCGCCGCCCTTGCCGCCGTCGCCGCCATCGGCGGGCCCGGTGGACCCCCGCCCTGAGCGCCTGGTCCTCGTGGCCGGCACCGGCACCGAGGTCGGCAAGACCTGGGTCGCCTGCCGGCTGGCCCGGGCTCTGCGGGCCCGCGGGCTCATCGTCGCCGCCCGCAAGCCGGCCCAGTCGTTCGACGCCGGGGACGACGCGGCCGACACCGACGCCGGCCTGCTGGCCCACGCCACCGGCGACCACCCGGTCGTCGTGTGCCCCAAGCACCGCTGGTACCCGGTGGCGATGGCCCCGCCCATGGCCGCGGAGGCCCTCGGCCGCCCCGCGTTCACCATCGCCGACCTGGCGGGCGAGCTGGCCTGGGCCCCCGGCGTGGGGGTCGGGCTGGTGGAGACCGCCGGCGGCGTCCGCTCCCCGCTGGCCGACGACGGCGACACGGTCGACCTGGCCGCGGCCCTCCGCCCCGAGCGGATCGTGCTGGTGGCCCACGCCGGCCTCGGCACGATCAGCGGCGTCCGGCTGGCCGCCGACGCGCTGGCCCGGTGGCCGCTGACCGTGGTGCTGAACCGCTTCGACCCCGACGACGACCTCCACGGCCGCAACGCCGACTGGCTGGCGGGTCGGGACGGCCTCGACGTGGTCGTCGACGTCGCCGACCTCGTGGCCCCGATCGTCGGCTGGCCG
This sequence comes from Acidimicrobiales bacterium, assembly GCA_035649475.1. Lineage (GTDB taxonomy): Bacteria > Actinomycetota > Acidimicrobiia > Acidimicrobiales > VFJN01 > ZC4RG19. The sequence continues at coordinate 7,203 of DASRJM010000091.1, forward strand.
GAGTAGCTACGGGGCGGCTCAGGTCCGGGTGGCGGTCACCAGCCAGGCCATCGCCGGCAGCGTGAGGCCGTCGCCCCGGTCGAGGTCCTGGCACAGGTCCCACAGCGCCCGCAGGGCAGCGTCGACCGCCGCCGGATCCTTGCCGTCGAGGAGAGCCCGGGTCATGCCGCTGCTGCCGACGTGAGCGAACGCCTCGCCGGCGTCCGCGCCGAGGTACATCGGGTTGGCCGCCTTCGTGATGCCGACCCGGGCGAAACCCGCGCCGGTCAGGACCTCCCGGACCCGGGCCGGCTCGGCCAGCGAGTAGGGGCCCGGGGCGCCGGGGGCGGCGTTCGGCGGGCCCACGTGGGCGGCCATGGTGGCGGCCGGGAGCCGAGACCAGTCGTTCTCCTCGACGGGGGCCCAGCACGTGAAGGCCAGGCGCCCGCCCGGTGCCAACGCCTGCGCCACGTTGGCGAACGCGGCCACCGGGTCGTCGAAGAACATGACGCCGAACCGGCTCAGCGCCACGTCGAGCGACGCCGGCGCGAACGGGTGGACCTGGGCGTCGGCCACGGTGAACGTGACGTTGTCGACGCCCAGCGCCGTGCCGCCCGCGACCCGGCGAGCCGCCTCCCGGGTCATCGCCCCGGTGCCGCAGCCCACGTCGAGGACCCGGTCGCCCGGCCCGGGTGCCGCCGCGCCGAGCACGGCCTCGCCCCAGGCGGCCAGCGCCCGGTCGTGCAGCTCGTCGTGGATCAGCCAGTTCTCGCCGGAGATGCCGTTCCACAGCTCCGCCATGGTGGCGTTCGGCTCGGGGCCCGCGGTCGACACCACTACCGCCGATCCGCCCGGGCGACGGCCCGGGCCGCCTCCCGCGCCGCGTCCCGCTCGGCCAGCGCCTGGCGCTTGTCGTAGGTCTTGCGGCCCCGGGCCAGGGCCAGCTCGACCTTGGCCCTGCCGTCCTTCCAGTACAGCGACAGGGGGATGAGCGACAGGTGCTGCTCGTCGACGATGGCCCGCAGCCGGTCGACCTCGCCCCGGTGCAGCAGCAGCTTTCGCCGGCGGTCGGGCTCGTGGCCGCTGTGGCTCTGGGCGTGGTCGTAGGGGGCGATGTGCATCGACACCAGCCACGCCTCGCCGCCGTCGATGCGGGCGTAGGCGTCGCCCAGCTGCGCGTGGGCGGCTCGCAGCGACTTCACCTCGCTGCCCCGCAGCACCAGCCCGGCCTCGACGGTCTCGAGCACCTCGTAGTTCCGCCGGGCGCGCCGGTTGGCGGCGATGAGCTTGGTTCCGGAGCGGGTGTCGCGAGCCATAGGGGGACTGAGCAGGGTACCGCTAGTGTCCCCGCCCGTGCTCCGGCTCACCGAGGACGCGTGGCGCCAGATGGTGGCGCACGCCTACGACGGCCTGCCCGACGAGGCGTGCGGGCTGCTGGCCGCCGCCCCCGGCTCGGACCTCGCCGACCGGTTCTACCCGTGCCGCAACGCCGCCGAGTCCAGCCGGGTGTACACGGTCGACCCCGGGGACCACCTGCGGGCCGACCGGGATGCCGAGGGCAGCGGGCGGGAGATCGTCGGCGTCATGCACAGCCACACCCACACCGAGGCCTACCCGTCGCCCACCGACGTGGCCCAGGCCCCGGACCCGGCGTGGCACTACGTGATCGTGTCGCTCAAGCGCGAGTCGGCGGTCCTGCGGTCGTACCGGATCGCGGCGGGCGAGGTGGCGGAAGAGGCGGTCGGGCTGGACGGTCGGTAGCATTGTCGACCTGACCGCTCGGATTTCAAGGATCGACGAGGACCTTCCCCCATGACCGTCCACGCCTCCGTCCTCGACCTCATCGGCGACACGCCGATCGTCGACGTCAGCCGGCTGAGCCCCAACCCCGACGTCCGCATCCTCGCCAAGCTGGAGGGCCAGAACCCGGCCGGGTCGGTCAAGGACCGCATCGCCTGGTCGATGGTCCAGGAGGCCGAGGCCGACGGCACGCTGGCCCCCGGCCGCACGATCATCGAGCCGTCGTCCGGCAACACCGGCATCGCCCTGGCCATGATCGCCCGGACCCGCGGCTACGCGATCAAGATCGTCATGCCGGAGAACGTATCGGTCGAGCGCCGCCAGGCCCTCGAGGTGTGGGGCGCCGAGATCATCCTCAGCCCGGGCGAGGAGGGGTCGAACGGGGCCGTGCGCCGGGCCCAGAGGCTGGCCGACGAGCACCCGGAGTGGGTGTTCCTGTACCAGTACGCCAACGAGGCCAACCCCCGCGCCCACTACGAGGGCACGGGCCCCGAGATCTGGCGGGACTGCCCCGAGATCACCCACTTCGTGGCCGGCCTCGGCACCACCGGGACGCTCATGGGGGTGGGCCGCTTCCTCAAGGAGCAGAACCCCGAGGTCAAGGTCGTTGCCATCGAGCCCCCGCTGGGCGAGCGGGTCGAGGGACTACGCAATCTGGACGAGGGCTACATCCCCCCGGTGTACGAGAAGTGGGGTGGGCCGGACCTGCTCGACCGCAAGCGCATCGTCCGGCCCCGCGAGTCGATCGTGTGGACCCGGCGCCTGGTCGAAGTGGGAATCTTCTCCGGCATCTCCGGTGGTGCGGCCCTGGCCGGGGCGGCCAAGGTGGCCTCCGAGATCGAGTCCGGGACAATTGTCGTGATTCTCGCCGACGGTGGGTGGAAGTACCTCTCCACCGGCGCATGGACGGGAGACCTCGACGAGGTCGCCGCCCTCGCCGAGCGGCTCATCGTCTTCTAGGAGGAGAGGTTCCCCATGGGCAAGATCACCGCCAAGGCCAAGCAGGCCGTCAGCAGGACCAAGGGCACTGCGAAGGGCACCGCCCGCAAGACCGAGGCCAAGGCCAAGCGGGGGACGCGCAAGACGGCCCGCAAAGCCGACCGGGCCGTCTGAGGCCGCGGGCGGGCCATGAAGATCCGGATCGGGTTCGGGCTGGGCACCCAGACGCTCGCCGGCGACGCCGAGCGCTTTCCTGCCTTCGTCGACGCGCTCGAGGCCCGGGGGTTCGACTCCCTGTGGCTCAGCGAGCGGCTGACCGGCCCGGCCCCCGATCCGCTCGTCGCCCTGGCCGTCGCCGCCGGCCGCACCCGCACGCTCAAGCTGGGCACCAGCGTCCTGGTGGTGCCGGGCCGCAACCCGGTGGTCCTGGCCAAGGGCCTGGCCACCCTCGACCGGCTGTCCGGCGGCCGCCTGCTCCCCGCGTTGGGGCTGGGGGCGCCGGTGCCGGCCGAGCACCGGGCTTTCGGGGTCGAGCCCGGCGCCCGGGCCGGCCTGTTCGACGAGGCCCTCGCGCTCATGCGCCGGCTGTGGACCGAGGACGACGTCCACCACGACGGCGAACACTTCCACGTCGACGGTGTGACGATCCGGCCCCGACCCCTGCAGGACCCGATCGACGTGTGGTTGGGCGGCACCGCGCCGTCCGAGCTGCGCCGGACCGGGCGGCTGGGGGACGGCTGGCTGCCGTCGTTCACCGTGCCCGCGGAGGTCGAGGAGGGCTGGGCGACGATCACGAAGGTGGCCGGCGACCACGGCCGGGCCATCGACACCGAGCACCTGGGCGTGCTGGTGCTCTACACACGCGGCGAGCTCCCCGACGCGATCGCCGGGGTGGTGGCGTCCCGGCGACCCGGCCTCGACCCCCGCGAGGTGGTCCCGTCCGGGATCGACGGCCTGCGCCGCCAGGTCGAGCGGTTCGTCGGCGTGGGCGCCTCCAAGTTCGTGGTCGTCCCGTTGGCCGACGCCGAGGACTGGGACGCCGAGCTGGCCGAGCTGGCCGGCGCCCTCAAACCACTCGAGACCTGAGCCGACCGAGATCGTTCGTCACACCAGGTTGGTGACCAGCAGCACCAGCCCGAACACGGCGAACAACACGGCCGACCCGATGCGCGTGACCCGCTCGGGCAGGCGGGCGCCGAACCACCGCCCCAGCAGCACGCCGAGCCCGCCCGCCAGGATGATCCCGATCGTGGCGCCCACCCACACCAGCACCGGGTTGCCCTGGGCGGCCAGCGTGGCCGTGGCCAGCATGGTCTTGTCGCCCAGCTCGGCCACGAACATGGCGGTGGCGACCGTCAGGACGACGTTCCGGTCGCCCGTGCCGTCCGCCGCCTCGTCCACGTCATCTTCGTCCCCCTTGAGCAGGGTCCAGGCCGCGAACCCGAGGAACAGAACGCCGCCGGCGATGCCGATGGCCCGGGTCGGCAGCGTGGCGCCGAGCAGGCCGCCCACCACCACCGACAGCAGGTTGGTGGCCATGTAGGCGGCCACCATTCCGGCCAGCACCGGGGCGATGCGGTGGCGGGCGCCGAATCCCAGCGCCACGAGCTGGGTCTTGTCGCCGAGCTCCGCCACGAATACCAGCCCGAGGGCCGCCAGCAGAGACTCCATCCGGACGGGTCTACCGGATGCGGATGACCGGCCCCACATCGGCCCGCGCGCTGCCTACGCTGCGTGCGATGGACGACCTGCTCACCCTGACCGTCCTCGGCTGTTCAGGCACGTATCCCGGGCCGGGCGACGCGTGCAGCGGGTACCTGCTGCGGGCCGGCGCCACGGCGGTGGTGGTGGACCTGGGGGCGGGGACGCTGGCGAACCTGCAGGCCCACATCGATCCCCGGCAGGTCGACGCCGTGGTCCTCAGCCACGAGCACCCGGACCACTGGCTCGACCTGACCCTGCTGCGCAACGCGCTCCGCTACGTCTTCGGCGTCGGCGACCTGCCGGTCTACGGCACGGCGGGGACGGAGCGGCTGGCGGCCACGCTCCTCGAGGAGCTGGCGCCCACGCTGGCGTGGCACACGATCGGGCCGGGCGACGCGGTGGACGTGGGCCCGGTGGCGCTGCGCTTCGGCCTCACCGACCACCCGGTGGAGACGCTCGCGGTGCGGGCCGAGGCCGGGGGGCGGGCGGTGCTGTACAGCGCCGACACCGGCCCCGCGTGGCAGGTCGGCGACCTGGGCGACCGCGTCGACCTGCTGCTGTGCGAAGCGTCGCTGCGGCCCGGCGACGAGGGCGAGGTCCAGCACCTGTCGGCCCGCCAGGCGGGCGCGCTGGCACGGGGCATGGGCGCCGGCCGGCTGCTGCTGACCCACGTGGTTCCGGGCGTCGACCCGGAGGCGCAGCGGCGGGACGCCGCGGCGGCGTTCGGCGGCCCGGTCGAGGTCGCGACCACCGGCGCCACGGTCACCGTGTAGAGGCTGCGCCGACAGGCGCGGCCGTGGACCAGCGGCCCGGCGCCGAAGGCGCCAAGAGCGGAAATACAGCATCGTTTGACCTTCGGCGGCGCAGCCGCCGAAGGCGCAGCAGTGCACCTGTCCGCGCGGCCTCTCGTGCGAATAAGGGGGGCCTAAGGCATCCTGCCGATGTCGGGCAGGGGCCTCGGGGCGGACGCTGGGCGCATGAGCCCCGTCCCCACCTCCCACGCCGTCGTGATCGGCGC
>DASRJM010000092.1:0-6707 GCA_035649475.1 Acidimicrobiales bacterium
GTCTAGCGCGGTTTCGACTCGGCGGACAGCCGATCGAGCAAGTCGTCCTGGTCGCGCTCCAACCTCGCGATCTCGTCGAGAACCTTCGCCCGGTGCTTGCGCATGGCCTCCGCGTGGCGTTCGGCCTGGCGGTGGTCACGGTCGGCGAGCGGCGTCTCGGACACGAGGGACCGAAGGCGCGCGTCGTCGGCGGCGTCGGACAGGTGCGAGAGCTGCTCGGCGCTCACGTCGAGCTCCTCGCGCAGCTGGCGCAGCCGCCCGGCGACCTGCGTGAGGCGCCGCTCGACCGTCGACTTGGACATGAACCGATTCTAGGTGGCCGGAGACGCACCCCCGGTGCTTGCCGGCGAGCGGAAACGCCTGCGGATCGGCCGTGATCCGCTGATTGACTGCCCCCTTATGCGTCGCCTCGTCGTCCTCGCCTTCATCTGGGGGTGGTCGTTCCTCTTCATCAAGGTGGCCGGCGAGGGCCTGACGCCCACCACCGTGGCGTGGGCCCGCATCGCGCTCGGGGCGGGGGTGCTGTACCTGGTGCTGCGGCACCGGGGCGGCGAGGTGCCCACGGACCGGGGGATGGTCCGGCACTTCGCGGTGGCGGCGCTGGTGGGCAACATCCTGCCGTTCACCCTCCTGGCCTGGGGAGAGCAGCACGTGACCTCGGCCCTCACCGCGGTCCTCAACGCCTCGACCCCCCTGTTCACGGCCCTCTTCGCGGCGGCGTCGCTGCACGAGCGGCTGAACCGCGTGCAGGTCGCCGGCCTGGGCGTCGGGGTCGTCGGTGTGGCCACGGCGGCGGGGGTCGGGGCCTCCGACCTGCACGGCTCCTCGCTGCCCGGGGCCATGGCCTCGGTCCTGGCCGGTGCCTGCTACGGCCTGGCCTTCGTGTACATGCGGCGCCATCTCGTGGCCATCCCACCCCTGGTGGCATCGACCGGCCAGCTGACGGCCGGCGCCGTGATGCTGTTCCCGATCGCCGCCGCCACGTCGTTCGCGGAGGGGGTGGAGCTGACGCCCAGCCGGGTGGCATCGGTCGTTCTGCTCGGCGTGCTCGGCACCGGCCTGGCCTACGTCCTCAACTACCGGATCATCGCCGAGATGGGCCCCACCAAGGCCTCGCTGGTGACGTACCTGATCCCGGTGGTGGCGGTCGTCGTCGGCATCGTGGTGCTCGACGAGCCGTTCGAGTGGCGGCTGCTCGTGGGCGGCGGCCTGACCATCGCGGGTATCGCCGCGGTGAACAGCGCTCGCCCCGCGGTCCGCACCGCGCCCAGCTCCGTCACCCAGTGATCCCCGCACAGCCGGGCGGTACCGTGCGCGGGCGATGGCCGACCCCTGGGGCATCGATGACGGGTACTTCGACGTGCGCGGCCACTGGCACGCCACGCCGGAGGCCACCCGCGTCGCCCTGAGGGAGGCGATGGGCGCCGAGGGCGACGGGCCGCCGGCCCCCGAGCACCCGCTGTGGGTGGTCCGGGCCGGGGACACCCCGTCGCTGCTCGGGCCGTGCGAGCTGCGGGTGGAGGGCGGGGAGGCCCGCCGGGTCGAGCATCACCTGCCCGCCGACCTGCCGGTCGGTTACCACGACCTGGCCCCGCTCGACGGCGGCCCGGTCACGCGGCTGATCGCCGCCCCGGGACGCTGCCACCTCCCGCCGGACCTGCGGGAGTGGGTGCTGTCCGTCCAGCTGCCGGCTTGCCGGTCGGCGGAGAGCTGGGGCGTCGGCGACTTCGCCGACCTGCGGGCTCTCGGCACGTGGGCCGCGGCCCGCGGCGGGGGCATGGTGGCGGTCAACCCGCTGCACGCCCCCCTGCCCACCGACCGGGTCGAGCCCAGCCCCTACTTCCCGTCCAGCCGCCGGTGGCTCACCCCCGTGGCGCTGCGGATCGAGGAGGTGGCGGGGGCGGCCGGCCACCCCGCGGTCGAGGCCCACGCCGCCGGCGCCCGGCGGCTGAACGACCGGCCGCTGCTCGACCGCGACGCCGCCTGGGCCCACAAGAAGGCCGCGCTGGAGGTGTTGTGGGCCGAGCAGGGCCCTGATCTGCGCTTCGAGCGGTGGCGGGACGAGCAGGGCGACGCGCTGGAGGACTACGCCCGGTTCTGCGCCCTGGTCGAGCACCACGGCGCCGGCTGGCGGTCGTGGCCCGACGACCAGCGCCACCCCGGCAGCCCGGGCGTGGCGGAGTTCGCCGGGGCCAACCGGGACCGCGTGGCCTTCTGGGCCTGGCTGCAGTTCCTGGCCGCCGACCAGCTGGGCCGGGCCGAGGAGCCGCTGCCGCTGCTCACCGACCTGGCCATCGGCGTCGACCCCGACGGGGCGGACGGTTGGGCGCTCCAGGACATGCTGGCCACGGGCGTGCGGGTCGGCGCGCCACCCGACGAGTTCAACCGCGCCGGACAGGACTGGGGGCTGCCGCCGTTCGTCCCCCACGCCCTCCGCGCCGCGGGCTACGCCCCCCTGGCGGCGCTGTGGCGGGCGGCGCTGGGCCACGGCGGCGGGCTGCGCATCGACCACGTGATGGGGCTGTTCCGGCTGTTCTGGATCCCGCCCGGCGGCGGGCCGGCGGACGGCGCCTACGTCCGCTACCGGGGCGACGAGCTGCTGGCGGTCCTGGCCATCGAGAGCATGCGGGCCGGCGCCGTGGTGGTCGGCGAGGACCTGGGGACCGTCGAGCCCGAGGTCCGCGGCGCGCTCGAGGCCGCCGGCGTGCTGTCGATGCGGGTCGCGTGGTTCGAGGAGGCGCCGCCCGAGCACTACCCGGCCCAGGCCCTGGCCGCCATGTCGACCCACGACCTGCCGACGGTGGCCGGCGTGTGGTCGGGCGAGGACGCGGCCGACCAGCGGGCCGCCGGCATCGAGCCGGACCAGGACGCGCTCCAGCACCTCGCCGGCAGGCTGATGCGGCTCACCGGCCTCGGCCCCGACGCGCCGGTCGACGACGTGATCGTCGCCGCCCACGAGCGGCTGGCGGCGGCGCCCAGCATGCTCGTGGCGGGTTCGCTGGAGGACGCGCTGGCGCTCCCCCGCCGCCCCAACCTGCCCGGCACGACCGACGAGCGGCCCAACTGGTCGCTGGCCCTGCCGATCCCGCTCTCCGAGGTGTTCGCGGACCCGCTGGTCGCCCGGGTCACGAACGCACTGCGCCGGCGCTGACTCACGCGGCGAGCAGCCGCCGGACCTCGGCGTCGCTCACCTGGGTGAAGTCGGCGTACCAGGGACCGACGGCCCGGAACGACGGCGGCGCCATCACGCACTCGACCCGGTCGGCCTCCTTGGCCGCCATCGCCAGGGCGTCCGGCGCGGCGACCGGCACGGCCGCCACCAGCAGCCGCGGGTCCCGCCGGCGCACGACGTCGAGCGCCACCCGCATGGTGGCGCCGGTGGCCATGCCGTCGTCGACGACCACCACGGCCCGGCCCTCCAGCGGCTCGGGCGGCCGGTCGCCCCGCAGCTCCCGGGCCCTGCGGGCCAGGTCGGCCGCGTGGCGGCGGGCCAGCGCGGCCACGTCGTCCCGGCCCAGCCCGACCGACGCCATCACGCCGGGGTTGAGGGCCACCCGCCCGTCGTCGGCCACCGCCGCCAGCGCCAGCTCCTCGTGGCCGGGGACCCCGATCTTGCCCACCACCAGCACGTCCAGCGCCGCCCCGAGCGCCGTCGCGATCTCGGCCGCCACCGGGACGCCGCCCCGGGGCAGCCCCAGCACGACGGCGCCCTCGCCCGCGAGGTCGGACAGCAGCGGCGCCAGGCGGCGCCCCGCGTCACGGCGGTCGGCGAACTGCGCGGGCATGGTCAAGGCGTTCCCATTGTGCTCGCGGCTGACACACCGCCGCCGGTGCGATGCTCAGCGCGCCGGGGACAGCAGCGCCTCGGCCGCCGTGCACTGGCGGAGGAACCGGACGAGGCCCAGCCGCTGGGCCGAGCGTCGGGCCCCCGCCAGCAGCTCGGTGGCGGCGGCCACGTCGCCCGGGCGGCGGCGCTCGGCCAGCGCCCGCGCCAGCGCGACCTCCGGCTGGATCGGCCGGCAGGCCGCGACGCCCGCGCCCCGGGCCTCGTCGACGGCCTGCTCCAGGTGGGCGACGGCGTCGTCGATGCGGCCGAGCACCTGCTCGAGCTGGCCGACGTAGAGGGACGTGGGCCCGAGGTACAGCGAGGGCGTGACCTGCAGGTGCAGGCCCAGCCAGGGCTTCAGCAGCCGGAGCAGCATCGGCGCCTCGGTCCGGGACGCCGACACGATGCAGGCCTCTGACACCATGCCGAGCACCACCGCCTGATGGCAGCCGTAGAGCTGGCCAGGGGCCTCGAGGTCGTCGTCGAACAGGCCCTGGTAGAACCGGGACGCGTCGTCGGTCCGGCCCGCTTCGGCGTAGTGGCGGGCCAGCGCCGCCCGGTACGACACGTCGACGTCCAGCAGCTCCTCGGCCACCGCGTCGACCATCGCCCGCATGATCGGCTCGAACTCGGCCTCGCGGTCCTGGAGCGAGACGATCCCGAACTGCTGAGCGCCATAGACGCCGCCGATGTTCTGGCCCTCGGCGACCGCGATGTCGTAGAGCGGGTCGGCCTTGGCCTCGGCGTCGGTCAGGTTGCCCTCGGCGATGCGCTCGCGGGCCTCGTAGGTGGCGGCCATGCCCTCGTACCACGGCATCCGCAGGGTCTGTGCCAGCCGGCGCACCGCTCGGAGCCCGGAGGCGCGGGCGTCGCGGTCGCCCAGGTACCAGGCGGTCTCGAGCAGGTTGATCTCCGCGTCGATCTCGAGCTCGGGGCTGGCGGCCGCCCGGGCCGCCCCCCGCTGGCGCTGCCCGGTCTCGTAGGCCTTGCGGACGTCGGCCGTGTCGAAGCAGCGCCACCACTGCGAGCCGAGCGCGGTCGACAGGACGGCCGGGTCGCCCGTCCGCTCGGCCAGCGCCACGCCCCGGGCGGCGTGCTCGGCCGCCGGGAACTCGATCGAGGGCATGAGGGCGAGGTTGGCGTGGAGGCGGGCGGCCATCGACGGCTGGGCGTCGGGGTCGACCCAGCGCAGCGCCTCGTGGACGAGCGAGGCGGCCAGCTCGTCGCGGCGGGATATGCGGGGCGGCCCGCAGTAGGCCAGCGCGGCCCGCACCAGGCGGGGCCCGTCGCCCATCTCCCGGGCGATCGACAGCGCCTCCAGCATCGGCGCCTGCCCGGGGGCGATCTCGCCGTTGCGCATCCGGGCCTCGCCCAGGGCATGCAGCACGTCGCAGCGACGGCGCCGGTCGGCGGACGGGTCCATGGCCAGCAGGGACACGGCGTGGTCGTAGTGGCGGGCGGCCTCGCCGTGGGCGAGCAGCGACGACGCCCGGACCCCGGCCCGCAGCGACACCGGGACCGCCTCCCCGACGTCGGCCGGCCGGGCGCCGACGAACCAGTGGTGGGCGGCCTGGTCGAGCCGGTGGTCGTCGAAGCCGGCGAGCGCCCGGGCCACCCGGCGGTGGCGCTGCCGGCGGAGGTGCAGCGGCACGTCCTCGACCAGGACCTCGCGCACGAGGGCGTGGACGAACCGCAGCGACCGGCCGGGCGAGTCGACGATGTTGGCCGTCACCGCCACGTCGAGCGCGTCCTCGACCTCGGCGTCGCTCACGTCGGCCACGTCGGCGACCAGGTCCGGGTCGATCTCCCGTCCGATCAGCGCCGCGGTCGACAGGATGTCGAACTGGTCGTCGGTCAGGGACCGCAGGTGGTTGCGGACCACCGCGGCGATGGTGGGCGGCAGGCGGTCGTTGCCCAGGCGGGCGATCTCCCCCACGAAGTAGGGGTTGCCGTTCGTGCGGGAGGCGATGCGCTCGACGGTGGCGGGCGGGCAGTCCTCGCCGGTGAACGAACGGAGGAGCTCGCCCACCGCCTCGACCTCGAGGCCCCGCAGGCCGACCGTGACCACCGAGACCCGGGTCAGCTCGGCCAGCGTGGCGGTGAGCCGGTGGTGGCGGTCGACGTGCACCTCGCGGCACGTCACGGCCAGCAGCAGGCGGGAGCCCGGCAGCAGCGGGGTCAGGTGCTCGACCAGCAGCAGCGTCGACTCGTCGGCCCACTGGATGTCCTCGATGACCACCACCAGCGGCTGGCGCTCGGCCCGGCGCAGCAGGAAGCGACAGGCGGCGTCGAAGAGGCGGAAGCGGGCGCCCTCGTCGTCCGCCGGGGCGACCGCCTCGGGCTGGGCGACGCCCGCCGGGGACGCCAACACCGGGATGAGGCGGGCCAGCAGGCCGGTGTCGCCGGCATCCTCGGCCAGGTCGCTGCGGGCGGCGGCGTCGGCGGCCGAACGGAGCACCTGGAGCCAGGGCCAGAAGGCGGGTGCGCCGCCCGCTTCGGAGGCCCGACCCCACACGACGGCCACGCCCCGGCCGGCGCAGTCGCGGGTCGCCTCCTCGACGAGGCGGCTCTTGCCGATGCCGGCCTCTCCGGTCACGAGCGCCACCCCGCCCTCGCCGACGCAGGCCCGGTCGATGGCGGAGCGCAGCGCGGCGAGATCGCCGTCGCGCCCCACGAACGGGCGATGGGCGCCCGGCGCGATCGGGGTGGCCAGGCCGATGGCGACCGCCGGCACAGCTGACACGACCCGAGCCGCGGGGGCCGGCGCTGGCGCCGCCGGCAGCGGTGCGCGGGCCGGCCGGTCGTCCCGGGCGGTGACGTCCAGCACCCGGCCGCCGGTCGCCGGCCGGGCGGGGGACGGCGCCAGCAGGTCGTCGTCGCC
>DASRJM010000093.1:0-17909 GCA_035649475.1 Acidimicrobiales bacterium
GCGGGGCACGTTGGCCTGGTTCGCCTGGCTCGGGCTGCACCTGCTGTACGTGGCCGGGCTGCGCAACCGCCTGTCGGTGCTGCTCAACTGGTTCTGGGGCTACATCACCTGGGACCGCGGGCCGCGCATCATCATCAACCGGGTCTGCGAGGAGTGACCGGCGGGCGCAGCTCCTTGCGCAGCACCAGCCGCAGGCCCGACCAGGTGGCGTCGATGGCGCACACCTTGTTGTCGACCATGCCCGTGGGCAGCGCCACCTCCCGGACGGTGTCCTCGGTGATGTCGGTCGGCACGCCGGACGCGCGCTTGGGCCAGGCGATCCACAAGCCGCCGGCGGGCTCGGTGGCCCGGCACAGCGTGGCGAACCGGCGCTCCAGGTGCGCCCGGCGGGTGTGGAAGGACAGCACGACGTCGTACCGGCCCCGGGCCGCGCCGCGGACCTCGACGCCATCGGGCAGGTCGGGCAGGGCGAACCCCTCCGGCGCCCCCAGCACGGCGATCGTGTCGCCCTCGCAGATGCCGAGCTTCCGGGCCAGCGGCGTCCCGGAGTAGCCCGTCTCGGCCCCGGGGCTCACGCCCGCCCCAGCACGCGGTCGACGGCGATCTCGATGGCGACCCGGTCCGGCCGCTCGCCGGGCCGGCGGTAGCGGGCCGCGTAGCGGCCGACGGCCTCGGCCACTCGGCCCGGATCGCCGGTCACGGTGGCCGGGCCCTCGAACGACAGCCAGCGGCCGCCGTCCACCTGGCACACGACCGCCCGCCCGCCCCCGGCCAGGTTGCAGACCTTGCGGGCGGCGGCGAACGAGATGATCCGCACCAGCCCGGCCTCCGGATCCCAGCTGAAGCCGACCGGCGCCACGTGCGGGGTGCCGTCGGGACGCAGGGTGGTGAGCGTGGCCAGGTGGCGCTCGGAAGTGAACGCCGCCACCTCCGGCGGTAATGCTGCGGGGTCGAGTGCCATGAGCGGGCATTCTGGCGGCCGTGAGCGACGTGCGCGCGTTCCTCCGCCGCTGGCAGGAGGCGACGCCGCGCGGCCGCAAGGCGCTGGCGGCCGAGCTGCCCGTGGCCGACGTCCAGGCCGCCGCCCTCGCCGACCGCAGCCCGGTGGTGCGCCAGGCGTGTCTGGGCCTGCTCGACCACTACGCCAGCGACGACTCGACCGCCACGTTCGCGGCTGCGCTCGCCGACCCGATCCCGGCGGTCCGCGAGATCGCGCTGCACGGCATCTCGTGCGAGCGGTGCGGGTCGGGCGTCTGCGTGGCCGAGGTCGTGCCGGCGGTGTCGCGGCTGCTGGCCGAGGACCCGTCGGCCGAGACCCGCTACAAGGCGCTGCGGGTGACGGCCCAGCTCGCGGACCGCAGCCCGGAGGCTGCGGCCGCCGTCGGGCGGGCCGCGGCGGGCGACGCCGACGCGACCGTCCGGGCCGGCGCCGCCATCGTTCTGGACGGCGGGCACCTGCCCAACCGCCGGCGGGTCCGGCGCCGCGTCCGCAGCGCCCGGGCCAAGCGGGCCGGCCGGGCGCCCACCTAGGCCCGCGCTACTGGTCGGCGATGGCGGACAGGATCCGCCGCCGGCCAGCCCACGCCGCCGGCAGCACCGACGCCACCAGCGTCAGCACCGCGGTCACGCCGGCGAACACCGCCAGCTGCGGTGCCGGCAGGGCGAACACCCGGAAGCCCTGCTCCGACAGCGCCCGGACGAGCACCCAGCCGAAGAACACGCCCACCGCGAGCGCGCCGACCAGGCCGAAGGCCGAGATGATCAGCGCCTCCCAGCGGATGGACGACCGGACCTGCCCGCGGGTGGCGCCCACCGCCCGGGTCAGGCCGATCTCCCGGGTCCGCTCCACGACCGACAGGATCAGCGCGTTGACGATGCCGATCATGGCGATGACGATCGTCAGCGCCAGCAGGGCGTTGACCAGGACCAGGATGATGTCGTACTGGCCCTTCATCGCAGCCTTGAACTCCTCGAGGTCCTGGACCTCCGCCGAGGGGAACGACGCGACAACCTGCTCCAGCTCCGGCCGGGCCTCGGTCACGGTGACGCCGTCGGCCAGGCGGATCCAGATCTGCGCGTCGCCCACGTCCGGCAGGTTGGCGTCGAACGCGTCCGTGCCCATCACGTACGGCCCGGTGAGGTCCCGCCGGGCCAGCAGGGCCGCCACCGTGAACGGGATCTCCCCGGTCTCGCCGAAGACCACCGGGACCTCGTCGCCCACCCCCCATCCGTTCTCTTCGGCGATGCCGGCGAACACGGCGATGCCGTCCTCGTCGAGGTCCGACACGTCGCCGGCGCTCACCTCGATGTCGAACAGGTCGAACCCGGTGACGGGGTCGATGGCCCGCATGCCGTGGGGCGAGCCGCCGATCTGGGCGAAGCCGAAGCGGATGCCGGTGGCCGCGTCGACGGACGGCAGGGCGTTGACGTCGTCGGCGATCTCGCCCGGCAGGCCGCCGCTGACGAACGTGCCCCCGCTGTCGATCACGACGTCGCCACGGAACTGGTTGTCGACGGTGTCGTCGAGCGACGCCCGCAGCGAGGCGTTGACCACCAGGAACAGCGACACGATCCCGAGGCCGATCATGAGCGCCGAGCCGGTCGACGCGGTGCGCTTGGGGTTGCGGGCCGCGTTCTGCTGGGCGAGCCGGCCGACGATGCCCCGGACGACCGGCAGCCACCGCCCGAGCACCAGCGCCGCCGGCCGGGCCGCGACCGGGGCCGCCACGATGAGCGCCAGGAACACGCCCAGCATCCCGAGGCCCGACACCCGCAGCGGCGACTGCCCGCCCAGCTCCTGGCCGGCGGCGCCGGCCGCCAGCGTCACGCCGCCGGCGATGCCGAGTGCGGTCGCCAGCACCATCCGGCCGAGTGACCGGTGGCTGGTGTCGATGGCGACGTCCCGCATGGCCGCCACCGGCGGGACGCGGGACGCCCGCGCGGCCGGGAACACGGCCGACGCCATCGTCACGACCGTCCCGACCGCCAGGGCGATCGCCAGCGACCGGGGCTGGATCACCGCCTCGGCCCCGGGCACGAACGTCCCGGCCAGCCCGGCCGCCAGTGACACGCCGCCGGCGTAGCCGACGACCGACGCCAGCACGCCGACCAGCAGCGACTCGACCACGACGGCGGCCAGGACCTGCCCGCGCCCTGCGCCGAGCGCCCGCAGCAGCGCGACCTGGCGCTGCCGCTGGGCCACGATGAACGAGAAGCTGGTGTAGATCACGAACGACCCCACGAGCACCGAGATCAGGGCGAAGACGAGCAGGAACGTGCGGATGCCGGTGAAGGTCTCGCGGGCGGCCGCCTGGTTCTCGGCCACCAGGGTCTCGCCGGTGACCACGTCGACGTTCACGCCGGCGAGGGCGTCGGCCACCGTGTCCCGCAGCTCCGTCTGCGTGACGCCCTCGGCGGCCTCGACCGCGATCAGGTCGACCTGGCCGGGACCGCTGAGGAACGCCTGGGCGGTCAAGGCGTCGAACAGCGTGACCGACGTCCCGGCCGGGCTGTCCGCGGTCCCGAACGTGACGATGCCGACGAGGGTCGCCTCGTGGACCCCGCTCTGGGTCTGGAACGTGACCGTGTCGCCCAGCGCGTAGCCGGTGCCCTCGGCCGTGCGGCGGTCGAACGCCACCTCCGTCGGGTCACGGGGCTCGCGGCCGTCGGCCAGCTCGAACGGGTTGAGCGCGTCGACCTCGCCCCAGTTGGTGCCGATGGTGGGCTGGCCGAAGTTGGGGTTGCCGAAGGGCTCGCCG
This sequence comes from Acidimicrobiales bacterium, assembly GCA_035649475.1. Taxonomy (GTDB): domain Bacteria; phylum Actinomycetota; class Acidimicrobiia; order Acidimicrobiales; family VFJN01; genus ZC4RG19. Next base: position 3,759 of record DASRJM010000093.1, read on the forward strand.
CCGGCCGATATCGGCCGGGCATAGCCCTGCACGTAGCCCTCGGCGGCGTCCACGCCCGGCAGGCCCGACACCTCGTCGGCGATGGTGGCGTCGATGCGGGGCCGAGCGACCCCGCCCCCGAACGCGGCGTCCAGCTCGAACTGGCCCTCGCCCCGCACGGCCACGTCGGTGCCCGCGTTGTAGCCGGCGAACAGGTCGTCGAGCGTGCGGCCGATGGTGTCGGTGAGCGTGATGACGCCCGACACGAAGCCGACGCCGATCGCCACCGCCAGGAACGTCAGCACGTAGCGCCCGAGGTGCGCCCGCAGGTCCCGCCGCGACAACTTGGCCACGACGCCGGGCATCAGGGGTGGCCGTCCAGGCTCTTGATCCGGTCCAGCACCTGGTCCGGACTGGCCTGGGGCATCTCGCCCACGATCCGCCCGTCGGCCAGGAACAGCACGTGGTGGGCGTACGACGCGGCCGCCGGGTCGTGGGTGACCATGACGATCGTCTGGGACATGTCGTCCACGGCCTGCCGCATGAACGCCAGGATCTCGTGGCTCGCCCGGCTGTCGAGGTTGCCGGTGGGCTCGTCGGCGAAGATGATCGCCGGCCGGCTGACGAGTGCCCGGGCCACCGCCACCCGCTGCTGCTGGCCGCCGGACAGGGCCGCCGGGCGGTGGCCGAGGCGGGAGCGGAGGCCGACGGTGGACACGACGTAGTCCAGCCAGTCCCGGTCGACGCGCTTGCCGGCCAGGGCGCGGGGGAGCGTCATGTTCTCGAGTGCGGTGAGGGTCGGGACGAGGTTGAACGCCTGGAAGACGAACCCGACCCGGTCACGCCGCAGCCGGGTGAGGGCCCGCTCCGACAACCTTCCGAGGTCGGTGTCCCCGATGAACGCCTTGCCGCGGGTGAGGGCGTCGAGGCCGGCGGTGCAGTGCATCAGCGTCGACTTGCCCGACCCCGACGGGCCCATGATCGCCGTGAACCGGCCGGCCGGGAACCCGACCGTGACGTCGTGGAGCGCCGTCACGGCCGTATCGCCCTGGCCGTAGACCTTGGTCGCGTGCACGGTTCCCGCCGCGATCGCCCAGCGGTTTATTGACCGGCTCGGCGGTAAGGGCCCCACGGCCCGCAAGTTATTCCTTTCCGACGTCCCTCAGTCGCGATCCGCGGGCCCGGGACGCGGGAATGCCTTCCGGCCTCAGGTGGGCTGCTTGACCACCCGCAGGTACGGCTTCTTCGTCTCCCAGCCCTCGGGGAAGCGCTCCTTGGCCTCCTCGTCGGACACGGCCGGGATGATGATGACGTCCTCGCCCTGTTGCCAGTCGGCGGGCGTCGACACCTTGTGCTTGGCCGTCAGCTGGAGCGAGTCGATCACCCGCAGCAGCTCGTCGAAGTTGCGGCCGGTCGACTGGGGGTAGGTCAGCGTGAGCTTTACCTTGTTGTCCGGACCGATCACGAACACCGAGCGCACCGTGACCGTGTCGCTGGCGTTCGGGTGGATCATGTCGTAGAGGTCCGAGACCGCCTTGTCGGGGTCGGCGATCAGCGGGTAGTTGAGCGCCGAGCCGGTGACGTCCTCGATGTCCTTGCTCCAGCCCTCGTGATCGGTGAGGCCGTTGACCGACAGGCCGATCACCTTCACGTCCCGCTTGTCGAACTCCGGCTTCAGGGCGGCCACCCGGCCGAGCTCGGTGGTGCACACCGGGGTGAAGTCCTTGGGATGCGAGAACAGGACCGCCCAGCTGTCGCCCTTCCAGTCGTAGAAGTCGATCTCGCCCTCGGTCGTCTCGGCGGTGAAGTTGGGAGCGTCGTCGCCAAGTCGAATCGCCATGTGTGTCCTCCAGGGTGCCCGGGTAGACGGAAGCGTGCTGGTCGAGCGCCCGCGGGCGAGCCTAGCGACCGGCCTGCTGAAAAGGCGACCCCGGGGGTCGGATTTGTCGCCGGAGGCACGTGTCGAAAGTCACGTGGTTTGCCAAGCGGTTTGCTAGGTATAGTTAGCACATGACTTTCCTCACCACCGTCACCGACGCCGAGACCAAGGTGGTGGACGCCGTCCGCGACCTGCAGGCCCCCATCGTGGAGTACGTCCGCAAGGGTGTGGCTCTGGCCGACGACCGGCTGCCCAACGTCACCTACCCGGCGAACCTGCCCCGGCCGACCGAGGTGATCGACTCGCAGTACGAGTTCGTCACCGCCCTGCTCGAGGCCCAGCGCGACATCGTCAAGGCGGTCGCCGAGGCCGTCTCCCCGCTGGTGGGCGTGCCCGCCCAGCCGGCCGCCAAGAAGGCCACCAAGGCCGCGGCCTGACCCGACCACCCTCCGCTCTCACAGAGCGCACGAGCCGCCCGGCACCCCCCTCGGCCGGGCGGCTCGTCGCGTCCGGCCGTGCCCTAGGAGTCGCCCTCGACGTAGCTGCGGTAGACCGCGAGGAGCGCCACCTTCTGGTCGTCGCTGAGCCGGGGGTCGGCCCGGATCGCGTCCGCCACCGAGGGGGCCGTCCCCTCGTCCGCGGGCCCGTCGAGCAGGCCGGCCTGCACCATCAGCGCCTCGGCCGACATGTTGAGCGCACCGGCGATGGCCTTGAGCACCCGGACCGACGGCTCGTGCAGGCCCCGCTCCAGCTGCGACAGGTAGGGGTTGGAGACGTTCGTGCGGGCCGCCAGGTCGCGCAGCGACATCTCGGCGTGCTTGCGCTGCTCGCGGATGACCCGCCCGAGCCGTTCCAGCTGGGCCCTGCCGACCTCGCGGGCGCTGGGTGCCGGCGGGGTGGCCACGCTCAGCCCTGCCGGGGGGCGGGTTCCCGCTCGCCGTCGGGCCCGCGTGCGGACTCGGCCGCCGGCTGGTCCGGTCCGCGGGCGGCGTCGGGCTCCGCCGCCCCGGGCTCGCCGGCCGCTCCGGGTTCGTCCCCGGACCCCGGCTCCGCCGTGAGCAGGTGGGCCGGCGCCGTGCTGTCGCTGGGTACGTGGGTGCGGAAGATGTCCGGCTCCAGGTACATGACCCGGGCCATGGGCACGGCCCGCCGCACGCTGGTCTCCACCCGGTTGACGACCTCGACGACCTCGGGCACCGACAGGCCGTCGATCAGCTCGATCTTCGCCCCGACCAGCAGCTCGTCCGGCCCGATGTGCTCGGTCCGCATGTGGATCAGCCGCTGGACGCTGGGCTCGATCTCGATGGCAGCCGCGATCTTCTGCTGGTCGGTCAGCGTCGCGGACTCGCCGATCAGCAGGCCCTTCATCTCGATGGCCAGCACGATGGCGATCGAGACGAGCAGCAGGCCGATCGACAGGGTGCCGAGAGCGTCCCAGAGGGGGTCGCCCGTGATCGACGACACGGTGATCGCGCTGAGGGCGATGACCAGGCCGACGAGCGCACCCAGGTCCTCCAGCAGCACGACCGGCAGCTCGGGTTGCTTGGTGCGGCGGATGAAGCCCCACCAGCTCTGCTGCGGGTCCTTCACCGCCACCGCCTCGACCACGGCGGTCCGGAACGACAGCAGCTCCAGCACGATCGCCACGAGCAGGATCGCGATGGCGACGCCCACCGACTCGATCTCGTGCGGGTGGCGGATCTTCTCGACGCCCTCGTAGATGGCGAACATGCCGCCGAGGCTGAACAGGATCAGCGCCACCACGAACGCCCAGAAGTAGCGCTCCCGGCCGTAGCCGAACGGGTGCTCCGGGGTGGGCTCCCGCCTGGCCCGCCGGCCGCCGAGCAGCAGCAGCGCCTGGTTGCCCGAGTCGGCCACCGAGTGGATGCTCTCGGCCAGCATCGAGCCGGCTCCCGTGATCAGGAAGCCGACGAACTTGGCGACCGCGATGCCGGCGTTGGCGAGCAGAGCCGCCACCACCGCCCTCGTTCCGTGACCTCCTCCGGCCATGCCCCGAAGCTAGTGCGGCCGCCGGCCCGCCTGTATCACGCCAGCCCTCCCGGGCTCTGTGAGGTCAGGCGGACGAAGGAGGGCGCATGAGCACGACGCAGGTGTTCTGCAGTTATCCCCGCGCCCGGAACGCGGAGATGAGCCGCATCGCCGGCCAGCTCGAGCAGCTCGGCCAGGATGTGTGGCTCGACCGGGCGCTCAGCGGAGGCCAGGAGTGGTGGGACACGATCCTCGAGCGCATCCGGACCTGCGGGTGCTTCGTGTTCCTCGTGTGCGAGGAGTCGCTCCGGTCGCGGGCCTGCCGGGCGGAGCTGGATTACGCCGAGGCGACCGACCGCACGATCCTCCCGGTGGCCGTCGGGCAGCCGGTGCCCGACGCCGTGCTGCCGCGGTCGCTGTCCCGGCTGCAGCGGGTCGACGGGTCGGACTCGATGCAGCTGGCCCGGGCCATGGTCCAGCTGCCGGACCCCGCCCCGCTGCCCGCCCCGCTGCCCGCGCCCCCGCCGGTGCCGATCTCCTACATGGACGAGCTGGCCGAGGTGCTCGAGCGCCCGGAACTGCGCCGGTCCGAGCAGCGCGACCTGCTCGGCACGCTGCGCCAGCGGCTGCGCAGCGAGGAGGACGTGCCCGCGGCCCTCACGCTGCTCCGGCGCCTGCGCCGGCGCTCGGACGTGTTCGCCGACGTGGCCGCCGAGGTCGACGTCGAGCTCGCGCGCCACGCGGCGCCGGGGGACGGCGGGTCGGCGGACGATCAGGCGCCCGAGGAGGCGCCGGTCCCGCCGCCCCCGCCCCCGCCGCCGTGGTCGCCGGCGAGCCCGACCGCGTCGCCTGCTGCGCCGGCGCCGGCCAAGCGGTCCTCGGCCGGCACGGTGGCGGCGATCGTGGCGGCCGTGCTGGTGGTGGGCGGCGGCGTGGGGGCCGCGCTCGCGCTCTCGGGCGGCGACGAGGGGAGTGGGCCCGACCCCACGACGACGACGTCGGTGTCGGTCGTGACCACGCCGGTGACCGACGTCCCCGACACGACGGCGTCCACCGCCGAGCCCGAGGACCCGCCGTTCACCTACGGCGACGATCCCCAGCTCGACGCGCTCACCGATGGCTGCACCGCCGGCGACCTGGCGGCCTGCGACGTGCTGTACGCCGACTCGCCGCCGGGCTCCGAGTACGAGACCTACGGTGACGGGTGCGGCCGGGTGCCGCTCTCGTTCGAGGGCGGCTGCGACACCGGGTTCGTCGACGGCTACACGCCGGCGGTCGACGCGTGCACGGCCGGCGACCTGACGGCCTGTGACTTCCTGTACACGGACTCGGATGTCGGGTCGGTGTACGAGGCCTACGGCGCCTCGTGCGGCGGTCGCACCACCGCGCCGGCCAACGGAACCTGCGTCCTGCTGCTCAGCACCTGACGCGGCCCTAGGTTGGCCGGCGTGGACCATGCGGAGCGCATCTCGGCGGTGCGTCGGGAGGGCGCGGCGCTCGTCGCCGCGGTCGCCGCGGGCGACCCGGCGGCCGTCGTGCCCACCTGCCCCGACTACACGCTGGACGACCTGGCCGCCCACGTCGGCGAGTTCTGCGCCTTCTACGCCGACGTGCTGAGCGAGGGCGGCGGCCGGCCCAAGCGGCCGTTCGACACCGACCCCGGGTCGGCGTCCCGGCCGGGCTGGCTGGCCGCCGTCGCCGACCACCTCGTGGCCGAGCTGCGGGCATCGCCGCCGGACCTGAACGTGTGGACCTGGCACCCGACCGACCACTCGGCCGCGTTCGTGGCCCGGCGCTGCGCCCACGAGCTCGCGATCCACCGGGTCGACGCCCAGCTCGGCGCCGGCCTCGCGCCCGACCCGGTCGAGCCGGCGCTGGCGGCCGACGGCATCGAGGAGATCTTCGTCCTCATCGCCCACGCCGGCGCCCGCACCGGCGACCGCCGCCGGGACGGCGACCGCCGCGGCCAGACCCTGCACCTCCACGGGACCGACCACGACCCGGCCGAGTGGGTGCTGACGCTCGCCGCCGAGGGCGTGCGGGTCGAGCGCACCCACGCCCGGGGCGACCTGGAGCTGCGGGGCGCCGTGAGCGACCTGGAGATGCTGCTCTACCAGCGGCCGCCGCTGGGCCCGGTCGAGCGGCTCGGCGACGAGGCCGTCCTCGACCTGTTCCACCGGGAGTTCACGTTCGCCTGACGGCGTCAGGCCTCGACGTCGAGGATGCGGACGCTCGGTGCCGCGCCGTCCAGGTCCACGACGGCGACGGTCGTCCGGTCGGCGAGCGTCGGGCTGCCGGGGTTGACCAGCAGCACGCCGTCCCGCTCCTCGACCGAGGCCGCATGGGTCCCGCCGTGCAGCACGATCGACACCGGACGGTCGAACAGCTGCGCAACGGGCGGCCCGTCGTCGGCCAGGGCCACGACGATGCCGACGGCGTGACCGCCGTGGTCGATGACCCGGGGTGACTCGGTGAGCCGGGGCGGCTCGGGCGGCGGGTCGTCCACGCCCCGGACCGCCACCACCGGCGCCACGGCGGCCAGCTGGTCGAGCACGGCCGGGGTCGTGAGGTCGCCGCAGTGGACGATCAGATCCACGCCGGCGAACAGCTCCGCCACCTTCTCGCCGACCGGATCCCACGGAACGATCGCATCGTGAGTGTCCGCGATCACGCCGATCGATGCCATGCGGGGAGCCTCGCGCCACGGTCAAACCTGTGGGTGACCTGTGGGTCGTCCTGTGGGGAACGTCGGGCCTCCTGGGGATGAATGGCAAATGTCTGGGGAAGACCCTGTGACTTGCGAAATAGCCCTTGACGTGGGGTTTCGCCGCCCGCAAGATGCGTCACATCCACCACGGCAGCACGAGCCGACGACACGAGCGAGGGGGTCCGCCCCCGAGTTCAGTCAGAGGAAACCGGCGGTCTGGGGGATCGGTAGGTAACCGATGGGGCGTCTGATGTGGGGTCACTCCCACTGACAGACCTCTGGGCCACCTCGGGGGTTCGCCCTCGGGTGGTGGGCGCTGGAGTCAGCGGGCGCCGTTGGCGAAGGTGTTGAGGTCGCCTGCCGAAAAGGTTGGCCCCGAGCAGCGGACTGGCTAGCTCCAGTCTGACGCTCGGGGCCTTCCGTTTGCACCGCCAAGCGTACCGCCAACAGGCCCGGTGCCGGTGGACCCGTGGACGTCGGGGTCGTCCCGCCTGATCCCGACGCCTCACGGGGGACTTCCGCCAGACCTGATTCCCGTGCGGATCCCGGCGCCGCGCGGGGAGAACACGGCGCCGGCGACCCGATCGCTCAGCAGGCGGCCGCCCCGCCCCGCGTGCCGTCGCCCTCGACCAGCGCCGTCGCCCGCCCCCTGGCCGGGGCCAGGAGGGCGTCCACCACCGTCGCCGGGTCGACACCGTGAGCCTCGGCCACGTCGGCCAGCGTGCTCCCGCCGGCCAGCGCGGACCGCAGCTCGGTGCGAGGGACGCCGATGGCCTCGGCCGCCCGGGCCAGCACGTCGGGGCGCCCGCCGGCCCGGCCGCCGTTCGCACGGGCACGTGACCCCGCCCCCGGCGACGCGACGATCTCCGCCACGCGAGCCGGCAGCATCTCCCGCCGCCGCGTCGCCTGGGCCTCGGTCAGTCGTCCCGCAGCCACCGCCGCGTCGATGCGGGCCGACGACGCCGCCACCGCCGCGTCGACCACCGCCTGCGGGTCGACGCCGTTGGCCTCGGCGATCCCGGCGAGCGTGCCGCCCCGGGCGAGCTCGCGGCGCAGCTCCACGGCCGGCACCCCGATCACGTCCACGACCGCGGCGAGCGCCGGACCGCAGCGCTCCGGGCCCGCCGCAGCCGTGGTGGACCCCTCGGCCGGCACGCCGGGATCGGCTCCCGCCGTGCCGAGCAGCAGCGCGCCGGCCGTGGCGCCCCCGAGGATGGCGACGAGAAGCGCGGCGCCCGCCGCAGGCCTCCCGAGCTTCATCCCGCCTCCTCGACGACTCTCCGTAACAGCCACCACTCTCGCCGCGTCATCTCGACGCAGCCTCACGGTTCGCTGGGAGAAACCTGGGAATCGTGGGCTGCGGGCTCCGGCACCTCCGGCGGCAGCCAGATCGTGATCCCGACGCCCTGCCCCGGGGCGGTCTCGAGGTCGATCGTGCCGCCATGGGCGCGGACGAGGTCGGCCACGATCGCCAGTCCCAGGCCCGTGCCCCGCCGCGGGTGCGCTTCCGAGGGTGGCGCCTGCCAGAACCGGTCGAATGCCCGGGTCGCGTCCTCGTGTGTCATGCCCGGCCCGTCGTCGCCCACCGACAGCATCACGCCGTCGCCGCGCCCGACCACCGTCACCGCCACCGGGGTGCGGGGCGGCGTGTGCTCCCGCACGTTGCCCAGCAGGTTGTCGACGATCTGCCGCAGCCGGGCCCGGTCGCCGACCACGGTGGTGCCGATCACCGGGGCGATCACGTCGATGCGCCGGCCGGGCTCGACGGCCCGGGCGTCGGCCACCGCATCCAGCACGATGTGCGACAGGTCGACAGGGTCCCGGGCCAGCGGCCGTCCCTGGTCCAGCCGGGCCAGGAGCACAAGGTCGTCGACCAGCCCGGCCATGCGCACGGCCGCCTGCTCGACCCGCGTCATCGCCTCGTCCCGCTGCGCCGGGACCTCGGACCGGCCGCAAAGCTCGGCGTAGCCCCGGATGGCCGTGAGCGGGGTCCGCAGCTCGTGCGACGCGTCGGCGACGAACCGCCGCATCCGCTGCTCGGACGCGGTCCGGGCGTCGAGGGCGTCGCCGATGCGGTCGAGCATGCGGTTCAGCGCGGTGCCCAGCCGTCCCACCTCGCTGTCCGGCGACCGCACCGGGACCCGCTCGGTGATGTGTCCCTCGGCGATGCGGGCGGCGGTGTCGACCATGCGGTCGAGCGGCTGCAACCCCAGCCGGATCGCCAGCCACGCCGCCACTGCGATCACGGCCAGGGCGATGAGCCCGGCCCCGGCGAGCACCTGGCGGGCGTCGGCGACGGCCGCGTCCACCTCGTCCATCGAGATGGCGGTCACGAGCACCCCGCCGCCCGGCAGCGTCGACGTCACGGCCCGGTAGCGGGGCCCGCCGTCCTGGCCGCCGAGCGTGAACGGCCCGCGGGGCGCCGTGAGCCCGGTGACGTCGGGCAGCGGGTCGGGGTCGGTCTCGGGGCCGGACGGCAGGCTCGACACGATGGCGCCGCCGGGCCCGACCCGCACCACCGCGACCCTCCGGGCGTCCTCCAGGCCCGGGGCGAGTTGGCGGCGCAGCTCCGCGGCGGACTCCCGGTCGACGTTCGGGGGCACGCCCTCCAGCTCCTGGTCGATGTCGTCGACCAGCCGCGCCTCCAGCGTGCGGACGGCGACCACCACCGCCAGGCCGCCGAGCACGGCGACCAGCGCCACCACCATGGCGGTGAGGCGCCGGCGGATCACGGGTCCCTGCGCAGCACGTAGCCGAAGCCCCGCACGGTGTGGATCAGCGGCGGGTCGTCCGCGTCCACCTTCTTGCGCAGGTAGGAGATGTAGTTCTCGACGACGCCCGACTTGCCGGCGAAGTCGTAGTCCCACACGTGGTCGAGGATCTGGGCCTTCGACACCACCCGCTCCCGGTTGAGCATCAGGTAGCGCAGGACCTTGAACTCGGTGGGCGAGAGCTGGATCGCCCGGCCGGCGCGGGCCACGCGCATCGTGTCCTCGTCCAGCTCCAGGTCGTCGTAGCGGTGGCGGCTGGGCTCGACGCCGTCGCCGGCCGAGCCCGCCGCCGGACCGCCCTGGGTCCGGCGCAGCACGGCCCGCACCCGGGCGACCAGCTCCTCCAGGCTGAACGGCTTGGTGACGTAGTCGTCGCCGCCGCGGGTGAACCCGCTGACCCGATCCTCGGCCGCGTCCCGGGCGGTCAGGAAGATGACGGGCGTCTGGTCGCCGGCCTGCCGCAGCCGCCGGCACACCTCGAACCCGTCGATCCCGGGCAGTCCGACGTCCAGGACGACGAGGTCGGGGCGATCCCGCTCCACGACGCCCAGCGCCTCCAGGCCTGCCGACGCGGTGACGGTGGCGAACCCGGCGATGCGCAGCGCGCTCGACACCAGGTCGCGGATGAACTCGTCGTCGTCGACGACGAGCACGGCGGGCCCTCCCATCCCCGCAGTACAGCCGCTCAACCTGGGAGGATGCTCACGATCTCGTATGAGCGTCGAGCACGTGGGCGACCGCGGTCGTCACCTTCCGTGCCGTGGGCAGGTGGAGGAACTCGTTGGGCCCGTGGGCGTTGGACTCGGGCCCGAGCACGCCGGTGATCACGAACTGGGCCTCGGGGAACCGGGCGCCCAGCATGCCCATGAACGGGATCGTGCCGCCCTCGCCGAGCGCCCGGGGCGGCTGCCCGAAGGCGGCCACCGACGCCCGCTCGAGCGCCCGGGTCAGCCACGACCGCTCCGGGGGCGCGTGCCAGCCGGGCTCGGCCATGCCCCGGGTCACGGTCACGGTGGCGTCGAACGGCGGGTCCTCGGTGAGCCGGGCCTCCAGGGCGTCGGCGGCGGCCTCCGGGTCGGCGGTCGGCGGGATGCGCACCGACAGCTTCACGGCCGTCGACGGCCGCAGCACGTTGCCGGCCCGCTTGGGAGTAGGTGCACCGCCGATGCCGACGACCTCCAGCGACGGCTCCCAGGTGCGGGCGATGAGCAGCTGCTCGGTCGTGGGCCGGGCCGGGCGGGTGTCGCCCGACAACGGGAACAGATGGGTGAGGTCGGCCAGCTCGGGGGCGGTGGCGGCGATCTGGCGCAGCCGCTCGGTCGGGATGACGACGTGCAGCTCCCGGGGGAGCAGCGCGCCGGTGCTCTCGTCCTCGATGCGGCTGAGCAGCCGCCGCAGGATGTGGAAGCTGGACGGCACCACCCCGCCCGCCGAGCCGGAGTGGACGCCCTCCTCCAGCACCCGCACCTCGAGGACCATGTCGACCAGGCCCCGCAGCGAGGTCGTGGTCCACAGCCGGTCCCAGTCGCCGCACCACGAGTCGAGCGCGATCACCAGCGAGGGGGACCCGAGCCGGTCGCCGAGCGCGTCGAGGTGGGCGGGCAGGTCGGGGCTGCCGGACTCCTCGCTGGCCTCGATCAGCACCAGGCAGCGGGCGTGCGATCCGCCGGCGGCCTGCACCGCCTCCAGCGCCGTGACCGAGGCGAAGGTCGAGTAGCCGTCGTCGGCGCCGCCCCGGCCGTAGAGGCGGTCGCCCTCGATCACCGGATCCCATGGCCCGAGGCCCTCCCGCCAGCCGGAGAACGGCGGCTGCTTGTCCAGGTGGCCGTACAGCAGCACCGTGTCGTCGGCCCGCCCGCCGCCCGCCGGGGGGACCTCCACCAGCAGCAGCGGCGAGTGCCCGGGCAGCTCCTGGACCTCGACGGTGGCCCCCGGCAGGCCCGCCCGGGCCCGGTCCTCGCACCACTGCCGCAGCAGCTCGGTGGCTCGGGCCATGTGGCCCGCCTCGGCCCACTCGGCGTCGTACGCCACCGAGACGTTGGGGATGCGGATGTAGTCGTGCAGGACCGGGACGATGTCGTCGGTCCAGGCCTTCTCGACGTGGGCGGCCGCGGCGTGGGGGTCCAAGGTCACGCCGTCGATTCAAGCACCCCGCTGCGTGGTCGCTCGGCGTACGCCACCCCCAGGACCGCGGCGGCGAGGACGCCGGCGGTCACGAGGGCGTCGACCTCGGCGCCCAGCCACATCATGACGGCGGCCACGACCAGCGCCGCCAGGCACGGTACGCCGGCGCGGCTGCCCCGCCGCAGCCGGATCGCGGCCAGGCCGCCGAGGTAGAGCACGACCCCGCCGGCGAACGCGGCCGCGAACACCGGGTCGAGCGGCTCGCCCGGGTGGACCAGCGCCTCGTGGATCCCCACCGCGGCGAACACGACCCCGAGCACCAGCGGGATGTGCAGGTAGCTGTAGACGTCCCGCGCCATCCGCGCCCGCGCCACCCCCTCGGCGGCGGTGAGGGCGGCCTCGTCGGCCTCGGCCTCGTGGTCGAAGTAGGCCCACCACAGCCCGACGATGAGGGCCATGACCACCAGCGCCGCGCCCGCCAGGCCCCAGTCGACGGTGATGTCGTCGCCGCCGGCCCCGATCGCCACCACCGACTCGCCGAGGGCGATGATCACGATCAGCCCGTGGCGCTCGGCCAGGTGTGCGGGCTTGACGGTGAAGCCGGCCACGCCCGTGACGTAGGGGCCGAGGTAGACGATGGCCACGGCCACCACCCAGAGCACCGTGCGGGCGGTCCCGTCGACCAGGCCTGCTACCACCAGCACCAGCGCCGCGCCGATGTTGGTGGGGGCGAGCCGGATGATGGCGGCCCGGGTCGTCTCCGGGTTCTCGCCCGCCAGCAGGTAGAGCACGGCGTGCAGGGTCATCACCACCAGGAAGCCGAGTGCGAAGGCCACGCCCCCGTCACCCCAGGCGGTGGGCACCGCCAGCGCGGTCACGAGCATGGCCGCCGCCGAGGCCAGGATGACCAGGCGGGGGCCGGTTTCGGACGTGTTCACGGCGTTGGTCAGCCAGGCGTAGGCGCCCCACGCCCACCACAGCACCGCGAAGACCAGCACCGCGCGCCCGACCGCGGCCGCGGTGTGATCGGCGGTCAGCGTGCCGGTGACCTGCGTGAACGCGAACACGAACACCAGGTCGAAGAACAGCTCCAGCGGGGAGACCCGCGCCTCGCTCGCCTCGCTCGCCTCTCTCGCCTCCATCCCCGGCAGTGTGCCGTGCCCGGACGTTTTCCGTACTGTCGATCGGGTGACGACCGCCGCTGCGCCCGCCTGGGCCGCCCACCTGCCACCGGGCGTCGAACCCGGCGGGCTGGACCTGACCGCAGCGGGCAGCCTGCCGGCGGCCTGGGCGGCCCGGTGGCGGGCGCACCCCGACCGGCCGGTGGTCCGGGATCCGGACGGCACCTGGGCCACGGGCGCCGACCTGCTGGAGCGCACCGGGGCGGTGGCCGGGCGGCTGGCGGCCGCCGGGCTGGTCCCCGGCGACCGGGTGCTGGTGTCCGGCCCGGCGTCGGTCGACCTGGTGGTGGCCCACTGCGCCGCGCTGCGGGCCGGCTACGTGGTCGTCCCGGTCAACGCCGCCTACACCCCGCGGGAGGTGGGGGTCATCGCCGCGGACGCCCGGCCCCGGGCGGCGTTGCTCGACGACCCGGACCTGCGGGCGGCGGCGTCGGCGCTCGACGGCGGCCCCGCGGCGGTGGCCGGCACCGACGTGGACCTGCCGGACGGGCCGCAACCCCCGCTGGACGCGGTCGGGCCGGGGGACGCGGCGCTGCTGCCCTACACGTCGGGCACCACCGGCACGCCCAAGGGCGCGCTGCTGTCGCACGGCAACCTCCTGGCCAGCGCCGAGGGGCTGCGGCTGGCGTGGCGGTGGACCGAGGAGGACTGCCTGATCCTGAGCCTGCCGCTGTTCCACATGCACGGGCTCGGCGTCGGGCTGCACGGGACGTTGCTGGCCGGCGCCCGGGCGGTGCTCCATCCCCGGTTCGCGGTCGACGAGGTCCTGGCCGCGGCCGCCGACCCCGCGCTGGGAGCGACGCTGTTCTTCGGGGTCCCGACGATGTACGCCCGGCTGGCGGCAGCGCCCGACCTCGACGCGCTGCGGGGGCTGCGCTTGTGCGTGTCCGGGTCGGCCGCATTGGACGCAGACCTCCACGCCCACCTCGCCGAGCGGACCGGGCACGCCGTGGTCGAGCGGTACGGCATGACCGAGACAGTGATGCTCGTGTCGAACCCGGTCGGGGGCGAGCGGCGGCCGGGGACGGTGGGGATCCCCCTGCCCGGCGTCGAGGTCCGGCTCGACCCCGCGGGCGACGAGATCCTGGTGCGGGGACCCAACGTGTTCGCCGGCTACTGGCAGCGGCCGGAGGCCACTGCCGCCGCCTTCACCGAGGACGGCTGGTTCCGCACCGGCGACGTCGGCTCGTGGGACGAGGCCGGCTACCTGGCGATCGTGGGGCGGGCCAAGGAGCTCATCATCACCGGCGGCTACAACGTCTATCCCCGGGAGATCGAGGACCTGCTGCGGTCCCACACCGCGGTGGTGGACGTGGCGGTGGTCGGGACGCCGTCGGCGGAGTGGGGCGAGGTCGTCACCGCCTACGTCGAGCCGGGCGACGGCTTCGACGCCGAGGCCGTGCTGGCGTGGGCGGCTGGGCGCCTGGCGCCCTACAAGCGGCCGCGGCTGGTCCACGTGGTGGACGCGCTGCCGCGCAACGCCATGGGCAAAGTGGTGCGGGACCGTCTCGCCCCACGGTG
>DASRJM010000094.1:0-40189 GCA_035649475.1 Acidimicrobiales bacterium
GGTCATCCGGCGCGCTCGAGGAACAGGCGGAGCACCGCCAAGCCGTCCGGCTGGAGGACGAAGCCCGCGCGCTGGTACAGCCGCAGCGACCGGTCGTTGCCCTCCTGGGTGTTGACCAGCGCGTCGCGGGCGCCCCAGCGCCGCAGCCAGCGCATCCCGTCGGCCAGCAGCGCGGCGCCAACGCCCCGGCCCTGCGCCGAGGGGTCGACGGCCAGGCGCTGCACGTAGCCGCGGGGCCCGGCCCGGCCGCACACCGCATAGCCGACGATGCGGGACCCCGCCCGGGCGGTCTGGAAGTGGACGTTGACCGTGGCCGCCAACGCCTCGTCGAGCCCGACCTGGTCGAGCCGCCAGAACGGGGCGAACGCGGCGTGGTCGACCGCCAGCACCTCGTCGTGGTCGCGGCGCCGGCCGCGCCGGATGTCGCACCCGTCCGGTGGAGGTGCGGGATCGAGCCGGTCGAACGTGTGGAGCAGCAGGTGCAACCGCTCGATCTCCTCGAAGCCGACCTCGAGGAACGGGGGCTGGTCGGACCGCGGCAGCGCGGCGGTCAGCGCGACCTGATAGCCGGCCCGGCGCAGCGGGCGCAGCGACCGCCGCACGTCGTCCGCGGTGAGCGGCCCGAGGAAGTCGCCCGCGGGCGCGACGTGGGTCACGCGCTCGTCGCCCTGCCACGGGCGGGCGCGCAGCCGGGAGCCGGACCGGAGGGGGGTGCGCAACAGGCTCATCGTGCGTGGGGCGGTCGCCGCCGTCCGTCACCGGATCGCTCGGCGGTGACGAGGGTCATCCCCCTGAGAGTAGGCAACGCGTCCACCCCGTCACGTGCCGGGGTGACACAACTGCCGGTTAGCGTGCATCCCACATGTCCATCCTGTTCGTCACGCATCCCGGCTACGTCGATCACGACCCCGGCTACGGGCATCCCGAGCGACCTCAGCGACTGATCGCCGTGGAGGCCGGGGCGGAGCTGTCGGGGCTCGGCGAGGATCTCGTGCGGGTGCCGGCCAGGGCGGCGACCGAGCGTGAGATCGAGCGGGTCCACACCCCCACGTACGTCGCGGCGCTCGAACGGTTCTGCCGCAGCGGCGGCGGCCACCTCGATGCCGACACCGCCGCCGGCCCCGCGTCGTGGGACGCGGCCCTGCACGCAGCCGGCGCGGGGCTGACCGCCATCGAGGCGCTGGCCGCAGGCGACGCGACCGCGGCGTTCTGTGCGGTGCGGCCCCCGGGCCACCACGCCCTGGCGGCCCGGGCGATGGGCTTCTGCCTGTTCAACAACGTGGCGGTGGCGGCCGCGGCGCTGGCCGAGGCCGGCCAGCGGGTGCTGGTGGTCGACTACGACGCCCACCACGGCAACGGCACCCAGGACACCTTCTATTACGACAGGCGCGTGACCTACGTGTCCTTCCACCAGTCACCGCTCTACCCGGGCACCGGGTCGGTGCTGGAGACCGGCGACGGTGAGGGGCGCGGGCGCACGGTGAACGTCCCGGTGCCCCCCGGCGCCACCGGCGACGTCTACCGGGCTGCGATCGAGGAGGTCGTCGCCCCGCTGGCAACCGAGGTCGGCGCCACCTGGCTGCTTGTCTCCGCCGGGTTCGACGCACACAGGTCCGACCCCTTGACCGAGCTCGCGCTGACGTCCGGCGACTACGCGGACATGACGGCCGACCTCGCCAGGCTGGTCGAGCCCGGACACGTGCTGGCATTCCTGGAGGGCGGCTACGACCTCGAGGCCCTGCGGGACTCGACCGCCGCCGCGCTGGTCGCGCTGGCGGGCGACCGCCTGCACCCCGAGGCCCCGAGCGGGGGCGGCCCCGGGCGTGACTCGATCCTCGCCGCGGAGCTGGCCCACAAGCGGGCCACCGGCGCCTGATACCGGCCGGGGCCGACCGGGCGCGGCCTCTAGCCTGACCAGACGTGATCCCCGAGCGGTTGCAGCCGATCCTCGACGAGGTGAATCCCCTGGCCGACCGCCTCCACGCGGCCGGCCACGCCGCCTACCTGGTCGGCGGGATCGTGCGCGACCTGCTGCTCGGCCGGGTCCGCCCGGGGGCCGACCTCGACCTGACCACCGACGCCACCCCGGCCGAGACCAAGGCCGTCCTCGACAACTGGGCCGACGCCGTGTGGGAGCAGGGGGCGGCGTTCGGGACCATCGGCGCCCGCAAGGGCGACACGGTGTTCGAGGTGACGACCCACCGGGCCGAGGCCTACCGGGAGGACTCGCGCAAGCCCCACGTCGTGTTCGCCACGGACGTCACCGAGGACCTGTCCCGGCGCGACTTCACGATCAACGCCATGGCGCTGCGCCTGCCCGACGTCGAGCTGATCGACCCGTTCGGCGGCGCCGCGGACCTCGCCGCCGGCCGGCTGCGCACGCCGCTGACCCCCGAGGTTTCGTTCTCCGACGATCCGCTGCGCATGCTGCGGGCCGCCCGGTTCATCGCCGGCTACGGCGTGACGCCGGACGAGGACCTGGTTACCGCCGTGTGCGACCTGCGGGGACGCCTGGAGATCGTGTCGGCCGAGCGCATCCGCGACGAGCTGTCCAAGCTGCTGGTCGTCGACGACCCCAGTGCCGGCCTGTGGTTCCTGGCCGACACCGGGCTGTCCGACGAGTTCCTGCCCGAGCTCCTGGCCATGCGGCTGGAGCAGGACCCGATCCACCGCCACAAGGACGTGCTGGCCCACACGATCGCGGTGGTGGCCAAGACGTCGCCGCGGCTGGTCGTGCGGCTGGCGGCGCTGCTCCACGACGTCGGCAAGCCCAAGACCCGGGCCATCGGGCCCCGCGGCGTGAGCTTCCACCACCACGAGGTGGTGGGGGCGCGCATGGCCCGCGACCGGCTGCGGGCGCTGCGGTTCCCCACCGACGTGGTCGAGGACGTCCAGCGCCTGGTGTTCCTGCACCTGCGGTTCCACGGCTACGGCGACGACGTGTGGACGGACGCGGCGGTCCGGCGCTACATCCGCGACGCCGGCCCGCTGCTGGACGATCTCAACCAGCTGACCCGGTGCGACTGCACGACCCGCAACGAGCGCAAGGCCCGGCTGCTGGCCGCCCGCATGGACGCGCTCGAGGCCCGCATCGCCGAGCTGCGCGAGAAGGAGGAGCTCGACGCCCTCCGCCCCGACATCGACGGCAACCGGGTCATGGAGCTGCTCGGCATCGGCCCCGGCCGCCAGGTCGGCGAGGCGCTGGCGATGCTGCTGGAGGCCCGCCTCGACGAGGGCCCGCTGGGCCAGGAGGAGGCCGAGCGCCGCCTGCTGGCGTGGTGGGCGGCGCGATAGCCCATGCGTGTGCGCATGTTGTGTCGACCTCGAGGTGTTCAACGTGATCCGCCGAGCCCACATGCTGGGCTCGCTGGACACGAAAGCGGCAGTCCAGGCGGTCGAGGACCTCGCCGCCTGGCCGGGCGGTTCGGTCATCGCAGCCTCCTCGGCCGGGCGTCGGAGCTGCGGGACGACGTGCGTGGCTGGGAGGCGATGTACGTCGCGCTGGCGGAAGTGCTCGACGCCACCCTCGTCACGGTCGATCGACGCCTGGCTGCGGCCCGGGGGCCGCGGTGCCGCATCGAGGTGCTCGACGCCTGAGCCAGGCGGAGCTTCGCTACAGCCCCAACTTGCGGGCCCGGACGATGAGCGTCGGCGGGACCCAGCGCATGGCGTCCGACCAGGAGCCGCCGGCGGCAGCCTGATCGGACGGCGGCTCCAGCAGCGTGTCGACCGCGAACCCGGCCCGGCCCAAGGCGGCGAACAGCCCGGTCAGGGACGTGACCCGGTCGGGCTCGCCGCGGTCCTCGGCCATGGACCACGGCGCCGGGCTCGGGTCCCACCAGGTGCGACGCAGGACCGGCTCGGTGGCGGACGGATCCAGCATCACGAAAGCCGGGTGGGGCAGCGAGAACACGAACGGCCGGTCGGTCCGCAGCACCCGGTGGACCTGGCGGAACACCCGGTCGCGGTCCTCGACCGTGGCCAGCCCGTAGGCGGACACCGCGGCGTCGATCGTGTCGGCCCGCACGAAGGCAAGCTCGGCCAGAGGACCGTGATGGGTCTCGACCTTCACGCCCTCCCGGTCCGCCCGCTCGCGGGTGTCGGCCAGGTTGCCGGCCGCCTCGTCGACGGCGATGACCCGGGCGCCCGCCTTGGCGAGCGCCACCGCGCCGGCTCCGGCCCCGCATCCCAGCTCCAGGATCCGGCGGCCGGACACGTGGCCCAGGAGGCGCAGGTCGGCCTCCGTGGGCAGCCCGGGTCCGTAGCGCACGGCATCGGCGTCGAGCGTGGCGCCGGGGGCGCCAGCGAGGGAGAAGCGGGTCCAGGGCATGCCGCCAGTGTGGCGCAGCCCGCAAGATGGCGCCGTGCGTGGTCGCGTGACGTGGAAGAGCGCGAACCACATGGATCGGCGGGTGCGGTGCGGGCAAGACAGTGCAAGAATTTCAGGGACCCATGACTTCCCAGATGGCAGAGACAGGAACGGGACCGAGGTCACCGGGCGGCGCCGACCCCGAACGCGGGTCGCTCCCCGGTGGCGCGCTCGCGCTCGTGCTGACCTGGGACGCCGACGCCCGCTGCACCAGCGCCCGCGCCGACGGGTCCTCCGACGGGGCCCTCGTCGCCACGTCGCTGTGCGGTGACGGCTGGCTGGACGCCGTCCACGCCGAAGACCGGGCGCCGGCGCTCGACTGGGTCCGCTCGGTGGTGCGTGGCAGCACGGTCCGGGAGGAGACGGTCCGCCTGGCCGGCGGCGACCGGTGGGGGCTCCTGCGGATCCGCTCCGGCGACGGCAACCCGGCGGGCGTGGCCGCCAGGGGCGTCCTGGTAGACGCGACCCGCTCGCTCGGGTCGACCGCCCGCATGGCCCGGCTGGTCGAGGGGTTCAACAGCCTGAGCCACCCGCTCGACATCGTGGCCGCCATGCTCGACGACGGCGTGTCGATGGTCGGGGGGCGCACGGCGACGCTGCACGTGCTGTCCGACACGGGCGACGAGCTCATGGTGGCGGGGTCGGCCGGGATGCCCGAGGGCACGCTGGAGGAGCGGTTCGGCCGCATCCCCCTGTCGTCCTCGCTGCCGGCCGCCGAGGTCATGCGCACGGGCCGGCCGGTGGTCGTCCGGTCCGAGGCCGAGCGCCGCGACCGCTATCCGGGACTCGACGGGCTGGCCATCAACTACGACCCCGCGTTCGTCGTCGTGCCGTTGAACGACGGCCAGGGCCGGCCGTTCGGGGCCATGGGCATCGGCTTCCCCGACGAAGTGACGCTCAGCGACGAGGACTACGACTTCTTGCGGGACGTCGCCGGCCAGTGTGCCGTCGCCCTCGACCGGGCGCGCCTGGCCGCCGCCGCCGAGCGGTCCCAGGGCCACCTCGGCTTCCTCGACCAGCTGAGCGCCGCGCTGTCCAGCAGCCTGCAGATCGACACGACGCTGGCCCAACTGGCCGGGCTGACCGTGCCCCGCATCGCCGACTGGTGCGTCGTGCGCATGATCGAGTCGGCCGCCAACCCCCGGCCCCTCGTCGGCGTCGCCCACGTCGACCCGTCCGCCGTCGGCCGGCTCACCGAGCTGGCCCAGCGCTTCCCGCGGGACCTGGCGAGCATCGGCGAGCTCGGCGAGGCGCTGACGGCCGGCCGCCCGCTGATCCGGGGGAAGCGGGGCGTGGCCATGCTCACGCCCTGGTTCGAGGACGCCGCTGACCGGGCCGACCTGGCGGGCGTGGCGGAGGGCGGCGTGGCCGTGTTCCCGCTCCACGCCCGGGGCCGGCTGCTGGGGGCGCTGGCGTTCGGCAACCGGCCGGGCCGCTCCTTCTCCGACGCCGAGATCGAGCTGGCCAAGGCCGTGGCCAGGCGGGCCGCGGTGATCGTCGACAACGCCCGGCTGTTCCACGAGCGGTCCGGCGTGGCCCGGGCCCTGCAGGACAGCCTGCTGCCGCCCCGCCTGCCCGACATCCCCGGCATCGAGCTGGGTGCCCGCTACCGGCCCGCCGGTCGGGGCCTCGACGTGGGTGGCGACTTCTACGACGCCTTCCAGGCCGACGACAACTGGTGGATGTTCGCGGTCGGCGACGTGTGCGGCCACGGCGTCGAGGCCGCGGCCACGACCGGCCTCGTGCGCCACACGATCCGGTCCGCGGCCATGCACGGCGTCATGCCGGCCGCGGTCCTCGGCCACCTCAACGAGATGCTGCTGCGGGCCGGCGCGGAGCGCGACGCGCTCGACCGCGAACGGATACCGGTCAGCCCCCGGTTCTGCACGGTGCTGGTGGGGGTGGTGCAGCCGACCCCGCGCGGCGTCGACATCATCCTGTGCTCGGGTGGGCACCCGCTGCCCCTCGTGCGGCGGGCGACCGGACGGGTCGATCCCGTGGGGGTCCCCGGGACGCTGCTCGGCGTGACCGACGACGTGGTCCTGACCGACTGCGTTGTCCACCTCGACCCCGGCGAGGCGCTCGTCTGCTACACGGACGGGCTGATCGACCGGCGGTCCGGGCGGCGGGCCTTCGGCGAGGAGGGCGTGGTCAAGGCCATGTACCAGGGCAAGAACCTGACGGCCGGCGAGCTGGCCGTGCTGATCGAGTCCGAGGCGGTCACCTACGTCGACGACGATCCGGCCGACGACATGGCCGTGCTCGCCCTCGTCGCCGTGCCGCCGCGCTAGGCGAACTCCCCGGTGGCGACGATGTCGCCCGTGGGCGCGGGGGAGCCGCCGGCCGGCTCTGTCGACAGCGCCATCTCGGACGTGCCCGCCGGCACCCCGACTGCGGCCACGCCGTTGCTGCCGTCGCCGATGACGCCGAGCGACACGGGGACGTCGCCGCCCAGCTTCCACAGCTGGTACTCCTCCCCCTCGGGCAGCGCGGGCAGGTCGTCGACGAGCACGTACCCGGTGGTGCCCTCGACCACGACCCGAGCTGCCGGCTGGCCGGCGTCGGTCGACAGCGTGGCCACGCTGGCGTCCGGGTCGTCGAGCGCGGCGGCGGCCAGTTCCGCCAGGTCGTCCGACTCGTCCTCCGCGCCGCCCAGGACCAGGCCGACCACGCCGCCGATCACGAGCGCCGCGGCCGCGACCGCGCCGATCAGCGCCCAGCGGGTGGTGCTCCGGGACCGGGGCCGCAGGTGGATCGGCGCCGGGGGATCCTCGTCGGCGGCCGGCGGGACCGCGTCCGTGGGGGCCGACGGCACGACGGGCAGCGGCGTCGGGACGCCGGCCGCGCCGATGTCGGCCGCGATGCGCTGCCACACGGCCGCCGGCGGCGCCTCGTCGGCGGTGAGGGCGGCCAGCGTGGTCCGGTGTTCATCGACCAGCCCCACGCACGCAGGGCACGACGCCAGGTGGGCCTCGACCGCGGCCCGCTCCTCGCCGTCCAGGGCGTCGAGGGCGTAGAGCGCCAGGTCGTCCTCGGGGTGGACCGGGGTCATTGGCGCACCCTTCGGGATGCGCGCAATGACCCATCGGCCCGTCGGGATGCGCGCAACGACCCATCGGCCCTTCGGGCCGAGTAACGCGCTGTGCTCATGGTTCGCTCGCTGCGCTCGCTCACGGCGCCACCCCCTCCGCCTCCAGGGCGCGCCGGAGCCGCCCGAGCCCGGAGCGGATGCGGCTCTTCACCGTGCCCTCCGGCACGCCGAGCTGCTCCGCCGCGTCGCGGTACGTGCGCCCGCCGAACCACGCGAGCACGATCGGCTCGCGCTCGCCGGGCGGCAGGGCGTCGAGCGCCCGGCGGACGTGGCCGGCCAGGTCGAGCTCCGCCACAGTGGCCTCGACGTCGGACTCGGGCGCGGGCGCAGCGGCCCGGTGCCCGTCCCGTTCGTCGCGTCGCCGCCGGGCCTCCTCTGACCGCACGAGGTCCACGCTACGGCCGTGAGCCTGCGTGAGCAGCCACGACCGCAACGATCCCCGGGCCGGGTCGAAGCGCTCCGGCGCGGCCCACAGGTCGGTGAAGACGGTCTGCACCACCTCTTCGGCGAGCTGGCGGTCCCGAACGACTCGGCGGGCGAGGGCCCAGACGGTCCCGCCGTGGCGGCGGTAGGCCTCCGCGAGCGCGTCGGGGTCGCGGCGTGCCACCCCGGCCCCCAGCTCGGCGTCGGTCGTCCCGTCGTGTATCGCGGACCCCATACCGGCGCGCCACGGTAGACCGTGGCGGCGGGGCGCAGGGGCCGCGCGGGCCCGGACGGACGCGGGGTCGCCGTCACGCCGCTCTCGCCGCAGGTCCCCCCGGACCGATCTCGGCGACCGCACCGGCGTAGCGGTCGATCGCACCCTCCACCAGGCGCAGGTCGGCCAGACCCGGGAGCCGGTCGATCCGCCGGTCGATGCGGGCCGCGATGTCGTGGCCCGCCGGGTCCCCGAACAGGGTCCGGACGAGGAACGCCACCTCCGAGCGCGGCATGACGCCGGCCCCGACGGGGCGCCACAGGCGCCGCAGCGCCCACCGCACGACCCGCCGGGCCCGCGGGTGGTCGGCCAGGCGGTCGCCGGCCTCGGCCGCGTAGAACGCGATGTGGTTCCCCTCCTGCCGCATGATGCGGTTGAGCAGGTCGGTGAGCACGGGGTGCCGGGCCCGGTCCATGAGCCGGGCGTAACCGGCCTGGGTCGTCCACTCGTTGACGGCCCCCCAGGTCATGTGGAGGGCGCCGAACGCGCTGCCGGCCACGGACGCGCCCAGCGCGTGCAGCGACGGGGCCAGCCGGTCGCCCAGGCCGAGGCGTCCCCGCAGGGCGGCGATCCGGGGCGCTCCGGCGTCCTCGCCGTGGGCGGCCAGCACGCGGCCGATGGCGTCGCCGTGCCACATCTCCTCGTAGCTCCACACGGTCAGGAACGTGGTGATGCGCGGGTCCCGGTGGGCGGGTGTGACCAGCAGGTCCCGCAGGTAGCAGACCGTGTGGTGCTCGACGTCGTGCATGTACCGCAGGCACCGGAGCACGTCGCCGTCGAGCGGCGTCGTGCGGAACGCGTCGAAGTCGACGCCGTTCAGGTCGAGCCGGGCGGCGCGCTGTGTGTATCTGTCGAGGTCGATCCGCACACCATGTATTCGGACCGGACAGCCCGGCGGATGACCTGGTCGTCAGCTGCCGACGATGAACGCCTCCAGCGAGTCCCGGGCCACGTCGTCGTGGACCTGGGTGGGCGGCGACTTCATGAAGTACTGGCACGCCGGGTCGACCGGTCCGCCGAGGCCGCGGTCGAGGGCCAGCTTGGCGCTGCGCACGGCGTCGATGATCACGCCGGCCGAGTTGGGCGAGTCGTGGACCTCGAGCTTGAGCTCGACCGTGAGCGGCACGTCGCCGAAGTTGCGGCCCTCCAGCCGGATGAACGCCCACTTGCGGTCCTCGAGCCACGGCACGTGGTCCGACGGGCCGATGTGGACGTCCGAGTCGCTGATGCCGGTCTCGATCTGGCTGGTCACCGACTGGGTCTTCGACTTCTTCTTGGACTTCAGCCGGGAGCGCTCCAGCATGTTCATGAAGTCCATGTTCCCGCCGAAGTTCAGCTGGTACGTGTGGTCGATCGTGGTGCCGCGGTCCTCGAACAGGCGGGCCAGCGTCCGGTGGACGATCGTCGCCCCGACCTGGGACTTGATGTCATCGCCGACGATCGGCACACCGGCCTCGGTGAAGCGGGCCGCCCACTCGGGGTCGGAGGCGATGAACACCGGGATGGCGTTGACGAAGGCGACGCCGGCGTCGAGGCAGGCCTGCGCGTAGTGCTTCTGGGCCTGCTCGGACCCGACCGGCAGGTACGACACGAGGACGTCGGCGCCGGCGTCCCGCAGCGCCTGGGCAACGTCGACCGGCTCGGCCGGCGACTCCTCGCACTCCTGCGTGTAGAACTCGCCGAAGCCGTCGAGGGTCGGGCCCCGCTCGACGACGACGCCCAGGTCGGGCACGTCGGCGAAGCGGATCGTGTTGTTCGGCCCGGCGTGGATCGCCTTGGCCAGGTCGATGCCCACCTTGTCGGCGTCGACGTCGAAGGCGGCCACGACCTCGATGTCGCGCACGTGGTAGCCGCCCAGCTCGACGTGCATCAGGCCGGGGACGTCGTCGGTGGGGTCGGCGTCGCGGTAGTACTCGATGCCCTGCACCAGCGAGCTGGCGCAGTTGCCGACACCGGCGATGGCGAGACGGATCGTGCTCATGCGGGTCCTCCTGCGGTGGGAGAGATTCAGGTGGTCGAGTGGGTGGCGGGGTCGTCGGCCGGCGCCGCCTTCTCGTCGGCGATGAGCCGGTCGAGCCAGGCGATGTCGGCGGCCAGGGCCGCCCGGTCGCGCTCCCGGAGGGAGCGCAGGTAGGTGTTGACCCGCCGCCCGACGGGGTCAGCGGGCTGCTGAGCGGCCCGCTGCGCCAGCTCGGCGCGCCGCCGCTCGAACAGGGCGATGCGCCCCGCCTGCGGCAGGTTCCGGCAGAAGGCGACCCGGAGCGGGAACGCCTTGTCGTCCGACACGTCGGGATCGGCGAGCAGCTGGACCAGCCGCTGCCGCCCTGCGTCGGTGATGCCGTAGACCTTCTTCCCCCGGACGCCGCGTCCCACCCGGCCGGTGACGCCCGCGGCCCGGCGCTGGGCGCCGAACGCCGCCAGCTCGCCGGCCAGCGACCCGCTCATGGGGATGCGGGGCGCGGGGGCGGGGCGGTTGGACACGGCCTTGACGAGGCCGGCCTTCTCGAGCCGCCCGAGGGCGGGGTAGAGCGAGCCGAACGAGATCGCGAGGCGCAGCCCGAGCAGGTCGCCCAGGCGCTTGCGCAGCTCGTAGCCGTGCAGGTCGTTTTCATCGAGGAGGCCGAGGATGGCCAGTTCCAGCATCGGGGCCGTGCCCTTGTGTCCGGGGGGTGTCGGGGACGTGTGTCCCGAGGTTCGGGTCACTATATCGACGTTGTCATATCGCATCGATATATCGACCCCGGCAGTGTGCCGGGCGTTCGCGTCGTCGTCAACCGTCGTTGGCCGGGCATCGGTCACACGGCACGTCGCACGCCGCCGCGGCGACAGCTGGCGGACGGCGCCGCTACCCTCGCTGGCCATGAGCTTCCGGCTGGAGGCGATCCGTGGAGCGAAGAACGGCACCGGCGCCGTCGTCGACTACCGCCTGACCCGCGAGGCGGTGGTGCGCGACTACCGCAAGGGTCGCCTGTCGCGCCTCGACGTCTGCGACGCCCACCCAGAGCTCACGCGGGCCGCCAACGGCGCCGGCACGGTCACCGAGGAGCCCTGCCCGATCTGCGAGGAGGAGCCGGTCACGCTGGTGACCTACGCCTTCGGGCCGCGGCTCCCCCCGGGCGGGCGGTGCGTCACGAATGCGCAGGAGATGGCGCAGCTGGCCCGGGGCCGGGTGCAGGTCGCGTGTTACGTCGTCGAGGTGTGCACCGGCTGCGCGTGGAACCACCTCAACCGGGTGTTCCACGTCGGCGGCACGTGAGCTGACCTGGGCAAAACCCGCGGTGGGCGCGTCGCGTCGTGGCCCGCGGCGCGCGGACCGGTAGTCTTCGGGCCTCGGATGGCTGGACCGAACCGATCTACCCGACTCGCCGGCGCGCGCCTGCGCCCGGCCGGCGACCGCCTGCGGCAGACCGCCGGCGCGGGTCGCCAGCGCGCCTCGCTGCCCCCGTTCCCCGGGCCTGACGGCCCCGGCGGTCCGGCTGGCCCCGGCTTTCCCGGGCCCGCGGGCCCCGGCGTCCCCCGCCAGCCTGGTCCGGGCGGTCCGGGCGGCCCCGGCCGCGGGCCCGGCCCCGGCGGGCGCGGTCCGGGTGGCCCCGGCCGCGGGGGGCCGTTCGGCCCGGGCGGGCCCGGCGACCCGTTCGGCCCCGACGACCTCGGGCCCGGCATCGGCGACGGTCCCGACCGGCCGGCCCGCCCGCCCCGGCGGGACAAGCCGAAGAAGCGCAGCATCATCTGGCGCTGGCGCCGGGCTTTGTTCCTGATCGCCCTCGCCATGCTCGCCGGCATGACCGGCGTGGTCGTCGTGTTCGCCCGCACCGAGCTGCCCGAGATCGACGACCTGTTCCAGGCCTCCTACATGTGCGCGGCCGACGTCCCCGCCGGACAGTGCGGTCCCGACAACGCCCTCGCCCGCGTCCAGGACGAGGAGGGCGAGAACCGCCTCAACATGTCGCTCGCCGACATCCCGCCGGCGGTCAAGAACGCCGTCATCGCCACCGAGGACCGCAACTTCTACGAGCACGACGGGCTCAACCCCATCGGCATCGCCCGGGCTTTCTTCCAGAACGTCAAGGGCGGCTCGGTGTCGCAGGGCGGCTCGACCATCACGCAGCAGTACGTCAAGAACGCGTTCGAGCTCACGACGGAGAGGGCCATCAGCCGCAAGGCCAAGGAGGCCATCCTCAGCATCAAGCTCGAGCAGCAGATGTCGAAGGACGAGATCCTCGAGGGCTACCTCAACACCATCTACTTCGGGCGCGGCGCCTACGGCGTGGCCGCCGCCAGCGAGGCCTACTTCAGCAAGGACATCCGCACGATCGGCGAATCCGAGGCCGCGCTGCTCGCCGGCCTCATCCGGGCCCCGGCGACGGCGGATCCCTGGAACCACCCGGAGGAGGCCACCCGCCGCCGCCACACCGCCCTCGTCGCCATGAACGAGGAGGGCTACATCGACGACGACCTGTACGAGTACCTCGACGCCGTCCCCGTGGACGCGTCCTGGATCACGCCCTACAGCTCCGTGCAGATCACCGAGGTCCGGCGGGGCGGTGGCCACGACCAGGCCGACTACATGGGCACCGACTACCTCCCGCAGTACATCCGGGAGGAGGTCAAGCGCATCGACCCGGTGCTGTTCACCGACAACAAGATCGACCGCGGCGGCCTGCGCATCTACACCTCGCTCAACTACGACATGCAGCGCGCGGCATGGAATGCGGTGATCTCCACGCTCGACGCCGAGGACGACCTCAACACGCCCGAGGTCGAGCCGAGCGACCCCGAGGCCGCCCTGGTGGCCGTCGACGACCAGGGCCTCATCCGCGCCATGGTCGGCAGCCGCCACCACTTCACTCCCGGGGTCTTCGAGAACAACTACGCCCTCGCCCGCCGCCAGCCCGGGTCGACGTTCAAGCCGCTCGTGCTGGCCGAGGCCATCCGCGAGGGCTACTCGCTGAAGTCCCGCTTCAACGCCCAGGGCATCATGGAGTTCGAGCAGTGGCCCAACCCCGACGGCAGCCCGTGGGAGGTGGGCAACTACTCCGAGAGCGACGCCGGCGTCCTCGACCTCGTCGCCGCCACCCGCGAGTCGTCGAACACCGCCTACGCCCAGCTGATGCTGGAGCTCGGCACGGACCGCGTCGACGTCGACGGCGACGGCGTGCCCGAGGCCGCCAGCGGCGCCAACGCGGTGGCCGACCTGGCGGCTCAGATGGGGCTGGGCGGCAGCGAAGGCATCGCCGAGGATCGCCGCGTGCCGTCGATGGTGCTCGGCTCGGCCGAGGCCACGCCGCTGGAGATGGCCGGCGTCTACTCGACCTTCGCCAACCGGGGCTGGTACAAGCGGCCCCAGATCGTCACCCGCATCGAGCAGGTCGACCAGGACGGCAAGAACACCGTGCTGTGGGAGTTCCAGCCGCAGCAGACCCCGGTGCTCACCGAGGGCCAGTCCGACCTCGTCACCCACGCCCTCCAGGCAGTGGTCAAGGACGGCGGCACGGCCCCGAGCGCCAACCTCGGCAAGCCGACCGCCGGCAAGACGGGCACCTCCCAGGAGAACCAGAACGCCTGGTTCGCCGGCTTCGTGCCCAAGCTCACGGCGGTCGTGTGGATGGGTTACCCGAACGCCGGAGACGGCAGCGGCTGGGACGACCCCGAGACGCCCAACTTCGACGACGCCCTGTGGCCGATGAACAGCAAGGGTCGCCTGGTGCACGGGCGGCCCGTCACCGGCGGCTCGTTCCCCGCCACCATCTGGAAGAAGTTCATGGAACAGGCCACCGACGGCATGGAGGACGGCTTCACCGAGCCGACGTCGGCGCAGATCGCCTTCGGCAAGGTGGTCAACGAGCGTGACCTGCGGACGCAGGAGGAGCAGCCTGAGGACCCGGGCGACGGCGAGCCCGACATCACGATCGTCGAACCCGAGCCCGGCGGTCCCGGCGGCACGCGCCCGAACCCGCCCGGTCAGACGACCACGACGAACGGCAACGGGAACACGACCACGACGGGCGGCGGTCCGGGGCCGACGATCACGCTGCCGCCGATCCCGACCACGCGACCACCGGGGCCCGGCGGCGGCGGCGGAGGGGGCTGACCCTCCTCAGGCCTCGACGGGCTGGTGGGGATAGCTGGATCGGCAGGGAAAGCACCACCGCTCGACCTCGTCCAGCACCTCCACCTTCTCCTCGGTGTCCCACGCCTCGGGTGTGACGTACACGCGGTGCACGGGCGCCAGGTCGTCGGCCGGCGCACCGCACGACTCGCACGCGTCGATCTCGGGCTCGGGGGAATGGTCGGCAGCCGGCATGGCGTTGACCGTAGCGACCCCTGCTACCTTCGGCCTTACCGCCGGCAGCCACAGAGGCGCTGGACGGAGAAGGAGGTTCTGTGCGGTGCGCACACTGACCGTTCCCGCCATCCGCTCGTCAAAGGTGCGCGACGGGCGCGACCCGCTCGTCATGGTGACCGCCTACGACGCGCCCGGCGGCCGCCAGGCCCACGCCGCGGGCGTCGACATGATCCTGGTCGGCGACTCGTTGGCCATGGTCGTGCTGGGCTACGACGACACGCTGGCCGTGTCGATCGACGACATCGCCCACCACACCGCCGCGGTGAAGCGGGGCCTGACCGCCTCGTCCGCCGAGGGCCCACGCCCGCTCGTGATCGGCGACCTGCCGTGGATGAGCTACCACACGTCCACTGACGACGCCGTCCGCAACGCCGCCACGCTGGTCCGGGCCGGGGCCCAAGCCGTCAAGCTGGAGGGCGGCCGCAAGCGCCTGGGCGTGATCGAGGCCATCGTCGACGCCGAGATCCCCG
Organism: Acidimicrobiales bacterium; assembly: GCA_035649475.1. Taxonomy (GTDB): domain Bacteria; phylum Actinomycetota; class Acidimicrobiia; order Acidimicrobiales; family VFJN01; genus ZC4RG19. The sequence continues at coordinate 14,974 of DASRJM010000094.1, forward strand.
TCATGGGGCACCTCGGTCTGACGCCCCAGTCGCTGCACGCGCTGGGCGGGTTCAAGGTGCAGGGTCGCCAGCACGACGCCGCGCTGGCGCTGCGGGACGACGCCAAGGCGCTGGCCGCCGCCGGCTGCTTCGCCATCGTCCTGGAGGGCGTGCCGGACCAGGTCGCCCGGCTGGTGACCGACGCGGTCGACGTGCCCACCGTCGGCATCGGCGCCGGGCGGGACTGCGACGGCCAGGTGCTCGTGTACCACGACCTGCTGGGGATCGAGGACCGCATGGCGCCGAAGTTCGTGCGCCGCTACGGCGACCTGGGCACCGCTGCGGTCGAGGCGCTCGCCGCGTTCGCCGACGACGTGCGCAGCCGCCGGTTCCCCGACGACTCGGAGACCTATCACCTGTCGGCCGAGGTGGCCGAGTCCCTCAGCCTCTACGGCTCGCCCGAAGCCAACTGACGCGCGCGTCGGTTGATCCGCCCGCAGCCGGACCGGGGTGGCAGGATGCGACGGTGACGTCCCACCGCCCAGCGTCCCGTCCATCCCGCCTGCGCCGGGTCGCCGCGGCGGCGCTCGCCGTGACGCTGTTCGCCGGCGCCGCCGCCTGCGGCGACGACGACGAGGGGGCGGCGTCGACGACGTCGGCTGACCCGGGCGCTTCCGATACCGAGCCCGAGGGGCCCTCGGGCCCGATGTCGCTCGACGACCTGCGGGAGTGGTCGGGCGACGCCCCGGCCGTGGCGGGCGCCGAGGGCGACGCCCCGCCGGACCCCGGCGACGAGGCGCCGGTCCCCGACGTCGGCGAGACGGCGATCTCAATCGAGGACCCCGACGGCAACGTGGAATCGTGCTGCGTCATGGTGGCCGCGAGCTCGGCCCAGCGGGGACGGGGCCTCATGGAGGTCACGGACCTGGGTGGCTACACGGGGATGCTGTTCATGTGGACGGCCGACGCGTCCGGCGGCTTCTGGATGCGCAACACCCCGACGCCCCTGTCGATCGCCTGGTTCGACGCGGATGGCGACTTCGTCTCGGACGCCGACATGGAACCGTGCGGCGACTCCGACGACTGCCCCACCTACGACCCGACGGGCCCGTACCGCTTCGCGCTGGAGGTCCCCCAGGGCGATCTCGAGACCATCGGCGCGGTCCCGGGCAGCAAGCTCAGGATCGGCGGCGCCTGCGACGGCTGAGTGAGCGGCCGCCGTCTGCCGAAACTGTCACACCCCCTTGGCAGAATCTCGCATGTGCTGATCGGTGGCAGCGCCCGCTACAGTCTCCAAGTCCATATTCGCCCTGCTCCGCAAGCGCGGGGCCCCGGAACGCCGGGTCCGAAGGGAGGTGAGCGCTCGCGATGCGAGCCTACGAACTGATGGTCATCATCGACGCCGAGCTCGACGACGAGGTGATCGACGCCACCGTCAAGCGGATCGCCGACCTGGTCGGCCAGCGGGGCGCGACGGTGCGCAGCGAGGATCGCTGGGGCCGCCGCCGCTTCGCCTACGAGATCAACCACAAGCACGAGGGCTACTACGTGGTCTGGGAGTTTGTGGGCGGCAGCGACCTCGACCAGCTCGAGCGAGCGCTGCGACTCGCGGACGAGACAGTCCGCCACAAGGTCGTGCGCCTGCCCGACCACGAGGCCGCCCGCCGCGGCCTGGTCGAGCAGGCCGCCAACTAGGAGGCTTCGCCATGTCGTCCAACGTCACCATCGTGGGCAACCTGACCCGCGACCCAGAGCTTCGTTTCACACCGGCCGGCGCGCCCGTGACCACCTTCGGGGTGGCCGTCAACCGTCGCTGGCAGAACCGGGACAGCCAGCAGTGGGAGGAGAGCACGTCCTTCTTCAACGTCACGTGCTGGCGTGACCTCGCCCAGAACGTGTCCGAGTCGTTGGAGAAGGGCGCCCGCGTCGTAGTCAGCGGCCGCCTCGAGCAGCGCTCGTGGGAGACCAACGACGGCGAGCGCCGCTCCGTCGTCGAGATCGTGGCCGACGAGGTGGGCCCCAGCCTGCGCTGGGCCACCGCCGAGGTCAGCCGCAGCGACCGCCGCGACGGCGGCGACGGCTGGAGCAGTGGCGGCGGCGGTGGCGGCGGCAAGCGCTCCGTCGGCAACGAGCCGGCCCCCGCCTTCGATCCCTCCGAGGAGCCCTTCTGATGCCCGCCAAGTCACGGTCCAAGAACAAGGACAACGCCCGCAGGGCGAAGAAGAAGACCAGCCTGCTCATCACCGAGGGTGTCGAGTACGTCGACTGGAAGGACGTGAACCTGTTGCGCCGGTTCATGTCCGACCGCTCCAAGGTGCGGGCCCGCCGGGTCACCGGCAACAACGCCCAGCAGCAGGCCGACGTCGCCAAGGCGATCAAGAACGCCCGCGAGATGGCGCTCCTTCCCTACGTCACCCGCATCACCCAGCAGCGCGGCGGCCGCGGTGACCGGGGTGACCGGGGCGACCGGGGTGACCGGGGCGACCGGGGTGACCGGGGCGATCGTGGTGGCCGCGGTCGCGAGGACCGGGGTCCCCGCGACGAGCGCCGCGACGACGGTCCCGCGCCCGAGCCCGAGGTCGCTGTGCCGGAGGCCGCCGAGTCGGCCGGCGGTGAGAACTGATGAAGGTCATCCTCCGCACCGACGTGTCCGACCTGGGCAAGCGCGGCGACATCCTCGACGTCTCCGACGGCTACGCCCGTAACTACCTCGTGCCGAAGGGCCTGGCCATGAAGGCGTCGTCGGGGGCCGAGGCCCAGGCCGCCAGCATGCGGCGGGCCCGCGACCAGCGCGACGCGCAGGACCGCGCCGCGGCCGAGGCCCTGGCCACCACGCTGGTGCCCAAGGTCATCACGGTCGAGGCCAAGGCCGGCACCGAGGGCCGGCTGTTCGGCTCGGTCACGGCCGCCGACATCGCCGCGGCCGTCGAGGCCCAGACGAACGTGCAGATCGACCGGCGGAAGATCGCGCTGGCCGAGCCGATCAAGACCCTCGGCACCCACACGGTGCCGGTGAAGCTGCACGCCGACGTGGAGTTCCCCGTCACCCTCGACGTCGTCGCCGGGTGACCCGTTGCGCCGGCGTCTCTCGTGGAGGCTTCACACCATGAGAGACGCCGGAGCGCTCACCGCTGGCTCGCGACGTCCCCCGTATCCACAGACCGTCCACAGGACGTCGCGCTGATTCGACCGCGGTCTGCCGCAATCGCCGGGGCGGTCTCACCCATAGTGTTGGCGTGCGGCTGGTTTCCCCAGGGTTGTCGGCGTCGTCCACAGCGTTTCCCGAGGGTTGTTCCCCTTACTCCCCACAGGATCGGGCTGCGAGGGTGAAGCCCGCCATGGCCGACGTCGCCGCCTCCCCCGGATCCCGTCGCCCCGCTCGCAGCGGTGGGCGCGTGCCCCCCCACGACCTCCACGCGGAGGAGTCGCTGCTGGGCGCCATGATGCTGGAGGCCGAGGCCATCGCCACCGCCGCCGGCGTGCTCCGAGCCGACGACTTCTACAAGCCCGCCCACGCCCACATCTTCGACGCCATCCACGCCCTCTACGCAGCCGGCCAGCCGGTCGACCCGGTCACGGTGGCCGACGAGCTGCGGCGCAACGGCCTGCTCACCACCGTCGGCGGGCACCAGGTGCTGGTCGACATCATGGCGTCGACCCCGGCCACCACCAACGCCGCCGGCTACGCCCGCATCGTCGAGGAGCACGCCCTGCTGCGCCGGCTCATCGGCGTGGCCGGCGAGATCGCCGAGATCGGCTACGGCATGCCGGAGGACATCGCCAAGGCGCTCGACCGGGCCGAGTCGATGGTCTACGACGTCAACCAGCGCCGGGTGACCGACTCCACCTCCAAGATCGAGGATCTCCTCGGCCTCAACCTCGATCGGCTCGAGCACCTCTACGGGAGGGGCGACGCCATCACGGGCGTTCCCACCGGCTACGTCGACCTCGACGACCTCCTGTCCGGCCTGCAGCCGAGCACGCTCGTGGTCGTCGGCGCCCGGCCGTCGATGGGCAAGTGCGTGGCCGCCGACACGCTCATCGTCGACCCGGCCACCGGCGCGCTGCGCACCGCAGCCGACGTACACCGGGCCGGCCACGCCGGCGCAGAGGTCGAGGTCCTCACACTCGACGGCCAGCGGATCGTGACCACCCGCCCCCGTGCCTTCGTCGACGACGGGGTCAAGCGGGTGTACCGCCTCCGCACCCGCACCGGCCGCGAGGTGCGCACCACCGCGAGCCACCCGTTCCTGACGCCGACCGGCTGGCGGCCCCTGGCCGACCTCGGCCCCGGGCAGGTCGTGGGCGTGCCGGCCGAGATCCCGGTGTTCGGGTCGACCGCGCTGCCGTCCGACGAGGTCGTCATGCTCGCCCACCTGGTCATGGCCCCGGGCGAGGACGAGGGCTGCCCCAAGCTCTGGACCGAGAACCGCGAGGTGGCGGCCGACATCGAGTACCGCGGCGCCCGCTTCGGCGTGCACGTCACCGACCGCAGCCTTCCGGTCGGCGGCCGCACCTGGGACATCGCCGCTGCGCCCGCCCTGGCCGAGCTGGCCCGCCGCCACGGCGTGGCCGCCGCACCGGAGGCCCGGCGGGTGCCGGCCGCGGTCTTCCGGCTGCCCCGCGACCTGCTGGCTCGGTTCCTCAACCGGGCGCTCGGCGCCCGGGCGGCGGTGTGGCGCCCGCAGCACGGCGAGCCCGGCCGACTCGTGGTGGGCAGCCGCAGCCTCGGCCTGATCCACGACCTCCAGCACCTGCTGCTGCGGTTCGGCATCGTGTCCACCGTCAGCCCGTCGGTCGTGGCGGTCGATCAGTCCACCTGGCTGGCCCACGACCTGGTGGTCGACCAGCCCGAGCACCTCGTCGCCCTGGCCACCCACATCGGCACCCTCGGCCACGAGGGCGAGCTGGGAGCGGTCGTCGCCCACGCCCGCTCGGTGGTCGAGAGCCCGGAGGTGGCGGTCGCCGCGTCCCGCGCCGCCACACGGCCGCCCACGGGCGCGGGAGGCGACGCCCGCGGCGAGACGAGCGCCGTCCTGTGGGACGAGATCGTCGCCATCGACGACGAGGGCGACGCGCAGGTCTACGACCTCACGGTCCCCGGCACGCACAACTTCGTGGCCGCGGACGTGTTCGTCCACAACACGTCGTTCGCCCTCGGCATGGGCGCCCACGCCGCCCTCCACGCCAACCGGCCGGTGCTGCTGTTCAGCCTGGAGATGGGCAGTCTCGAGCTGTCCCAGCGCCTGCTGTGCGGCGAGGCCCGCATCGACTCGTCCCGGGTCCGCACGGGCCGCCTCAGTGAGGACGACTGGAGCCGCATCAGCCAGGCCATCGGCCGCCTGGCCGCGGCGCCCATCTGGATCGACGACAACCCGAACCTCACGGTCATGGAGATCCGGGCCAAGGCCCGCCGGCTGAAGAGCCAGGTCGGCGACCTCGGCATGGTGGTGGTCGACTACCTCCAGCTGATGAGCGGCCGCTCCAGCGCCGAGAACCGCCAGGTCGAGGTGTCCGAGATCAGCCGCGGCCTCAAGATCCTGGCCCGCGAGCTCGAGTGCCCCGTCGTGGCGCTGTCCCAGCTGTCCCGCCAGCTCGAGCTGCGGGCCGACAAGCGCCCGATGCTCGCCGACCTGCGGGAGTCCGGCTGCCTCACCGCCGACGCCCGCGTGCTGCGGGCCGACACGGGCGCCGAGGTCCGCATCGGCGACCTGGCCGCCAGCGGCGAGCGCGACATCACGGTGTGGTCACTCGACACCGACCTGCGCATGGTGCCGGCCACGATGACCCGGGCCTTCGCCACCGGGGTCAAGGAGACGTACGAGCTCCGCCTGGCCTCGGGCCGCCAGGTGTGCGCGAGCGCCAACCACCCCTTCCTCACCGTCGGCGGCTGGCTGCGCCTCGACGAGCTGGCGGTCGGGTCCCGAGTGGCGGTTCCCCGAGCGCTGCCCGCCCCCAAGGAGGCCGGGGTCCTGCCGAACGCCCAGGTCCGGCTGCTGGCCGACCTCCTGCCCGGCGGGCGCGACCCGTTCGTCCCCGACCTGGTGTTCTCCCTGGAGGACGACCAGGTGGCCCTGTTCCTGGAGCGGCTGTGGGGCAGCCCGGTCGCCGGCCACCTCGACGCGGCCGGACGCCGGCTCCTCGACGGCGTGCGCCTCCTGCTCCTGCGGCTGGGCGTCGCGTCGACCGTCCACGCCAGCGGCGACGGCTACCGGCTCGCCGTCCTCGACCGCGACGGGGGCGACGACGTCCCCGCGGCGGTGTGGCGCCGGGTGCGGGCCCGGGCCGCGGCGCGGGGCATCCCGCCCGCCCGCCTGACCGCGGCCGTGGGCGAGGGGCTGTACGCCGGCGACACCGACCGGGCGCTGCTGGCCCAGGTGGCCGAGGTGGTGGACGACGACGTGGTGCGGGCACTGGCCCACTCCGACGTGGCCTGGGACCGGGTCGTGTCGATCGAGCCCCGGGGCCGCCAGGTCGTCTACGACGCCACGGTCGAGTCGACCCACAACTTCGTCGCCAACGGCATCACGGTCGAGAACAGCATCGAGCAGGACGCCGACGTCGTGATGTTCATCTACCGCGACGACGTGTACCACCAGGACTCGCCCGACCGGGGCCAGGCTGAGATCCTGGTGTCCAAGCATCGCAACGGGCCCACCGGCGTGTGCCGGCTGGCCTTCCTCGAGCAGTTCACCCGCTTCGCCAACATGGCGAAGGTCGGCTAACCGGGCGGGCGGGGGCGCCGGATCTGGGCGGTGGCGGTGGCGACGGCCACCACCTCGCCGGCCTCGTCGACCAGTTCGCCCGACATGAAGCCGACGTCCCGGCCCTTGCGGACGATGCGGCCCCGGCCGACCAGCCGGCCCGGGCGCGCGGGGCGCAGGAACTGGACGTGCAGGTCGGTCGTCGGCGCCGACTCGCCGGGTCCCAGCGTGGCCACCAGCGCCGGCCCCAGGGTGTCGTCCAGCATGGCGGCCAGCAGCCCGCCCTGGACCGCCCCGAACGGGTTGAGGAACTCCTCGGTGGCGGTGTACGCCACCTCGATCGTGCCCGCCTCCGGGTCGACGGCCACCAGCTCCCAGCCGAGCAGCACCCCGGCCGGCGGGGGAGCCGCCCGCCCCTCCATCACGTCCCAGAACGGTCCCTCGCGTGCCATGGCGGAGCTCAGCCGGGTAGCCCCGCCAGGACCCGGCCGGCGAGGGGGGCCGCGACCTGGCCGCCCACGCCGCCGTCCTCCACCAGCACCGACACCGCCAGGTCGCCCCGGATGCCGATGAACCACGCGTGGGTCGGCGGCGGGTCGCCGCCCTCGAACTCCGCGGTGCCGGTCTTGCCGGCGATGTCGACGCCCGGCACCGCAGCGGCCGTGCCGCTGCCCTCGGTCACCACCCGGCGCATCAGCGTCCGCAGCGTGTCGGAGGCGCCCGCTGCCAGCTGGGTGGGCGCCGGCGGCGCGGCCGCGTCCTCGCCGGCGGGCAGCGCGTCCCGCAGCAGCACCGGCGGGTCCCACGTGCCGTCGATCACCGTCCCGGCCACGGTGGCCATGTGCAGCGGGCTGGCCGTGACCCGTCCCTGGCCGATGACGGCGGCGGCGTGCTCGGTCACGGACTCGGGCGCCGGGAAGCTGCCGCCCTCGGTCGACAGGCCGATCGTGTAGCCGGCGTTGAACCCGAAGCTCTCGGCCGCGGCGACCAGGTCCGGGTCGGGCACGCCGGCCGCCGCGGAGATGAAGGCGGTGTTGCACGACTGGGCGAACGCCAGCCCGAACGGCACCGGCCCCAGCGACGAGTTCTCGAAGTTGCGGAACAGGCGCCCGCCGGCGTCGGTCGTCGGTTCGCAGTCGACGGTCGTGTCCGGCGTGACCCCCTGCCCCAGCAGCGCAGCGGTGGTGACCACCTTGAACGTCGACCCGGGCGGGTAGGCACCGCCGACGGCACGGTTGAACTCGCCGATCGGCCGGGACGCCACCGCCCTGATGTTGCTGGCGGAATCGACGACGACCACCGCGGTCGGCTGCGTCGTGACGCCCAGCGCGACCTCGACGGCGGCCTGGACCGCCGGGTCGAGCGTGGTCCGCACCGGCTCGGGCGCCCGGCCCTCGATCGTGTCGATGACCTCGACCTGGTCGGCGGCGGCCACGGTCCGGATCTCGCCCGACGGCGTGCCGGCCAGCTGCGTCTCGAACCGGGCCTCGATGCCGGTCAGGCCGACCTGGTCGCCGGCCTGGTACGGCAGGCCCAGCTCCTCCAGCCGCTCGGCGGTGACCTCGCCGAAGGACCCGAGCACGTGGGCGGCGAACTCGGGCGTCGGCCCGCCCCGCAGGAAGGTGTCCCGGAAGCGCGTGCCGGGCAGCGGGTAGATCACCGGGGCCACCTGGTCGTAGCGGGTCTTGTCGACGGTGGTGATGGTGACGAAGTGGTCGGGCTGGACGCCCCGGGCGTTGAGCGCGGCGTCGATGGCGGCCGGGTCGATGCCGAGCTGGGACTGGAACGCCGCCTTGATCTGGTTGAGGTCGATGATCGCCCGCGGCTCCAAGCCGATGATGCGGGCCGCCCGGCCGGTGGAGATGGGCTGGTCGTTGGCGTCGAGGATCGGCGCCCGTTCCGGCCACTGCCGGGTGCGCTCGAGGTGCTCGCCCTGCCCCAACTCCGGGTGGATCGTCGAGGGCGACCAGTCGACCAGCCACTCGCCGTCGGTGCGCCCCAGGGTGAGCGTGCCGTCGTAGTCCCAGCGACCGAGGCCGGTGAGCTCGAGGGCGGCGTGGTAGCGAGCCACCGCCGTGTCGCCGCCCGTGTCGACCGAGTCGAGCTCGTAGGTCGCCTCGGCGACCTCGAGATCGTCGACCACGGCCTGGTGGTCGTCCGCGAAGCTGGCCGGCGGATCGACCACCCGGGCCTCCATGGCATCCCAGTCGCCGTCCGACCAGTCGGCCAGGTAGGCGCGGGCGTCGGGGGCGGCGTCGGACGTGTCCTCCCGCATCAGCACGAAGATGCCGTAGACGGCGGCACCGAGGACCACCACGCCGATCAGGAGCGCGAGGCGGGAGGTGCTGGACATCGAGCGCACGTTAGTGGCCGACCCGGGAGCGGCCGCGGCGGGCCGGCGACACGACGGCGAGGAGCGCCACCAGCGCGAGCGTTGGCCCGACGACCCACACGGGCCGCGTGGCCCACCAGGCGGCGGTCGGCCGGTCGGCCAGCGTGAAGCCGGCCCGCTCGTACAACCCGATCACGACGACCAGGGCCGTCATGTGCCAGCAGAACACCGGCAGCGCCAGGCCGTTGGCGGCCACGACCGCCCGCCACGGGCCCCGCCGGGCCAGCCACCGGGCCAGCACCGGCCGAGCCAGCAGGATCAACCCCAGCTGGAAGGCGGCGAGCGCGGCGACACACGCCGACGTGGGGAACATGTTGCTCACCTCGTCGCCCCGGGTGGCCACCATCGACCGGGACCAGGGTCCCCAGGACGTCAGCGCCACCAGCCCGCCCAGGCCGGCGGCCGCCAGGGTCGCGGCCCGGGCCGGCCCGCGCGCCGCCAGGGACCCGTCGCGCCAGAAGTAGCCCAATTGGTGGCACCACAGCCACACCAGCGCGGACCCGACCAGGCCGGGGACCGGGCCGCCCACGCCGGCGCCCAGCCGGAGCGCCTCGGCCAGGCCGATCCCGGCGGCCAGCACCACCAGCACCCGGCCCCGGTGGGCGGCGTGCAGGCGGGCGGTCAGGGGCGCCGCGGCGATGACACCGGCGTACACCGCCAGGAACCACAGCGGCACGAACACGACCGTCCCCCAGGCGAGCACGCTGCGGCCGCCCGCGGCCCGTACGGCCAGGTCGAACACCAGCCAGCACCCCAGCCACGGCACCAGCGGTGCAGCCAGCCGTCGGATCCGGCCCGCGACGAAGCGACCCGCCCCGCCGCCGTTTCGGGTGGCGGCCTCCCAGCCGGCCAGGTTGGCGTACCCGCCCACTAGGAAGAACACCGGCATCACCTGGAGCAGCCACGTCGCGGCCCACAGGCCCGGCACGGCGGCGACGGGGTTGGGCATCGTGAGCCGGCCGTCGTGCCAGTGGGTCACGGACAGCGTCCAGTGCCACAGGACGACGACGCAGATGCTGGCCGCCCGGAGCAGGTCGACCACCCGGTCCCGCGACGCCGGGGTCGCGTCCACCAGGTCGTCGAGGCCGGGCCGCGGCGGGGTGGCGGGGGTCCTGGGCGAGATCATGGCCGAGACGATCGGCCACGCCGACCCTCCGGACGACCCGGGGCACCCCCCACCGCCGGCCGGGCGCCCCCCAGGGCCGGCGGCTCAGTCGCGCCGGGGCAGCCGGGCGGCCTTGCCCTTGGCTGCGGGGTCCAGGTCGGCCAGGTGGAACAGCGCGTCGCCGCGGTGGACGAGGGGGTGGCGGGTGTGGCCGATGACGACGCCCGCGATCGGGGCCTTCATCGTGGCGCGGGCACCGCCGACGGCGTCGGCGATGATGCCGAGCGTCTCGCCCCGTGCCACCCGCTGGCCGGCGTTGACCGACGTGCGCAGGATGCCGGTACGCCGGGCCCGGACCCAGTGCGTGTGGCGCACGAACGTCGTGGCCGGCCGGCGGCCCCTGCCGTTCCCGTTGCCGTTGGCGGCGGACCGCACGCCCAGGTGGGAGAGCACCCGCATGATGCCCTCGGTGCCGGCCGCGATGACCTCCTCGTTGAACCGGTTCGCCTCGCCCCCCTCGTAGACGATCACCGGGATGCCCCGCCGCCGGCACGCCTCCCGCAGTGAGCCGTCCCGCAGCGGCGAGTGGATGCTGACCGGCGCCCCGAAGGCCTCGGCCAGCTCGCGGGTAGCCGGATCCTCCATGTCGCCCCGGATCTGCGGGAAGTTGTAGCGGTGGTCGCTGCCGGTGTGCAGGTCGATGCCCATGTCGCACGCCTCGACCACGTTGGTCATGAACAGGTGGGCCAGCTGCGACCCCAGCGACCCGTTGGCCGACCCGGGGAAGGACCGGTTGAGGTCGCGGCGGTCGGGAAGGTAGCGGGTCTCGCCCAGCACGCCGAACACGTTGACGATCGGCGCCGCCACGACCGTGCCCGCCATCCGGCGGGGCCGCACCGCCTCCAGCACCCGGCGGATGATCTCCAGGCCGTTGAGCTCGTCGCCGTGGACGACGGCCGACAGCCACAGCTTCGGGCCGGGCCGCAGCCCGTGGACGACCACGATCGGCAGGGTCAGCGACGTGGCCGTGGGCAGCCGCGACACCGGCACCTCGACCAGCGTGCGCTGCCCCGGCCCGACCGTGGTGCCACCGATGACGATCGGCTCGTTGCGGGGCAGGCGGGCGCGGGGCACAGGGAGCGGCTCAGGCCCGGGTGCGGGTCCGCCGGGGGCGGTTGGCGTGGCTCTTCTCGATCCACTCGACGATACGGCGGGCGACGTCCACACCCGAGGTTCCCTCGATGCCCTCCAGCCCCGGCGAGCTGTTCACCTCCAGCACCAGCGGCCCGTGCTTGGACCGCACGAGGTCGACGCCGCACACGTCGAGCCCCATCGTGCGGGCGGCCCGCACCGCCACCGCCCGTTCCTCGGGGGTGAGCCGGATCTTCTCGGCCGTGCCCCCGCGGTGCAGGTTGGAGCGGAACTCGCCCGGCGGGCTCTGCCGGCGCATGGCGGCCACGACCCGGTTGCCGACGACGAAGGCCCGGATGTCGGCGCCGCGGGCCTCCCGGATGAACTCCTGGACCAGGATGTTGGCGTCGAGCTGGCGGAACGCGGAGATGACCGACTCGGCGGCCTTGCGGGTCTCGGCCAGCACGATGCCCATGCCCTGGGTGCCCTCGGTGAGCTTCACCACCACCGGTGGCCCGCCCACGGTGTCGAGAAGGCCGTCGATGTCCTTGGTCGAGTGGGCGAACCCGGTGACGGGCAGGCCGATGCCGTTGCGGGCCAGCAGCTGCAGGGCCCGCAGCTTGTCCCGGGCCCGGCTGATGGCCTGGGACTCGTTGGCCGTGAAGATGCCCATCATCTCGAACTGGCGGACGACGGCCGTGCCGTAGAACGTGTGCGAGGCCCCGATGCGGGGGATGACGGCGTCGAGGTCGGTCAGCTCGGTGCCCTGGAGCATCACGGATGGACGGTGGGCCGTGATGTTCATGTAGCAGCGCAGGTAATCGATGACCCGGACGGTGTGGCCACGCGCCTCGGCGGCCTCGCGCAGGCGCGCGGTCGAGTAGAGGTTCCCGTTGCGCGAGAGGATGGCCAGCTTCATCGGGGTGGCAGGGGATCAGACGGTGGCGGCATCGGGGCCCACCTGCGACGAGGGGGCGACTGTACTGCCTCCACACAGGAACGAGCGGCCCGGATCGATGACGAACCGGCGACGAAGTGCCCGCCGCCCGAGCAGCATGCGGAACCCCATCTCGTCACGCCGGGTGAGTGTCAGCTCGATGGCGTAGCGGCGCCCGCCGATCACGACCCGCGTCCGGATCACCGGGCGGTTCTCGACCTCGCCGTTGCTCGACCGCACGGCCCGCACGGCCACGAGGTCGGCCTCGGCCTCGACCGTGTCGGTCAGGTCCCGCTGGCGGGGGTGGAGAACGAACCGGACCCGGGGCCGGTGCGGGCCCTGCCCGTTGCCCTCGACGATCGTGACGTCCCAGGCGTGCAGCGACGACGACCGGGCGCCGGTGTCGATCTTGGCCTTCACGGCCGACACCCCCAGCTCCGGCAGGGCCACCCACTCGCGCCAACCGATGGTGGTCGCCATAGGGTCGCGACGCTACCCGTCCCCGCCGGCCCCGCCTCTGGCAGGCTTGTCGTGTGGATCGTGCGCCGCCGCCCCGCTGGACCTTCCCGGTGTGGGGCGCGCGGGTGCGGATCAGCGCCGGCCTGGTGCTGTGGACCGCGCTGGCCGCCGTGCTCGCCGCCCAGTACCCGGATGAGGGCGTACCGGTGTCGGTGCTCGCGTTCGTGGGCGCGCTGGTCGGTTCGATGGCGGTCCACGAGGGCGCCCACGCCGTGGCGGCCCACAGCCTGGGCTACCGGGTCGACTGGGTGGTGATCGGCGGGTTCGCCGGGGTCACGGCGTACGCGGGGCGGGTCGACCGGCCGCTGGAGCGGGCCGCCGTCGCCCTGGCCGGCCCGGCGGCCAGCGCGGCCCTGGTCCTGGCGCTGTTCGGGGTGCGGGCGACGCTGGCCGAGGAGACCGTGGCGATGGCGCTGATCGAGTTCGTCATCGTGCTGAACACCCTGGCGGTCATCGTCAACCTGATCCCGATCGGCCGGACCGACGGGGCGCTGGTCATCCGGGGCGTGGCCCACCACGCCCGGGAGGCCCGCGACGCCCGCCGCGCCCTGTCCCGGCCTCGTGACCCGGCAGCCTGACCCCCTACGCTGACCCGCATGTTCCTTGGCGAGGACCTCCTGGCCTACCTGGTGCTGGCGCTGGGCGCGGCCTTGGCCGTCGGCAGCCTGTTCGCCCTGGTCCGCCCGCCGGACGCCCCCAAGGAGGGCGAGCTCGCCCGCGCCCCGCTGAGCCGCAGCATCGTGATGATCGTCGTGGGCACGATCGCCGCGGTGTGGGCGCTCGCCAGCCTGATCGCGGGCTGATCCCGGCGAGAGCCGGGCGGGTTCAGTCGCCGTCGCCGGAGCTCGAGTGGGGCGCCGGGACCCGCTCCAGCTTGAGGCCGAGGGCCTCCAGCGTCTCGAACGGGCGGTGGTAGCCCCGCTCCAGGTGGTGGATGCCGTGCAGCGTCGACGGCCCGTCCGCCACGGCCGCGGCGATCACCGACGAGAAGCCGGCCCGGACGTCGGGGACCGTCACCTCGGCGCCCCGCAGCTTGGACACCCCCCGCACGACGGCCGAGTGCAGGGCGTTGGTGTCGTGGAAGCGGCAGGCGGGCCCGCCGAGGCAGGTGTCGAACAGCTCGACCTCGGCGCCCATCACGGTCAGCGACTCGACGTAGCCGAGCCGGTCCTCGTACACCGTCTCGTGGATGACCGACATGCCCTCGGCCTGGGTCATCAGCACGATCAGGGGCGGCTGCCAGTCGGTCATGAACCCGGGATGCGTGTCGGTCTGCACCGCCGCGGGCCGCAGGCCGTCCTCCGCGGCGGCCGAGATGTAGTGGTCGGTGATCGAGAAGCTGGCGCCCATCTTCTGCAGCGTGTCGATGGCGGTGACCAGGCGGTCCTGGACGCAGCCGCCGACCCGCACCTGGCCACCGGTCATCAGACCGGCGACCAGGTACGAGAACGCCTCCAGCCGGTCGCCCTGCAGGCGGGTGCGGGCGCCCCGGAGCCGGTCGACGCCCTCGATGACGATGCGGCGGTCGGGCTTGAACCCGATGCGCGCCCCCATCCGCTGGAGGAACAGGGCCAGCTCGGTGACCTCGGGCTCCAGCGCGGCGTTGCGCAGCACCGTGCGACCCTCGGCCAACACGGCCGTGAGCAGAACGCTCTCCGTGGCGCCCACGCTGGGGTAGGGGAGCGTGATCGGAGCACCCCGCAGCCGGGTCGCCCGGGCGCTTATGCCCTGGTCGGTGATCTCGATCTCGGCGCCCATCGCCTCCAGCGCGCCGATGTGGAAGTCGACGGGCCGCTGGCCGATGCGGTCGCCGCCGACCAGGGGCACGAACGCCTCGTGGTTGCGGGCCAGCAGCGGGCCGAGCAGCAGGATCGGGATGCGGTTGAGGCCCGTGAACTCGAGCGGGACCTTGGCGCCGGGACCCTCGACCGGATGGATGGTGATGCGGTCGCCGTCGATCTCCACCCCGACGCCGAGCGACGTGAGGATGTCCGCAGTGATGCCGACGTCGCCGACCGCAGGGGCGTTGGTGACGGTGCTCGGCTCGGTGCCGAGCATGGCCGCCACCATGTGCTTGGTCACCGCGTTCTTGGAGCCGCTGACGTTCACCTGGCCGACCAACGGTCCGTTGGGACGGATGTGCCAGGCTTCGGCGGGCTGATCCATGGGGCGAGGCTAGCGGTGCGGCGCAGGCGGTCGATTCATCGCCCCGACGGCCGCCGGAGCCGGGACGCGAACACGGGGTGGCCGGACGTGTGGTCCGACCACCCCGTGTGCTTGCCGGGTCACCGCCGTCCGCGTGACCACCCCCGGCGCGGCGGCTGGGGCCGCTGGCGTGGCGACTGGCGGTACCGCGAGTCGCGGTGGCGGTCGGCGATCAGGACGGGCGCGGAGATCTCGTGGTGCAACATGGCAGTCCTTCCGTGGCGCGGGGACTCGCGCCGGTTGAACGGGTGAGAGCGCCGTTCCGTGAGGTTCACCGGGGCAGGCTACGAACCTCCCGGTGAGGTCAGGCCGGCCAGCCGGCGCTCCAGCTCGGCCCGCTCGACCTCGTTGGCCGTAGTGTCGATCGCCCGGCGGTAGGCGGCGGCCGCGGCCGCCGTGTCGCCGGCTTGCCGCAGCAGGTCGGCGTGCGCGGCGTGCAGCGGGGCATACGCGGCCAGGGCCGGGTCTTCGACCAGCGGGGCCAGCACCGCCAGCCCCGCGCCGGGCCCGGCGGCGAAGCCCACGGCCACGGCCCGGTTGACCTGCACGACCGGCGAGGGCGCGGCGCGGCCGAGCGCCTCGTACAGCGTGGCGATCTGCGCCCAGTCGGTGGCCTCGGGGCTCGGCGCCCGGGCGTGGGCGGCGGCGATGGCGGCCTGGATCTGGTACGGGCCCGGGTGGCGGCGGTCCAGCGCCGCGTCCAGCACCCGCCGGCCCTCCCGTACCCGACCGGCGTCCCACCGGGACCGGTCCTGCCGGTCGAGCGGGACGTAGCGGCCCGCGTCGTCGACCCGGGCCGGCCGGCGGGCGTCGTGCAGCAGCATCAGGGCGAGGAGCCCCATCACCTCGGGGTCGTCGGGCATGAGCGACGCCAGCAGCCGGCCCAGCCGGATGGCCTCGCTGCACAGCTCGCCCCGTACCAGCCGCTCGCCCTCGGCGGCGCCGTAGCCCTCGTTGAAGATGAGGTAGATGACCGACTGGACGCCGGCCAGCCGGTCGGGGAGTGCGGCGTCGTCGGGCACCCGGTAGGGGATGTGGGCCTCGGCGATCTTGCGCTTGGCCCGCACCAGCCGTTGGGCCATGGTCGTTTCGGTGACCAGGTAGGCCCGGGCGATCTCGGCGGTGCTGAGCCCGCCCAGCGTCTTGAGCGTGAGCGCCACCCGGGCCGGCAGGGCCAGCGCCGGGTGGCAGCACGTGAAGATCAGCCGCAGGCGGTCGTCGGTGACCGAGCTGTCGTCGGCGTCGGGCCGGTGCTCCTGGGCGTCGAGCCGCGCCAGGTCGGCCAGTCGGCGGACCCGGTCCGCGGTGGACCGCTCGCGCCGCAGTCTGTCGATCGCCCGGCGCCGGGCCGTGGTCAGCAGCCAGGCCCGGGGGCTGTCCGGGGCGCCGTCGCGGGGCCAGGTGGCGACCGCCGCCGCGAAGGCGTCCTGGACCGCGTCCTCGGCCAGCTGGAAGTCGCCGACCTGGCGGATCAGCGTGGCGAGGACCGCCGAGCGCTCCTCCCGGAAGGCCCGCTCGGCGGCGCCGGCCGGGGCGGTCACCCCCAGGACGGCCGGACCTCGACGGAGCCCCAGGTGGCGCTCGGCATCTGCCCGGCGTACTTGAGGGCGGCGTCGAGGTCGGGAGCCTCGATGAGGAAGTAGCCGGCCAGGTACTCCTTCGTCTCGGCGAAGGGGCCGTCGGTGATCTGGGTCTCGCCGTCGCGGATTCGCACGGTCGTGGCCGCGTCCGGGCCCTTGAGGCCGGTGTTGCTGATGAGCAGGCCGGCGTCGACGAGGTCCTGGGCGAACCGCTGCCACCGCTGGTGCTGGTCGGCCGCCTCGTCGGCCGGGGGACCGCCGTCGACGGGGAGGTAGTTGAGGAGCAGGAACTGCGGCATGGGTGCCTCCTTGGCACGATGTTCGCGCCGCCGGTTCGGCGGCGTCACACAGGAGGACGCCGCTCGACTCCCGGATTCGACCGGTCGGCGGAGCTTTCTCGTCACCCGGTCCGCGGGCGGCCGCTGCACCGGGGGGCCGCCGACTCAGGTGGTGAGGCGGTCTTCCTCGCGCTGCTCACTGCTTCCCTGGGGTCGGGGCTCGTCCGGGCGCCGCTCCCGGGGGCCCGCCGCATCGCCAGCGCTCGACGAGGTGCGGAGGCGGCCGCGGCGGTCGCGCCCGCCGCCGACCGACAGCCCGCCGAGCACGACGAGCAGCCCCGCCCCGACGAGCCCGCCGGCCACGAGCATCCGCCCGGCCCCGGCCTCGTCGCACGACCCGACGAGCACCTCGCCTGCGACCCCCCGCTCCGCGGTCACCCGCGCCCCGGTCACCGGCGACGAGCACCGGACGTCGCGGTCGTCGAACGGCAGCAGGGCCAGCACGACTCCGGCCATGATGGCGACGATCCCGACGGCGACGACGACACGCACCGAACAAGTGTCGCATCCGCCTGCCCCCGCGCCCCCATCCGCCGGCCCTCCGGAACGAGTGACCGGCGCTCAGGCCTGGGGCCGTTCCTTGTGGCCGGCCTTGAGGAGCTCGACCATCCCGGCGATGCGCTCCGCCCGTACGTCGGGCCGGCGCTTGGTGGCGTCGATCCAGCGCAGGTACGCACGCCGGTAGAACTGGGCGAGCGAGTCGAAGAGCTCGCCCGCCTCGGGCTCGGCGTCGAGCGCGGCGACGATGTCCGGCGCCAGATCGTCCCGCTGCGGCCCCTCGGGCTCGAGGACGACGGCGACCTCGTCGCCCGGCCCGATTCCGCACCCGCGCCGCCAGGCGGGGCCGAGCAGGATGCCGTGGCCGCCGTCGAGCGGCTCGACCACGGCCCGCACGCCCATCCCGTTCACGGTGCCGTGCACCCGGTGCTCCCGCCGCCGGCCCCACGCCTCGTCGGGGTCGAACCCCAACGGCACCAGCACCCGCCGCTTCCGATCCTGCACGACCACGGTCGTGTACGAGCGAACCCGGCCGTCCGGCCGCCGTCGATTCACCACGGAGAACGTACAGCGCGACCGGGCTCGCCACGCCGACCGACCGGTCGCTGGACCACAATCGCGCCATGGCGAGCGAGACCCGGACGCCGTCCGGCGCACCGGCCCGCTACGACGGCGTAGCCGACTGGTACGACGACGCGGCGCGTCCGTCGGCCGAGCTCAGCCACGACGCTCTCGTGGAACTGCTCGGGCACCACGAAGGCCTGTGCCTCGATCTGGGCTGCGGCACCGGCCTCTACGGGACGACGACGTCGCGTGCATCTGGGTTCATGGCGATCTCGATGACCTGCCGGCCGTGCTCCGTGAAGCAGCGCGAGTGCTTCGCGCCGGCGGTCGCCTGCTGCTCTACGGCGTGCACCCGTGCTTCAACGGGCCGTGTGTCGAGGGCAGGGATGACGGCGGGCGTGTCGTACATGCCAACTACCGCCAGTCGGGTTGGCACCGCAGCGCGCCGTGGTGGAGCGAGACCGGGATCCGCAGCAGGGTCGGCGTGAGACACCGGACGCTCGCCGAGCTGATCAACGACGTTCTGCAGAGTCCTCTACGCCTCGCACAGGTCGAGGAACCCCGCTCGGACCCGGTGCCGGCGGTGCTCGCGTTGGT
This sequence comes from Acidimicrobiales bacterium, assembly GCA_035649475.1. GTDB lineage: Bacteria > Actinomycetota > Acidimicrobiia > Acidimicrobiales > VFJN01 > ZC4RG19. The sequence continues at coordinate 33,523 of DASRJM010000094.1, forward strand.
CGCCGAGCGCCCGACATCGCCTCACCGGTGACGGAACGAAACGGGGGGCGCGTGGCGGTCAGGCCCGGCCGGTGCGTCGGAGATAGCGGTCGAGGTCGGTGCGGACGCCCCGCACGAGCGATGCCACCCGCTCGTTCCCGGCCGCCAGGGCGTCGATGGCCTCGTCGGTCATGCCGGCCCGCATCGCCACCGGATCGACCCACCGGGCTCCGGAGTGCTCGTCGCTGACGACGACCTCACCGTCGCGGAGGCGGCCCCGGTACGAGAGCTGCAGGCAGTCGCCGCCGTACACCCAGATCGGATATGCCCCGATGAGCTCGAGGTCGCCGTCGACGTCGAGCCCGGTCTCCTCGACCAGCTCCCGGCGGGCCGCCTCCTCGGGCAGCTCGCCCCGCTCGACGGCCCCACCGGGCAGGAACCACTGGCCGGTCAGTGCGCTGCGCCCCGCCCGCTTCAGCAGCAGGATCCGATCGTCACGCTCGGCGTACACGACCGCGGACAGTCCGTAGAGCGGGACGTCGACGACGCCACCGGGCTCGCCCAGGACGTCGTCAGCCATCGGCCGGAGATTACGCGGGCGCGGCCGGCGACGCGCCTCGGACCGCGGACCGGCGAGCCCTGCCGGACCTGGTATCAGGGCACGCCGAGCGGCCACTTCCCCCACAGAGCGATCGGGTCCGCCGGCGCTCTGGGAGGTGGGCACGATGCGAACGACCCTACGGTTCCTCGGGGCTCTCGCCGCGGCGCTGCTCTGCGTCGCACTCCTCGGGGCCTGCGGCGACGGCGACGGAGCTCAGTCGGTGCCCATCGCGGCCGACGACGGCACCGATGACGACGGCGGCGGGGAAAGCGGAGGCGGGGACGGTGGCGGTGACGACAACGGCGGCGGTGGCGGCGGCGGGGTGCCCGGTGCGCCGATCGACATCCCCAGCTTCCAGCAGGATCAGGGCCGGCCGCTCGCCGACGTCCTGGCCGACATCGAGGAGACCGTCAGGGACCAATGCGGCGGTGAGCTGTGCATCGAGATCCGCGTCGAGATGACCGACGACGGCTTCACCGAGTGCACGTTCGTCGCCACCGACCCCCCGCAAGGATCGCAGGTCGAGCGAGGCGGCACCCTCCTGGTGATCGCCGGGACAGAGCCCTGCGAGGACGAGGGCACCGAGGGCGAGGGCACCGAGGGCGGGGAGACCGAGGGCGAGGAGACCGAGGGCGAGGGCACGGACAACGGGGAGACCGAGGGCGAGGGCACGGACGAGGGCGAGGAGACCGACGGTGGCGGCACCGACGACGACGAGACCGACGGGAGCGGCACCGACGACGGAGGCAGCGGGGGAACGCCGTGACGAGGGTCCGGTCGCGGACCTGTCACGCGTCACCAAGCTGTTCAAGGAGGTCGTGGCGCCGACCACGCTGGCGACGGCGCTGCTGTTCTACTTCGGCTGGTCGCACGCGTACTGGTTCTTCGACTACTTCGGCGTGAACTCCACGGTCCTCGGCCTGACGCCCAGCGACTACCTCATGCGGGGCCTGGACGGCCTGTTCGTGCCCCTGGTCGTCGCAGCCGTCCTGGGTCTCGTGGCCCTGTGGTTGCGCGCCGTGCTGGCGGGACGGCTCGGCGGGCGCGCGCTCCCGCCCTGGTTTCCGGTGGCTCTCGGCGGTGCAGGGGTGCTGCTGTGCGCCAACGGGTTGTCCCGGATCCTGGTCGTCACGCCGGTCAACCGCCCGCTGGCTGTCGCCCCCGTGAGCCTGGCCGCGGGCATCGTGTCGCTGACCGCCGCGGTCCGGCTGGCGACGGCAGCCCAGCCCCGCTCGGAGGTACTGGGCCTGGTCGAGTACGGGGTCATCTTCCTGCTCGTGGGGCTGAGCTTGTTCTGGGCCGCTGCCGACTACTCGGCCGCCGTCGGCCGCTCGCGCGCGACCCAGTTCGTCCGGGAGCTCCCGTCACACCCCGAGGCCATCGTCTACAGCGAGCACAGCCTGAACATGCGCGCCAGGGGCGTCCGGGGCGTGAGCTGCCGTGACCCCGCGGCGGCCTACGGGTACCGCTACGACGGGTTGGCGCTGGTGCTTCAGTCCGACGACCAGTACGTGCTCCTGCCCAAGGACTGGTCCCCGGGCGACGGTGTCGCCATGGTGCTGCCCCGCAACGACAGCGTGCGCCTGGAGTTCACGCGGGCCGGCGCGGTGGAGCTTGCCCCCACCTGCTGACGCACGGCGGCTCGACAAGCTTCCAGGTCGGCACCTGCTCAGCGGTCGGCGTTCGCGATGCTGCACGCCCCTGCTGCGAACGGCTTCATCGGCTGCTCCGCGCGGCCGGGCAGGAGATGTGGTCGGTGACGCCCTACGCCCTCTGTGACCACCGTTGCGTCTACTGCATCACCGGTGTCTGAGACCCAGCAGGTCTCCTCAGGGCTGTCGACCCGGCCCCGAGGAGCCCGCTGGGCTACCCGTCAGCGTTCGATCTCGCAGTTCAGGACCGTGTTCGCGCCCGGTCCTCCACGGCACTCATCGACGTTCGTCCCCGGCGGGAACGGCAGGTCCGGCGGCACGGGGAACGGGTTGTCCCCATCGATGAAGTCGTCATCGGGGCCACCGGCGATCGCGTCGCTGCCGAAGTTCCCCCACAGCGTGTCGCCTCCGGGGCCGCCGTCGATCTGGTCATCGAGCGGGCCGCCGAACGCGGTGTCGTCGCCGGGACCGCCACCGATCCGGTCGACCCCACCGAACCCGATCATCTCATCGTCGCCAGGGCCCCCCTGCAGCGAGTCGTCGCCGCCGAGACCGCCCAGAAGATCGTTGCCGGGACCCCCCACCAACGTGTCGTCGTTGTTCCCGTTGGACGGAGCGAATGGCGGAAGGTCGACACCGTCACCAACGAGCACATCGTCACCCGGGCCGCCCACGAGGTGATCGTTGCCGCCCTCCCCGCAGATGAAGTCGTTGCCGCCGAGACCGACGATGTTGTCGGTGTCGGCGCTGCCGACGATCACATCGTCGCCCTGGGTGCCCACGATGCTCCCTGATCCCACGATGGTGGCCGGGAGCTCCTCACCGGGCGGCCCGCACACCGGTTCCTGCGCGCCGGCCGGCCCAGCCAGCGGCCAGAACAATCCGACCAGCAGCGCGGCCAAAGCAACAGCTGTTCTCTTCACCGCCATCCCCTCCCTGTCCGTGAGACGCCACCGACGCCCGGGTCGAAGTCTGTCACAGAGAGTGGATGTCTGCTGCACTGCGTCACCGTCCGGGAGCGCGTCCCGGGTCGGTCGATCTCATGTGGCGAGCAGCGACTGACGACCGCGGTCACTCCGCGAGCGTGACCACCACGGCGCGGTCGGCGTACGGCTGGTCCTTGCGCTTGACGAACCCACCGACCTTCGCCAGGAAGCGCGTGATCTTGGTCATCAAGCCGTACTTGGCGACCACCTTCTCGTAGATGGCGTCGCGCTCCGGGCCACTGACGACGACAGCCGTGCCAGTGACCGGGGACGTGCCCGGCTTCGCTCGCCCGCGGCCGTTGCTCGGCTGGACGACGACGTTCGGGTTGTTCCTCAGCCGCTTGGCCTTGCCGGACGTCGACGAGGTGTAGAACGCGATCTTTCCGTCGTCGAGGGCGACGACCCAGGTCGGCGTCGACACCTCCGTGCCGTCCTTCTTGAACGTCGTGACCCGGATGTACTTCTCGTCCGACAGTGCCATTGCAGGACTGTATCCAGCGGTGAATCGAATGAGGGCTGGGCTGTGCATCAGGTGCCGAGGCGCCCGGCGGCCCGCAGAATCTCCAAGGCGTCGACTGTGATGAAGAGGTTGGCCTTCCCGCGTGCCGGCCGCTCCCACGGTGCGTTGGTGAAGTCGTCTGTGCCCTCGGCGTGGCTGAAGAGGCGACGCTCGGTCGGCCAGCCTTCATCGGCGACGTACTTCGACTCGAGGAGGTCGAGCGCCTTGTTGCAGCGAGGGTCGGTGATGTGGCCGCTGCGGGTGAGGATGTGCAGTCCGGCCATGAAGTCGTAGAGCCGCGGGTAGGGGTAGGACAGCTTCGTGTAGACGGGGCGCAGCGGCTGCCCGTTGCTCCGCTTGAGGTACACCTGCCGTGCCAGGACGACGTCCGCGGCCGCCTCGATCGCGGCGTCGAGCGCCGGTGTGCGCCGACGAGACCGGTACGTGACCAGGCCTCTCAGCCCCCACGCCGTGTGCACGATGGTCGGCCCCTTCGTGTTCGGCCGCTTGTTGCAGTTCCACCCGCCGCCCGGCCACTGGTAGCGCAACAGGTTGTGGCACAGTTCGTCGGTGTCGTCGTTGGCGATACCGAGCACGATCGAGGCGTGGATTGCATTTGCATGGAACGACCCGTGCACACGGTGCGTCCCCCGGATCAACAGCGGTCCGTCGTAGTCACGCTCGAGCCGACGTAGCCACGCGTCGATCCGGTCCCGGTACGGCACGAGGCTGTCGTCGCCCGTGGGGTACTCGATCTCGGCGAGGTACCGCATCGTCAGGTAGATCGTTGACATCCCGTCGCGTTCGCCCGGATCGCTCATCGCCAGGTCAGCCAGCAGCCCTTGTGCGACCGGAGATCGACGGATCTCCTGCCGGAGACGCTGCATCGCCTCGCTCCCCGGATCCGTCCCCTCGACGTAGCGCCGAGCCTTGTATCGGATGATCGGGTCCTCAGCGTCGAGCACCGCCTCCACCACGGAGCCGTAGCGATCACCCATTGGGGCCTCCGACATTGCGGCCCCGGGACATGGTGGACAGACGCCGACTCACCGACAGACCCTCTCCTCGGACGGGTATCGGGGATCAGGGCTGGACGACGACCCAGCCGCGGCGTTGCAGCTCCGCCGCCAACTGCTCGGCAGGCATGCGGCGCAGCACCTGCTCGGCGGCCGACACCCGGGGGGTTGGCGCCCGGGGTGCGGCGGGCTCACCCGACGACTCGGTCTCCTGGAGTTGGGCGATGAACGCCGCCGCTTCGTCGCGCGTGAACTTGCCGGCCGCCTGGCGCTGGGTGAACCGCATGGGTCCGCGCGCGTCGCGAAAGTCGGTGTGGCCGGCGGCCTGCAGCAGCGTGAGCAGCTCCTGCACCTCGCGCCGCGACGCCGGCGGCCCTGCCTGCTGTCCGAATGCCATGACCCCAGTCTCCCCGCCCGGCCACGCACTGTCGGGGATGGGCCCGACACGCAGCCCGTGGGCTCAGCGGACCACGTAACCCGGGTGTCAGGTCGCGCTCACGTCCCTTGCGGATCTCTGAAAACACGGCCCCCGCGTCCCACATGGGGGGTCCACTGCTTGCCGTCCCAATACCGCAAGTCGAATCGCCGGGTCGGGTCTGCGTACCAGCCGGCGATGGGCAGCGGCCGTTGGTCAGTGCGCGGCGGCGCCGGGGGTGGGGTGGGGTCCCGCTGATCTGGAGGATGAGGTGCACGATCCGCGAGGAATCTCGCTATGTCCTCTCGCACGCGCCACGCGACGTCGGGCCGATCGTGGAGGACGCGAAGCAGCTCGCGGGCATCGTCGGCGTTCTGGTCGTTCTCGACGTCCATCTTCAGTCGGGCGAACGCACTGACCTGGTCCTCCATCGCCAGCTGGCGACCGAATAGGACGGCGAAGCGATCGCGATACGACTCCGGCACGGGTGGCTCGACGGGAAGGACCTCAGGTAACGGGCCAGGCGAAGGCGCGTGTAGCACTGCCCTCGCCAGCTCCTTGATGCTGGCAGCGTCGTCAACGACATAATCGATGAGCTGCGTGGTCCTGATCGAGTCCGGTGCGCTGAGCAGATCGACCTTGCCGACCCTGACGGCAAGGAATGGGCGGTTCAGCGAGATGGCGTACGAGGACTCGGCGATGCAGGCAGCTGAGCTCAACGAGTGTCGACTGACGGCGAGGACGAAGAGGCGGCACTCCCGAATTTGGCGGAGGATCTCGTCCCACCAGTGCTGCCCACCGGTAAGGCTCTGGTCCATCCAGGCCGATCCCTCCAGATGTTCGAGATCGCGGCCGAGGTACGTGGCAGTCGCCGTGTCCTGGTGCGCGTAACTCAGAAACACTGTCATCGCCACCACCGCCCTGGGAGAAGGCCGCCCCCATTACATCATGGTCCGGATGCCTGGGTGAGACCTCCCAGCTCAGGCGTCAGTGCTGGTACCAGATGCGGCGATCGCGATGAGGTAGATGACGATCACGACGGCACCGGCGATTACCGACCAGATCAGGAACTGCTTGGCCTTGTTTGACGAGTCCAGCGCCCCAGCGACGTCGCCCGCGTTGTACTTCGTGTTGACCTGAGAGGCAAACACGATCGAGACGACGCCGAGCGGGAGGCAGCAGAACAGCGTGCTCAGGATCGCCCAGACGAGGTAATTGGGAGGCGGACCGGCGGCAGGCTGCTGCCAGTACGGTTGTCCGGGAGGAGGCTGCTGCTGCCCGTACGGCGTCTGTCCGTAGGGTGGAGGGGGAGGTGGCGGCGGAGGCGGCTGACCGTCCTGAGGCTGGTACGGGTCCGGTGGTGGTGTCGAGTCTCCGAAGTCGCTCACGATCGACTCCCCCTCTTGCGCGATCTCATTCGGACTCTACTTCCGGAGTTGACCGTGAGGATGACAGCCCGAGCGCACGTGCGAATCAATCAGTGCGACGCTGGCCGAACAGCTGGATCGAGCCATTCGCG
>DASRJM010000095.1:0-5219 GCA_035649475.1 Acidimicrobiales bacterium
CGCCATCCGCTGCGTCACCACGGCGTCGGTGGGCATCCTGTCGCTGTCCGACGGCGGCGTCATGGCGACCGACGAGGCCCACACCGTGCTGGGCCACGCCGACACGGTCCAGCTCAACTCCAAGATGATGCGCGAGGGGCGATCGCTGAACGTGGGCCTGATCTACGCCTCGCAGCTGCCGTCCGACGTGCTGTCCAAGGGGATGGAGACCTACATCTCCCGGGTGTTCGCCATGGCCCTGGAGGACGACGTGGAGGCGGCGGCGGCGATCAAGCTGGTGGGCTTCGAGGTGACCGACGAGCGGATCCGCATGCTGCGGGACGCCGGCCCTCGGCGGCGCACTGCCGACTTCCCGGGCCGGGCGGCCGTGTCGCTGCACCGCGACCTGGGCGGGCGGCGCTCGGCCGTGCTGCACGACCCGATCCCGGACCGGGTGTTCCGAGCGTTCTCCACCAACGTCGACGACCGCCGGGCCCGCAGCGCCGAGCCGCAGACCCCGGTACCGGTGGCGTGAGGCAGGGAGGAAGGTGGCTGTGACCGTGGCACAGAGGCTGCGCATCGTCGTGATCGGGCTCCCCGAGCTGGGCCATCTGCTGGAGGTGGCCGAGCCACACGGAGCCGACGTCGTGACCATCCCCCTCGGGTCGGACGTGGGCGCGATCCTGGCCGACAAGGCCCGTGGCGCCACCCGGGCCACGCTGCTGTTCGTGGTGGCCGACTGCGGCGACCCGGCCGTGAACGCCCTGCCGGACACCCTGGCCCGAGCCGGGTTCCGGGGCCTGGTCCTTGCGGGGCTGCCCGGCGCCTCGGGGACGTTCGCGCCGCACGACAACCTGCACGTCCTACCGGCCCCGTTCAACGCGAACGACGTCCTGGCCTCGCTGTCCGCTCTACCGGACGTGCCGTTCTTCCTCCCAGTGGCCGGCGGCGACCGCACATTCGGCGACCTCGCCCCGGTAGCCGCGTCCCGCCCGTCTGCCGTACCGGTACCGGCGGCATCGACGTCGGCGTCGGCGTCGACGTCTACGGCGACCGGCGGCCGCCGGGAGCGCAACGGCATCCTGTTCCCCCGCCGCGAGCGCCCGGACGACGACCCCCTCGGCCCCCCGGTCCGCGTCCTCCCGCTGGACCCGCTGCCCGCACCCCCACCGCCCCCTCCGGCCCCCCAAGCCGAGGTGACCCCGATCTTCGCCATCGCCCCCGGCGCCAACCCGGTGACCGCGGACCAGCCAACCCCGCCAACGACGCCCCCAGTCGCACTCGCTCCCGAACCCTCAGCACCGGCCCCCATGCCCCCGGCGACATCTCCCGAGCCGCTCCCGCCCGAGCCGCCCCCGGCCCCTGTCCAGCCCGCGGCGCCGCCAGTGGTGTCGCCCGAGCCGGCCGTGTCGGTGACCGAGCCGCCTCCGCCCAGCCCGGCATCCCCGGTCGGGTCGCCCGAGCCGGATGTGTCGACGACCGGGCCGCCCCCGGCCCCGGTGCTGCCCGCGGCGCCGCCGGAGCCTGAGCCGGATGCGTCGGTGACCGAGCCGCCTCCGCCCGCCCCGGTGCCCCCGGTCGGGTCGCCCGAGCCGGATGTGTCGATGACCGAGCCGACCCCGGCCCTTGTGCTCCCAGTGGTGTCGCCCGAGCCTGAGCCCGAGCCGGATGCGTCGCTGACCGAGCCGCCTCCGCCCGCCCCAGTGTCCCCAGTCGGGTCGCCCGACCCGGATGTGTCGATGACCGAGCCGCCCCCGGCCCCTGTCCTGCCGGTGGCGTCGCGCGAGCCCGAGCCCGAGCCGGATGCGTCGGTGAGCGAGCCGCCTCCGCCCGCCCCGGTGTCCCCGGTTGGGTCGCCCGACCCGGATGTGTCGATGAGCGAGCCGCCCCCGGCCCCTGTGCTTGCCGTGGCGTCGCCAGTGGTGTCGCCAGTGGTGCTGCCGGAGCCTGAGCCCGAGCCGGATGTGTCGATGACCGGGCCGCCCCCGGCCCCTGTGCTGCCCGTGGCGGCGCCAGTGGTGCTGCCGGAGCCTGAGCCCTCGCCGGAGCTGTCGGTGAGCGAGCCGCCTCGGCCCGCCTCGACGTTGCCGGAGTCGGAGCTGGGCGTGTCGATGAGCGAGCCGCTGCGTGCGCCCGTGCTGCCCGTGGCCTCGCAGGTGGAGTCGCCCGAGCCGGAGCTGTCAGCGAGCGATCTGCCGCCGGCCGCCCTGGTGTTTCCGGTGGCGTCGCCAGTGGCGCTGCCGGAGCCGGAGCCCGAGCCGGTGTCGGTGAGCGAGCCGCGTCCGCCCGCCCCAATGTCCCCAGTTGGGTCGCCCGAGCCAGAGGTGCGGGAGGGGTTGGAGCGTGAGCCGGTGCCGCCGGCTCCTGTGCTGCCGGTGGCTTCCGCCCCTGGCCCGCCGGAGCCTGTCGTCGCCGAGCCTCCGCCGGTCGACCCGCTCGGGTCATTGGACGGGGCGGACGGGGTCGACGGGATGCCTGGGTGGGCGCAGTTGCCGGCTGCGCCGGCGGGGGTCGAGCGGGCTGAGGGGGCGTGGGCCCGGTCGGCGCCGGTGGCGGGGGCGTTGTGGGTGGCGACGCCGCGGTTGCCGGCGTACCAGGACGAGCCGGTGATGCCGGGGGCCCGGTTGCCGGCGCCTCAGAGTCTGCGGGGGCAGCGGCGGGGCGAGGTCGTCTCCGTGTGCTCCTACAAGGGCGGTAGCGGGAAGTGCCTGACCGGGGACAGCATGATCACCGATCCCGTGTCGGGCGTGCCCCGGCGGCTCGACGAGATCGTGCGGGACCCCGCCGCCACCACGGTGCTCACCTTGGACGGGGACCGGATAACCCCAATGCCCATCGCGGCAAAGATCGACTCGGGCGTGCAGCCCACTGTCCGGGTCGAGTTCGCGTCGGGGCGATCGGTGACCGTGACCCCGCATCATCCGTTCCTGCTGGCCGACGGGTGGCGCCCGGCCGAGCGCATCGCCGTGGGTGAGGAGGCGGCGTTGCCGGGGCGCATCCCCTTCCCGGTCGAGCCCCGCCGGCTGCCGGCCACCGAGATCGCCCGCCTCGCGGCCCGCCTGTCCGACCACGGGTGCCGGCGGCCGGCCCCGGGCGACGGCGACACCGGCGCGGCCGCGGCCGGGGCCGAAGCGGTCTACCGGTTGCCCGAGGACCAGCTCGGCCACTTCCTCGCCCTGCTCTGGACCGCCGACGGCACCGTCGGCCACGACGGCACCCCCAGCCTGGAGCTGGCGGCCGAGGCGTCGGTCCGCATGGTGCAGCACCTGCTCCTGCGCTTCGGGGTGCAGAGCCGCCTGAGCCCCGCGGCGGGCGCCCAAGGCTGCCGCCTGGACGTCGGGCCCGGCGACCGGGCGACGTTCGCCCGCCACATCCCGCTGTGCGGGCGCCAGCGCGACCGGTTGATGGAGTGGGCCGCCGCCGATCCCGAGCCGTGCCGTGAAGGCGACGTGGCCTGGGACCGGGTCACCGCCATCCGCCCTGCGGGCACCCAGCAGGTCTGGGACCTGACCGTCGACGGCACCCACTGCTTCGTGGCCAACGACATCGTGGTCCACAACACGACCACCGCCGTCCTCGCCGCCGCCACGCTGGCCCGGGCGGTGCGGCCGGGGGGCAAGCGGGTGGCGCTGGTCGACGCCAACACCGCCCAGTCGTCGGTGGCGACGATCCTGCAACGACCGGCGCGGGGCTCGATCCTCGACCTCGTCCGCACCGACGTCGACGAGGACATGCTCGCCCTGGCCCTGACGCCGATCCCGGAGGCGGGCGACCTCGACGTGCTGTTCGGCGCCCCCGACCTGCGCTGCGCCGACGAGCGCCTGCTCACTCCCACGCTGTGGCGCCGGGTGGTCGCCGCGCTGCGACGCACCCACGACTACGTCATCGTGGACACGCCGGTGGCGGAGGCCGTGGGCCACGAGCTGTTCGACGACTTCGTGCTGCGGGACTCCAGCCTGCTGCTGGTGGTGCTCGATCCCAACCGCGAGACGATCCACAACAACGTCGAGTGGCTCGACATCATCGGCGACCCGGTGAGCGCCGGCGGCCGCAACTTCCCGCCGGACCGGGTGGCGATCGTGCTCAACCGGGCCGACCCGCAACTGGCCTGGAACGAGCACAGCGTGGGCGACCACTTCCGGCGCTACCACTACCTGGGCGCCATCCCCCACAGCACCGCGGTGCAACAGGCGGCGGACGACGCCCGGCTGACCCAGCGCTTCGATGCCACGGTCGACCAGGCCGTGCGCCACATGCTCGGCGCCTTGCTGCACGAGCCCCTGCTGGAGGAGGACGCGGCCCAACGGACGACCGGCTCGGCGCTGGACCGGCTGCTGGAGCGGCTGTTCCGGCGCGGCTCACGGGCGGAATGCTCCCCCGTGTGAGCACCGCCACCGCCACCACCAGCCCCCGGGCCTCCCGGCGCTACACACCGCCCCGCCGGACGGCGAAGCCCGCTCCCGTCGCCCGGGCAGGGCGCGCCGCCGAGCCCGCCAGGGCGCCCGCCGGCCGGCGGACCATCGCCGCGGTGGTGGACGGCACCGCCGTGCTCGCCATCGTCCTGGGCGGCTCCGAGCTGGGATGGCGCACCGGTGCGCTAGAGGCACTGGGCGTGAGCGAGGCCGGCTGGCTCGACTGGGCCTGGTCGTTCCACCGGGTGGCATGGACCATGGCCGTCGTCGCCGTCGTCTACCACGCCGTCTGCACCGCACTGTGGCAGCGGACGCCGGGCAAGCTCCTGGCCGGCCTCCGGGTCGAGGCCGACGGCGGCGGCCGCCTGCCGCCATCGCGGGCGCTGTGGCGCGCCGCGTGGAGCGCCACCACTTTCATCCCCTCGCTGATCACGCCACTCCTGGTCACCGGGGCGTGGCTGGCCGCGGTGCTGGGCGGGCGGCGCTCCCTGGCCGACCGGGCCGCCGGCAGCCGGGTGGTCCGAGCGCGGGCGGCGGGCCCGTGACGAGCCGGGGTGGTGGCCTAGATGCCCTCGCCCCACTCGCAGGCGACGCCGTCGCCGTCGTCGTCGAGGTGCGGCCCGTACCCCGGGTCGCCCGCGTAGAGCGGCAGCGCGCCGTCTCGCCAGGCCTCGAAGCAGTTGTCGGAGTGGGGTGGCGGACCGGGATCGCGTCGGCGCCGGGTGGTGGTCGTGGTCTCCGGCGGAACGGTGGTGGTGGTGGGAGCCACGGTGGTCGAGGGCGCGGTGGTCGTCGTCCTGGGCGGCTCGGTGGTGGTGGACGTGGTCG
>DASRJM010000096.1:0-8289 GCA_035649475.1 Acidimicrobiales bacterium
GGCCACGTCGGTCACGCCATCGCCCACCGCCTCGACCAGGCCCGCGGCCTCGTGGCCGAGCAGGAAGGGGAAGTCGTCGTTGATGCCGCCCTCGCGGTAGTGGAGGTCGGTGTGGCACACGCCGCACGCCTGCACGGCCACCAGCGCCTCGCCCGGGCCGGGATCGGGCACGACGACCGTCTCGATCGTCACCGGCTCGCCCTTGCCCCGCGCGATCACCCCGCGTACCTCGTGCGCCATCGTGTCCCCCTCGTCGGGCCGTTGCGGCTCCGACCCTAGGACGGCTCAGGTGGTCGCGTCGGGTACCGGCGTGCGGGACGTGATGGCGATCCGGTTCCAGGCGTTGATGACGACGACCGTGAACACGAGGGCGGCCACCTCGTCGGGGGCGAAGTGGCGCTGCGCCTCCTCCACGACGCCGTCGGGCACGTGGTCCTCGCCGAGCAGCGTGATGGCCTCGGTCAGCGCCAGCGCGGCCCGCTCGCGGTCGGTGAAGTGGTGGACCTCGCGCCAGGCCTGGAGCACGTCCAGGCGGCGCTGATCCTCGCCGTCCCTGCGGGCTTCGCGGGCGTGGAGGTCCAGGCAGTAGGCGCAGCCGTTGAGCTGCGAGGCCCGCAGCTTGAGCAGGTGGGCGAGGCGGGCGTCGATGGGGCCGTCGACCACGGCCCGGTGGAAGGCCTGCATGGCCCGGTAGCCGTCGGGCCAGGGGCGGACGAGGTCGAGGCGCGGGCGGGGCGCGGCGGGGGCGTCGGTCACGGTCATGGTCCGGACGGTACCGAGGCATTGGACCAGTTGCATGGGCCAGTTCGCAGCCGGTTCACTGGTCCAGTGGTGGACTTGATGCTCGACGTGGACCCGGCCGGCGGGCGCCGCGACGGCATCGAGCGGGCGCTGAGGACCGCCATCCGATCCGGGCGGCTGGCGGCCGGGACCGCGCTGCCGGCGAGCCGCGCCCTGGCCGCCGACCTGGGCGTGGCCCGGGGCACCGTGGTCGACGCCTACGGCCAGCTGGTGGCCGAGGGCTACCTGGCGGCGCGGCCCGGTGGCCGGACCGTCGTGGCCTCGCTGCCCTCGGTCGAGCCGTCGCCGCCGCCCGCGCCGCGGTCCCCGCCACCCGCGGTCGACCTCCGGGCGGGGGCGCCGGACCTGTCGCTCTTCCCCGCGGCCCGGTGGGCCGCCGCGCTGCGGGCGGTGCTGCGCTCGGAGTCGGTCGACGCGCTCGACTACGCCCCGCCCCGGGGCCGACCGGAGCTCGCCGAGGCGCTCGCCGCCTATCTGGGCCGCAGCCGGGGCGTCGTCGCCCGGCCGGCGCAGGTGGTGGTGTGCGCGGGCGTCGACCACGCCCTGGCGGTCCTCGCCCGGGCGCTGGGCGACCGCGGGCCGCTGGCGCTGGAGGACCCGTGCCTCCACTTCCACCGGACGATCGTGGCCGGTGCGGGTGCGTCCGTGGTCCCGGCCCCGGTGGATGGCGACGGCGTCGTGGTGGAGGCGCTGGCGGATGCGGGCACGGCCGTGGTCACGCCGGCCCGCCAGGCGGTGCTGGGCGTGACGCTGGCTCCCGCCCGACGGACGGCCCTGCTGGCCTGGGCCCGGGCCGGCGACCGGGTCGTGGTGGAGGACGACTACGACGGCGAGCTGCGCTACGACCGCCAGCCCATCGGGGCGCTCCAGGGCCTCGACCCGGAGCGGGTCGTGTACCTCGGGACGCTGAGCAAGAGCCTGGCCCCGGGGCTGCGGCTGGCGTGGGCGGTCGTGCCGGACGGCCTGGCCGGGGCGGTCGACGCCGTGCTGGGCACGCACAGCCCGGTGTCGTCGCTCGACCAGCTCGTCGTGGCCGAGCTGCTGGGCTCGCAGGCGTTCGACCGCCACCTGCGGCGGCTGCGGGCGACCTACCGGCGGCGTCGGGACGAGTTCGTGGACCGGCTGGCGGCGGCCGCACCGCGGGTCGGGGTCGACGGCGTGGCCGCCGGGCTGCACGCGCTGGTCGGCTGGCCGCCGGGCATCACGACCGAAGCCGCAGTCATGGCCGAGGCCGAGGCCCGGGGGATCGGCGTGACCCCGCTGGCCCCGGGCTGGCACGGCGACCCGCGAGGCGAGGGCGTCATGGTCGGCTACGGGCGGCCGCCGGCCCACGACCTGCGGCGGTGCTACGGCGCGTTCGCGGTGCTCATGGCCGACATCACCCGGTAGGCAGCATCGCCCGGACGGCGTCGATGGTGTCAGCCTCGTCCGGGCCCTTGTCGTCCCGGTAGCGGCGGACGCGGGCGAAGCGCAGCGCCACCCCACCCGCATAGCGGGTCGAGGTCTGGACGCCGTCGAGCGCGATCTCCACCACCTGCTCGGGCCGGACCGTGACCACCCAGTCGCCCTTGTCGGTCGCGATGTCGAGGAAGCGCTCCGTCTGCCAGGTGAGCAGCTCGTCGGTGAGGCCCTTGAACGTCTTGCCGACCATGACGAAGCCGCCCTCGGGGTCGCGGGCGCCGAGGTGCAGGTTCGACAGCCAGCCCCGCCGGCGGCCGCTGCCCCATTCGACGGCCAGCACGACGAGGTCGAGCGTGTGCACCGGCTTGACCTTGCGCCAGGCCCCGCCCCGCCGACCGGCGTCGTAGGTCGAGGCGGCGTCCTTGACCATGACGCCCTCGTGCCCCCCGGCCAGCGCGTCGTCGAGGACCCGCTGCGCCTCGGCCGGGTCGGCCGTGATGACGCCGGGGATGCGCCAGGGCCCGGCCACCCGCTCCAGCGCCACCAGCCGCTCGGCGAGGGGGCGGTCGACCAGGTCCTCGCCGTCGAGGTGCAGCAGGTCGAAGAACCGGGACTGGAGGCCGGCGCCGGACACGCCGTCCTCGCGGCCGAACGCGCTCATGGTGTCCTGGAAGGTCCGGGGCAGCTCGTCCTCGCCCACGCCGACGGCCTCGCCGTCGAGCACCAGCCGGGTGGCGGGCAGCGAGCGGGCCAGGTCGACGATGCCGGGGAGGCGGTCGGTGACGTCGTTGAGGTTGCGCGTGTAGATGCGCACCTGGTCGCCGGAGCGGTGGACCTGGATGCGGGCGCCGTCGAGCTTCCACTCGACCGAGGCGAGGCCGCCATCGGTCCCGCCGGTGGCGAGGGCGAGGGCCTCGGTGACGTCGCCGGCGGTCTGGGCCAGCATCGGCTGGATGCCGCGGAGGACGGACAGGCCGACGGCGCTCAGGCCGGCCTCGCCCTCGGCTCTGGCCAGGGCGGCCACCCGGGGCAGGTCGCCGGCGAGCATGGCGGCCCGGCGCACGGCGGCCAGCGGGACGCCGTAGGCCTTGGCGGTGGCGTCGGTGACCAGGCCCTCGAGCGCGCCGTGGCGCAGCTCGCCGACCAGGAGGCGGCGCAGCAGGTCCTGCTCGCCCTCGGTGGCCCGGGACAGGAGGCCGACCAGCAGGTCGGACCGAGACTTCTGCGACCCGGCCCCGTGGAGGTCGGCCAGTTCGGTCAGCGTGCGGTCGACCTCGAGGATCGTCAGCGACGGCTCGGTCGCCGGCTCGGCCTCGGTCGAGGCCACCGTCCGATAGCCGACGCCGATGCGCCCCTGGCGGGCGGTGCCGGAGAGGATGGCGACGACGATCGGGATCTCCTCGTCGCTCAGCCGCGCCAGCAGGTCGGCCAGCGCCGCGACCTTGGTCGAGCGGGCCCGGGTGGCGACGACGGCGTCGGCGGTGGCGACGAGGTCGGCGAGCAGGGTGTCGTCGGGCACCGTGACATCCTGCCCGGTGGGCGGCGTGTCATCCTGCCCGCTCGGGAAAGGGGGACGACGCCGGGCCGTTGGTACCTTCCCGCCGTGGACTTCTCGACGATGATGGCGCTCGAGCCCCATGGGACCGACGTGTGGGTCGGCGCCGGGCCGCGGTACCCGTGGGGCGGGCTGTACGGGGGCCAGATCGTGGCCCAGGGCCTGCGCGCGGGCACGTTCACGGTCGACGCCGACTTCCGGGTCCACTCGCTTCACGCCTACTTCATCCGCTCGGGCGACCACACCGAGCCGATCCGGTTCGAGGTCGACCGGGTCCGCAACGGGCGCTCGTTCCTGACCCGCCGGGTCACCGCCCGCCAGTCGGTCGGCGTGATCCTGGAGATGACCGCGTCCTACCAGCTCGACGAGGACGCCCCCGAGGTGCAGACGGCCACGATCCCCGCCACCAAGGCGCCCGAGGACCTCGACGACGACACCTGGGGCTCGCTGTTCGAGCGCCGCACCGCCCACCGCCGCCGCGGCGAGGTCAGCGGCTGGCTGCGGGTGGTGGCCGAGATCGGTGACGACGACCCCGTGCTCCAGGCCTGCGCGCTGGCCTACCTGTCCGACGACATGCCGACCGAGGCCGTCGTGTCGCTGCACCCCGACGCTAACCCCGAGAAGCCGTTCGAGGACCAGTTCATGTCGGCCAGCCTCGACCACGCCATCTACTTCCACCGGCCGGTGCACGCCGACGAGTGGAACCTCCAGACCTTCACCTGCCACGGGCTGATGAGCTCGCGGGGCGTCAGCGTGGGCTACGTCTTCACCCGGGACGGCACCCACGTCGCCACCGTCGTGCAGGAGGTGCTGCTGCGCAAGCTGCGGCGCCTGCCGCGCTGAGCTGGGCGTGCTCAGCGCCGCCGTCCCCTCAGCCGCACGGTCGGGAAGTACGTCCGATACCGGGCCGCGTCCCGGGTGAGCAGCGCCAGACCTGCCACTGGCGCCAATCGCCGTCACTTCTTCTCGACGACGACCACACCCTCCCCGGGCTTCCACGTGCGCACGGTCATGACGTCGTCGCCCACGCCCACCGAGGACGCGCCCAGCAGGTCGACGTCGAACGCGTCGAACGTCCCGACCTCGAACCGGTAGCCCACCGACTTGAAGATGTCGTCGGAGAACCGGGCCAGCGTGTCCGGGTCGGTCACCTCGGTGGCGGTGCCCCACAGCTTCACATCGCCCTCGGTCACCATCTTGTCGGCGGTGGCCGTGTGGAGCGCGAGGCGCCCGTCCCGCTTGAGGTCGCGGGACTTGGTCGCGTCGGGCATCATTCCCAGCCACAGCCGGTCGTCGTGCAGCACCAGCTTGCCGTCGGCCAGCACCGGCTCCATGGGGCTGATGCGGGGGAAGCCGTCGGCCCGGATGGTGGCCAGCATCATCAGGCCGGTGGCCGCCAGCCGCTTCTCCGCCAGGGCGGCGACCTCGGGTGCCTCAGCTGCGAACTCTGTCCAGGTGGCCATGCCCGGACCGTACGCCCGGGGTGTGACACGGCCAAGGGGCTGCCGCCCGCCCCGTACGCTCCACTCGCGTGAGCGAGGGAGCGGCCGGGGCGACGCTGCCGGCGCTGTGCGCCCGGGCGTTGCTCGGACTGGGCGCCTGCTACGCCACCGGCCGGGTACCACCGCTGGGGCTGCGGTCGAACCTGTTGCGGGTGCTCGGGGACAGCGACGGCGGCATCCGGCGTGGTGACGCCTTCGTCGCCGCCCACGTTTCGCGCCGGGCGCTCGACGGGTACGTCGCCGCCGGGCTCGGGGCGGGGCTCGTGGACGCAGGCGACGGCCGGCGCGGCGCGATCGTACGGCTCACCCCGCTTGGCGAGGCCGCGCTCGCCGCCGGCGGGACCGCTCTCGACCGCTCCGAGGCCGCGTGGGCGGGGGGCGCTGTCCGCGAAGGCCTGGAGGACCTGGTCGGCCGCTTCGAGTTGGAGCTGCCCCACTACCCGGCCACGTACGGGCTGGCGGACGTCAGCATCACCGGCGGCCTGCTCCGCCGGCCCGACCCCGGCGCGCCGGCGGTCCCAGCGCATGGCCAGGACTGGCGCCCGAGCCGCCGCGCTGGCCCGGAGTCGGCGGCCGGGCTGCCGCTCGCCGCGCTCGTGTCCCAGGCGCTCGTCGCCTTCGCGATCGACTACGAGGGAGCCGGGGTCAACGCGCCGCTCGGCACCGCCGCGGTACTCGACGCGCTCGCCACGCGGGGCCCGCTGCCCGAGCGGTCGCTGCCGCCGGTCCACGCATGGCGTCCCGGGCGCGGGTGGGTGACGACCGAGACCGGTGCCCGGGAGCGGGGCAAGCTCGTGCGGCTCACGGGCCAGGGCGCGGCGACCGCCGCTGAGTACCCGCGGGTGACGGCCGAGGTCGAGGCGGCCTGGCGCGACCGGTTCGGCGCCGAACGACTCCGTGCGGTGCGGACCGCGCTCCGGGATGCCACCAGCGACTGGGCGCCCGGCCCGGCGGGCGAACCGTACGTGACCTGGGTCGCCGGCCTGGCCGCGCCCTAGGTGTTGGCCCCGATCGCGGCCCGGACCACCGCGGCCATGCCGTCCATGCCCCGGGCGTTGGGGTGGACCGGGGCGGCGGGGTTGGCGGGGACGAGCGGCTCGACCCAGCGGGTCCCCGGGCCGCGGCAGGCGTCCCGCCCGATGCTGGGCCCGTAGGTGTCGACGTACACGGCGCCGTTGCTCGCGGCCTGGGCGGCCAGCATGGCGTTGAGCCGCTTCTCCGTCGATCGCAGGTAGGCCACGTCGTTCCAGCCGATCGGCAGCGACGGCCAGCAGCCGAAGCCCGTGTCCGGCAGGATCGCCGGGTAGCCGACGACGAACACCGCGGCGCCCGGGGCCCGCTGGTGGATGCCCTGGATCACCCCGGCGACCTTGGGGGCAGTCGCCTGGATGCGGCCGGCCAGCTCGTCGACGCCGTTGACCACGTAGCGGTCTCGGCAGGGCGTGGCGAACGGGTTGAGCGTGACGCAGCTCTCGATGATCGACGAGAAGCCGATGTCGTTGCCGCCGAGGCCGAGCGTGACCACGGTCGTGGCCGGCGTCAGGGCGTCGAACTGCGGCGGGTTCGGCCCCGGCGTCACGCCCTGGGCCGACGTCATGTCGCCCGTGTCGGCGCCGCTGCAGCTGACGTCGGCGAAGCTGGCGAACCCCATCGCCCGCTGGACCTCGGCCGGGTAGTCCTGGTCGGACCGCAGGCAGCCGAGCGGCGCCAGCGACTGGTTGGGGATGAGCGGCCCCGCGGTGTACGAGTCACCCAGCGCCACGTAGCGGCCCGCCGTCTGGGCCGACGCCGGCCCCGCCGGCAGCACCACGGCAACGGCCGCCGCGCACGTAGCTGCGGCGGCGGCGGCGAGCAGGAGGCGGTTCCTTCCCATGCTGACCCCCCTCGGTCGGCGTGCCCGCACGGTGAGTTGTCGTGCGGGCACTGTGAACTACGTCACACACGCCGTCAAGCGCCGATCGCGGTGGTGGACTGGCGCCGTGGTCGACGCCGCCGCGCCCGACATGGTCCCTCCCGCCCGCCACCTGCTGCGGGCCAAGGACCTCGCCGACCGCCGCTACGCCGAGCAGCTGGCCGTGGGCGACCTGGCGCGGGCCGCCCACCTGTCGCCGGCCCACTTCAGCCGGGAGTTCCGGCGGGCGTTCGGCGAGTCGCCGCACCAGTACCTGCTGACCCGGCGCCTGGAGCGGGCCGCCGCCCTGCTGCGCACGACCGACTGGTCGGTCGCCCGCGTGTGCGTCTCGGTCGGCCTGACCAGCGTCGGCTCGTTCACCACCAGCTTCCGGCGCATGTTCGGCAAGACCCCCACGGCCTACCGGGCCGCGTTCCCGCCGGCGGGCACCTGGGCCCGGGTCCCGGCCTGCCTGCTGCGTTTCCACGGCCGCCCCCGACACCGCACGTTTCGAGAAGACGGGGCCGGCGCCGCTCCTTAGGTTCGTCTCCGCAGGGATCGGACGACGAAGGAGACGACGATGATCCGCATCGCGAACGCCCAGGTCTGGGTGCACGACCAGGACGAGGCGCTGAAGTTCTACACGGACAAGCTCGGCATGGAGGTCCGGGCCGACGTGACCGTGGCCGAGATGGGCGACTTCCGGTGGCTGAACGTCGGGCCCGTCGGCCAGCCGGAGGTCGGCATCGTGCTCATGGCGATCCCGGGCCCGCCCATGCTCGACCACGAGGGCGCCGAGCAGGTCCGCGAGCTCACCGCCAAGGGCATGGCCGCCACGGTGTTCCTCACCACCGAGGACTGCCAGGCGAGCTACGACGAGCTGCGCGACCGCGGCGTCGAGTTCGTGGAGCCGCCGACCCGCCAGCCCTACGGCATCGACGCCGCCTTCCGGGACCCGTCGGGCAACAACTTCCGGCTGACCCAGATCATGGAGACGGCCTGAGGTCTCGCTGACATCGCCGTCATCGGGGCCGTCGCCGGCACTATCGTGCGGTCATGGCGACGGCCCCCGCGGTGGACGACATCGAACTGACCGACCTCGACTGGTGGACCGAAGGGCTCGACAAGCGGGCGGCGGC
>DASRJM010000097.1:0-26070 GCA_035649475.1 Acidimicrobiales bacterium
CTCGAGGACGGCGAGGTCAGCGCCGGGCAGGAGGCGGTGGCGTCGATCGACGCCGATCGCCGCGACGCCATCCGCCGCAACCACACGGGCACGCACATCCTCCACTGGGCGCTACGGGAGGTGTTGGGCCAGCACGTCCGCCAGCAGGGCTCGCTGGTAGCGCCGGACCGGCTGCGCTTCGACTTCAGCCATTTCGAGCCGGTGACTCGCGACCAGATGCGCGAGATCGAGGACCTGGCCAACCGCGAGATCCTCGGCAACGCCTCGGTGCGCCACTTCGAGACCACCATGAACGAGGCCCGCGACCTCGGCGCCATCGCCTTCTTCGGCGACAAGTACGGCGACATCGTGCGGGTGCTCGAGGCCGGCGAGCACTCGATCGAGCTGTGCGGCGGCACGCACGTCCGCCGGCTCGGCGACATCGGCCCGCTCAAGGTCACGTCCGAGTCGTCGATCGGCTCCAACCTGCGCCGCATCGAGGCTGTCACCGGCCTCGGGCCCATCGACCGCCTCCGCCAGGAGGAGGACCTGGTGGCCCGCGCCGCCGACGCGCTCGGCACCACCTCCGACGAGCTGCCGCTGGCCGCCGAGCGGATGCGGACCGAGTTCAAGGCGCTGCGGGACGAGATCCGCGACCTGCGCCGCCAGGCGGCCGGCAACCGGGCCGGCGAGCTTGCCGCGGGCGCCGTCGACGGCGTGGTCGTGGCGCGGGTCGACGGCCTGGCGCCCGACGAGGTGCGCGACCTGGCCGTGGCGGTGCGCCAGCAGCCCGGCGTCCGGGGCGCGATCGTCGGCGGCGAGAAGCCCGACGGCGGCGTCACCCTGGTGGCGGCGGTCGACAAGGACGCCGGCCTCCACGCCGGCGAGCTCATCGCCGACGCGGCCCGCACGGTCCAGGGCGGCGGGGGCAAGGGCCCCGAGCTGGCGCAGGCCGGGGGCCGCGACGTGTCCCGGCTCGACGAGGCCCTCGACCAGGTCCGGGCGGCGGCCGGCCTGGGCTGACCGGTGGCCCGGGCGGTCGCCCTCGACATCGGGACCCGGCGGATCGGCGTCGCCCTGTCCGACAGCGGCGGCGTGGTGGCGACGCCGTACGAGGTCGTGACCCGCAGCGGCGACCCGGCCCTCGATCACCGGCGGATCGCCGCGCTGGTCGACGAGGCCGGGGCCGAGGTCGTGGTCGTCGGGCTGCCGCTGTCGCTCGACGGGACCGCGGGCCCGGCGGCCCGGGCGATCCTGGCCGAGGTGGACGAGCTCCGGGCGGCCCTGCCCGTACCCGTCGTGACCTGGGACGAGCGCCTGTCGACGGTCGAGGCCGAGCGCAGCCTGCGGTTGACAGGAGTCCGGAAGGGGAAGCGTCGCCAAGTAGTCGACCAGGTCGCTGCTACGGTGATCCTGCAGTCATGGCTGGATGCTGGCCAGCCAGAGGGGTAGATACCGCCGTGGCCAACGTGGTCGTGTCCGTGCCCGCCGCTCCTGCGAACTCTGCGCATGCCGTTCTCTGACCAAGACGAACCTTCCACGCCCAAGCGCCGGCGGGGCAAGCGCGCCCCGAGAGAGGTTGGTTTCGACGACTTCTGGGGCCGGGAGAGTGTGGGACCCCGCGGGCGCGCCCGCCGCCGGGGGGACGGGGAGGACACGCCCGAAGACCTGTCGGACCTGTCGGACCTGGCACCCCGCCGCGGCCCGAGCGGGCCCCGGGGGGTGGCGGACCGCAGCGCCGGCGCCCCGCCGCTGCCCCAGCGAGGCGAGGCCCGTGGCCGCCCGCCGCGTGGCGCGACCGCCGCCAGCCTGGGCCCGCCGTCCGGCGCGCCGTCACCCCTGCGCCGCCCGGGCGGTCCCGACCCGTCGGCCCGGGAGCGGGCCGCCACGCCGGCCGGCCGCGGGGGCCCGTCCCGCCGCCAGGCGGCCGCCGGCGGCTACGGGGCCCCGGCGCCCGCCCCGACCGGCTACGACGATCCCTGGGGCGGCCAGCCGCCGGGCGCCGGCGGGCCGCGGGGCCGCGGCACCTACGACGTGCCCGGCCGCGTGGCCGAGCCGACCCAGGAGATCCGGTACCAGGACACCGCGGGCCCCTACTGGGCCGCACGGGGACCGGGCCTGGCGCGCGGTGCGGGCGAGGGCCCGCCGACCCAGGCCAGCCGCAACGCCCCCTGGGCCCAGGCGGGGCCGGAGGGCGGCCGCCAGCCGGGCGCAGCGGGGGAGCGCACGGCCGCGTTCGGGGCCGCCGACTACGCGGGCGCCCGGGCCCGGGGCCGTGGTCCTGCCGGCCGCGACATGGTCGCCGGCGACAGCTACGGCGACGAGGGCTACTACGACGAGCACGACGACGACTACGCCGACGAGGAGCAACCCCGGCGCCGGGGCTGTGCCGTCGCCCTCGGCGTGCTGGCGGTCCTGGTGCTGGCGGCCGCGGTGGCCGGCTGGTTCGCATGGTCCTGGGTCCAGGACCAGATCGACCCGCCGGGCAGCCAGGGCGAGGAGGTCCTCGTCGAGATCGCGGAGGGCACGACCACCTCTGCCATCGGCGACGCCATGGCCGACGCCGACGTGATCACCAACGCCTCGGTGTGGGACTGGTACACGAAGCTCCGCGACGTCGGCTCGTTCCAGGCCGGCACCTACCGCATGCACCTCAACTCGTCGTTCACCGAGGCCATCGCCGACCTGGAGGAGGAACCCCTCCCGCCCAATTCCCGGCTCGTGACGGTGCCGGAGGGCATGACGCTCAACCAGGTCATCGCCCGGCTCGTCGACCCGGCCGAGGGCGTCCCGGGGTTCACGGCCGAGGGCTTCCAGGCAGCACTGGCCGACCCCACCGTGCGCTCGACCGTCCTGCCCCCCGACCAGGCCTCGCTCGAGGGCACGTTCTTCCCCGAGACCTACAGCGTCGAGGAGGGCGACACCGAGCTGGTGTTCGTGAAGCGGATGGTGAGCGAACTCGACGCCACCCTGACCGAGCTGGACATCACCAACCGGGCCGCCCAGGTCGGGCGCACGCCGTACGAGGTGATGATCATCGCCTCCCTCATCGAGGAGGAGTCGGGGGTCGAGGAGGACCGGGCCAAGATCGCTCGCGTCATCTACAACCGGCTGGCCGCCGGGGAGCCGCTCGGCATCGACGCCACCTCGTGCTACGAGAAGGGCGAGATCCCCTGCACGCTCACCGAGTCGGACACGGTGGCCGAGACGCCGTACAACACCCGCCACCGCCCCGGCCTGCCGCCCACGCCGATCGCTTCACCCGGGCGGGCCAGCATCGAGGCGGCGCTGGCGCCCGCCGAGGGGCCGTGGATGTACTACGTGCTCGCCGATGCCGACGGTCGCCACGCCTTCACCGACGACTACGACGAGTTCCTCCGGCTGAAGGAGGAGTGCCGGCAGAAGGGGCTGGGGTGCGGGTGAGGCACGGGGCCGCCCGGTGATCACGAGCGAGACCAGGCTGGCCGCCGTCATCGGCTGGCCGATCCGCCACTCGTTGTCGCCCACGATCCTCAACGCCGCGTTCGCGGCGGGCGACGCCGACTGGGCCTTTGTCGCCCTGGAGGTGCCCGAGGGGCAGGGCGGGGCCGCGGTCGAGGCCGCCCGCACGCTGGGCATCGGCGGCTTGTCGGTGACGATGCCCCACAAGACGGCGGTCCACGACGCGGTGGACGCCAGGACCGCGGTCGCCGCCGACCTGGGCGCCGTGAACTGCGTGTTCTGGGACGGCGACCGGCTGGTCGGGGACAACACCGACGGCGACGGCTTCCTCGACAGCCTCCGGGCCGATCGTGGGATCGAGCCGGCGGGTATGCGCTGCGTGGTGGTAGGCGCGGGGGGCGCAGGGCGCGCCCTGGCCCGGGCGCTCGGGTCCGCGGGGGCGGCCGACGTGGTCGTGGTCAACCGCTCGCCGGAGCCCGCGGCCCGGGCCGCTGCGCTGGCCGGCCCGGCCGGCCGGGTGGGGGACGCGGGCGACGTCGCCGGCGCCGACCTGGTCGTGAACGCCACCTCCCTCGGCATGGGCTCGGCCGGCCCGGAGCCGGACCCGCTGCCCGTGGACCCGGCGTTCCTGCGGTCCGGGCAGGTGGTGGTGGACATCGTCTACCACCCGTCAGTGACCCCCCTGATGAGGGAGGCGCAGGCCCGGGGGGCGACCGCGCTCGGTGGTGTCGGAATGCTGGTCCATCAGGCCGCCCGCGCCTACCGGCGCTGGACCGGGAGCGACCCCCCGATCGACGCCATGACCACGTCCGCGAGGCACGCATTGACCCGTCGGCGCCCGACCGCATGAAGTGGCTTTGAACGGTCCGCGAACGGGTACTGCTAACCGATCGGAAATGTGACGCTGGGCGCGCGGACCTGTTACGGCCTAAGGTGCACGCGAGCGCTGGGGAAGTTGGCGGGCCGATCGGATACATCGGAGGTACGGCGTTGGCGCTGCAAGGGACACTCGACACGTTCTCCCTACCGGATGTCCTGCGGCTGCTGGCGACCACGTCGAAGACGGGTCGCCTGCGGATCGAGGGCGACCGGGGACAGGGCAGCGTGTGGCTGGATGCGGGCGGCGTCGTGGATGCGGTCGCCGACCGGGCCGTGGAGGGCACGCCCACCGACGAGGTGGTCTTCGAGCTCCTGCGGTTCGACTCCGGGTCGTTCGCGTTCGACGCCGACGACCGGGCCACCGGCAGTCACCGGGCGGAGGATGTCGAGGACATCCTCCGCCGAGCGACCAATCTCTTGAGCGAGTGGTCCGAGCTCGAGGCCGTCGTGCCATCGCTCGCCCACCAGGTGACCCTGGCCGCCGACCTGTCGGCCGACGAGGTGACGATCGACGCCGACCGCTGGCGGTCAGTCGTGGCGGTCGCCTCCGGCCGCACGGTGGGCGAGCTGGCCGGCGAGCTCGGCCTCACCGAGCTCGGCGTGTCCCGGGCCGTGCGCGACCTGGTCGAGCTGGGCGTGGCCGACGTGGAGTCTCCGGGGACGGCCGAGCGCCGCCACCCCGTGCCTCCGCCTCCGCCGCCCCGCCGCGCCCCCGAGCCGCAGACCGGCGAGGTCGTGGTGGCCGAGGCGATGGAGGGCCAGCGGGCGGGCTGGCTGAAGGAGCGCACCGCCGAGAACCCGATCGTGGCGCCCCGGGCTCCGGCCGGTGCCACCAACGGCCAGACCCGGCGCGACGACGTCCCGGGCCGCCCGGCGCCCGGCGCCCCCGCGGGCCCCGAGCTCCCGGCCCGCCTCGGCACGCCCCGGCGTCCGCGTCCGGCCGGCCCGCCGCCGGGCTCCGCCCCCTCCAGGGGCGACGTGCCCCCGCCGCCGACCGCCCGCGCCAAGGACGGCGGCCGCCCGCCTGCCCGGACCAACGACGCCGGCCGCCCGCCCGCGTCGAGCCGACCCGCGGACGAGACCGGCCGCATGCCGGTGATGCGGCCGGGCGACACCGGCACGTCACCGGCCGTGCAGCCCGACGCCGAGCGGCGGCCCCCGAAGGCCCGCCCCGAGGCCGACCGGCGGGGCCAGGGCCCTGCCGAGAGCCGCGGCCCGGCCCGCCCGCCGTCCGAGGCGCCCCGGCGCCCCGGCCGCTCCGCCGGTGACGCCGGCCGGGTGCCGCCTCCCGCACCCCCCTCGCCGCTCGGCGGCGACCGCAACGGCGCCGGCCACGGCCCCCGACGGGATCTGGGGTCGGCGTCCCCCGCCAACGGATCGCCGTTCGACAACGGGCGGCTCGGTCCGTCCCCGCTCGGCGCGGACACCGGCCAGATCCGGCCCGTCGGCCCTTCGTCGCTGCCGCCGGACCTTCACTGGGCGGCCGACGACCTGGGCAACACCGGCCCGGTCGGCCCGATCACCGGGCCCGTCTCGTCGCCGTTCTCCGGCCTGTCGAGCCTGGGCCCGCCCCGGGGTGGTGCCGGGATGCCGCCCATGCCCGCCATGCCGGCGATGCCCGACAACAGCACCGAGATCGCCCCGCACGTCGCGGCGATGAGCCCCGAGGCGCGCGCTGCCGTCCAGTCCACCGTGGGCAACAGCGGCGGCTCGACCGGCGGCTCGCGGCTGGCCCCTGGTGACGACGCCGCCCAGCGCGGGCGGCTGATCAGCTTCCTCTCGACGGTTCGCTGACCGGGACTCCCGAGCGCCGGCGGCTGGTGGTCACCGGCGGCTCGGGATACCTCGGTCGCGCCCTGACCCAGATCGCGGCGGCCGCCGGCTGGGCGGTGACCGCCACCAGCCATTCCACACCGGGCCCGGCCCGGCTCGACGTGCGCGATCGGGCGCAGGTGCGGGCCCTGCTCGACACCCTGCGACCCGCGGCGGTGGTGCACACTGCCTACGTGCAGCAGGGGCCCGGGGCGTGGGACGTGACGGCGACGGCGAGCGGCGTCGTCGCCGAGGCGGCGGCGGCCGTCGGCGCCCGCCTCGTCCACCTGTCCACCGACGTGGTGTTCGACGGCAGGGCCGGCCGGCCGTACCGGGAGCTCGACCCCGTGTCGCCGCTGTCCGACTACGGCCGGGCCAAAGCCGAGGCCGAGCGCCTCGTGGCCGCGGCCGACCCGGGTGCGGTGATCGTGCGCACGTCGCTGATCTACGGCGGTCCGGGATGCCCGCCCAGCGCGCATGAGCAGGCGGCCCTCGACCCCGACGCCACGTTCTACACGGACGAGCTGCGGTGTCCCGCCCAGGTCGACGACCTGGCTGCGGCGCTGCTGGAGCTGTGCGGCGCCGACGTCGCCGGCCCGCTGCACGTGGCCGGGCCCCGCGCGGTGTCCCGCGCCGAGTTCGCCGCCCTGGTGGCGGGCCGCCCGGTCCGGGGTGTGCCGGCCCCGCCGGGCCGGTCGCTCGACTGCCGGCTCGACTCGACGCTCGCCCGGGGCGCGCTGGGGGCGCGCCTGCGGGCCGTCAGCGACGTCCTGGCGACGCAGCGGTGACGGACGCCCTCCTGGCGGTGGGCGCGGCGCTGCTCGGCGTCGCCGTCGTCGGCCCGCTCGTGGCCCACGCCGTGTCGTGGTGGATCGGCTGGCGGGCGGTGGTGCCGCCGCTGCTCGGCCGAGTCCCCGACCGGGACGAGCTGGGCCGGCCCCGGGCGGCGTGCGCGCGCTGCGGCGCACCCCAGGCGCCCGCGGGCCTGCCGGTGCGGCCGGGCCTCGCCCTGGCGTTGCGGTGCCCAGGGTGCCGGGCGCCGCTGCCGTCCTGGCTGCCGGCCGTCGAGCTGATCACCGCCGCCCTGTACGGGGTCGCCGCCGCGGTCGTCGGGCCCGAGCTGGTCCTCGTGCCGGTGCTCGTCCTCGTCGCCGGGTTGGTCGCCATGTCGGCCGTCGACCTGGCGGTCATGCGCATCCCGTCGCGCTTCGTCTACCTGACCGCGGCCGCGGTGGGGGCCGGGCTCGTGGTGGTGTCGCTGGTCGACGACACCCCCCGGCGGCTGTGGGGCGCGGTGCTGGGCGCCGCCGTCTATGGCGGGATGCTGCTGGTCCTGCACCTCGTCTCGCCCCGCATGCTCGGCTTCGGCGACGTCCGGCTGGCCACGCTGGTGGGCATGGCGGTCGGCTGGGCCGGCTGGGAGGCTGCCCATCCCCTGCTGGCCCCCGTCCAGGCGGTACTGAGCGCCGCGCTGCTCGCCGCGGTCGGCGGGGCCGTCGTGGGCATGGTCCTGCTTGTCGTGCGGGGGCGCGACAAGCCGTTCCCGTTCGGGCCGGCGGTGGCCGCGGCCGGCCTCGTGGTGCTGCTGGCCGCGCTCTGACCAGCCGATCGCATACCGGCCCGCGAACGGCCGGCCGGTATCGTCGTGGCCGTGCTCCGGTACCTCACCGCCGGCGAATCCCACGGCCGCGCCCTCGTCGTCATCGTCGAGGGGCTGCCCGCCGGCCTGCCGGTGACGCTCGACGACATCCGTCACGAGCTGGCGCGCCGCCGCCTCGGCTACGGCCGCGGCCCGCGGATGCGCTTCGAGCAGGACGAGGTCACGATCGTCGGCGGCGTCCGCCACGGCCGCACCCTCGGCTCGCCGGTGGCGATCGAGATCGCCAACACCGAGTGGTCCCGCTCCGACCGCTGGCACGAGGAGATGGCGGTCGAGCCGGGCGAGACCCAGGCGCCGCTCACCCAGCCCCGCCCCGGCCACGCCGACCTCGCCGGCATGCAGAAGTACGGCTTCAGCGACGCCCGCGACGTGCTGGAGCGGGCCTCCGCCCGCGAGACCGCGGCCCGGGTGGCGGCCGGCGCACTGGCCAAGAACCTTCTGGGCCACCTCGGCGTCTCGGTGGTGTCCCACGTGGTGCAGATGGGCTCGGTGCGGTCCAAGGCGGCCGAGCGGCCCGGCGCCGGCGACCTCGGGCGGGTCGACGAGTCGCCGCTGCGGTGCTTCGACCCGGTGGTCGAGGAGGCGATGGTCGAGGAGATCAAGGCGGTGGCCAAGGCCGGCGACAGCCTCGGCGGCGTGGTCGAGGTCCTGGCCTACGGCGTGCCGGTCGGTCTCGGCAGCCACGTCCACTGGGACCGGCGGCTGGACGGCCTGCTGGCCCAGGCGCTGATGAGCATCCAGGCGGTGAAGGGCGTCGAGGTCGGCGACGGCTTCGACGTCGCCGGGCTGCCGGGCAGCGAGGCGCACGACCCCATCTCCTGGGACGCCGAGGCCCGCACGTACCGGCGCCACACCACCCGGGCCGGCGGCGTCGAGGGCGGCATGTCGACCGGCGAGGTGGTGGTGTGCAAGGTGGCCATGAAGCCCCTGGCCACGCTCAACCGGCCGGTGCTCACGACCGTCGACGTCGAGACCAAGGAAGAGACGGTCAGCTTCAAGGAGCGCACCGACGTGACCGCCGTGCCCGCCATGGGCGTGGTCGCCGAGACGATGGTGGCGCTGGTGCTGGCGTCCGAGGCCCTGCGCAAGTTCGGGGGCGACTCGCTCGCCGAGGTGGTGCGCAACGCCGACGCCTACGCGGCCACCCTGCGCGATGCCTGACGGCCGCCACGTCGTCCTCGTCGGGCTCATGGGCGTGGGCAAGTCCACCGTCGGCCGGCGCCTGGCGAAGGAGATGGACCGCCCCTTCGCCGACCTCGACGAGCAGGTGGAGCTGGCCGAGGGGTGCACCGTGCGCACGCTGTTCCGGCAGGCGGGCGAGCCCGGGTTCCGGATCGCGGAGGCCGCCCGGCTGGCGGACCTGATGGCGCGGCCGGCGCCGCTCGTGATCGCGGCCGGCGGCGGCGTCGTGACCGGCGAGGCGAATCGCCGGCTGCTCACGGAGGCCGTCGTGGTGTGGCTGCGGGCCACGCCCTCGTTCCTGGCCGGGCGGACCGACCCGACCCACCGCCCCCTGCTGGCGGGGGGCGACGCCCGCGACAAGCTGGCCCGGCTGGCGGCCGAGCGCGAGCCGCTCTACGGCGAGGTCGCCGACGTGACCGTCGACGTCGAGCCGTTCCACACCGGCGACGACAAGCCCAAGCGGGCCCTGGCCCGCCACATCGCCGACCTCGTGGCCGCGCACCTGGAGGTGACGGCGTGATCACGGTCGACGTCGCCGTCCCCGGCGGCACCTACCCGGTCGTGGTCGGGGCCGGGGCCGCCGACCGGCTGCCCGACCTGCTCGACCCCGGAGCCCGCCGCGTCGCGGTCGTGACCCAGCCCGGGGTCGGCTTCACCGTCGACCCCGCCCGCGAGCACCGGGTGTTCCCGATCGGGGAGGGCGAGCAGGCCAAGACGATGGCCACGGTCGAGCAGCTGTGCCGGGTCTGGTCGCAGTGGGGCCTGACCCGGGGCGACCAGGTGGTGGCGGTGGGCGGCGGCGTTGTCACCGACACGGCCGGCTTCGCGGCCGCGGTCTACCACCGGGGTGTGGGAGTGGTGCACGTGCCGACGACGTTGCTCGGCATGGTCGATGCCGCCATCGGGGGCAAGACCGGCGTCAACCTGCCCGAGGGCAAGAACCTGGTGGGGGCGTTCTGGCAGCCGTCCGCCGTGGTCTGCGACACCGACGCCCTCGCCACCCTGCCCGAGCGGGAACGCCGCAGCGGCCTGGGCGAGATGGCCAAGTACCACTTCCTGACCGGCGACGACCTCCTCTCGCTGCCGCTCGACGAGCGCATCGCCGCCTGCGTCCGCATCAAGGCCGCGGTGGTGGCCGCCGACGAGCGGGAGGACCCGGCCGAGACCCGGGGCCGGGCGATCCTCAACTACGGCCACACGCTGGCCCACGCACTGGAGAGCGCGGGGGGTTACGGGCTGCGGCACGGCGAGGCCGTCGCCATCGGGCTGGCCTACGCCGCCGAGCTGGCGTGGTACCTGGAGCGCATCGGCGACGCCCGGGTGGCCGACCACTACCGGGTCCTGGCCGCGTACGGCCTTTCGACCACACTGCCAGCGGGGCTCGACGGCGACCGGCTGCTGACGCTCATGGGCCGGGACAAGAAGGCGGTCGGCGGCCTCACGTTCGTTCTCGACGGCCCCGGCGGCGTGGAGGTCGTGCGCGCCGTCGACCCCGACGATGCGGCCGCGCCGCTGTCGTGGGTGCTGCACGACGCGGTGCGCCGCCCCCGGGGCGCCGAGTGACCGACGCACCGGTGCTCCTGCTGCTCAGCGGGCCCAACCTCAACCTGCTCGGCCAGCGGGAGCCGGAGGTCTACGGCACCACCACCCTCGACGACCACGTCGCCACCGCCCGGGCCACCGCCGAGGGACACGGATTGGCCCTGGAGCACGTCCAGTCCAACCACGAGGGCGACCTGGTCGAGGCCATCCACGGGGCCAGGGGCCGGTGCGCGGCCATCGTGATCAACCCCGGCGCCTTCACGCACTACGCCTGGGCGATCCACGACGCGCTCGCCGCGTTCGACGGCCCGGTGGTCGAGCTGCACCTGTCGAACCCCCAGGCTCGGGAGTCCTGGCGTCACACCTCGGTCGTCGCCCCGGTGGCTACCGCCACGATCGCGGGGCTGGGTGGGGCGGGCTACGGCCTGGCGGTGGACGCGGCGGCCTCGCTCCTAGGCTTGCCCGGGTGACACTCGACATCGCCGCGCTGCCCCCGATGGACGTGGCCGCCCGCGCCGGGCGGCTGCGGGAGGCGTTCGACGAGGCGGGCTGCGACGCCCTCCTCGTCACGAACCTCACGAACATCCGCTACCTGACGGGCTTCACCGGCTCGGCCGCCCTGCTGCTGGTGCGGGGCGACGACCTGGTGTTCGTCACCGACGGCCGCTACCGCGACCAGTCGGCCGACGAGCTGGCCGGGGCCGGCGTCACGGCCGTGACCGAGATCGGCCGCACCAGCGAGGAGCAGCGCGACCTGCTGGCCAAGGCGGCCGACGGCATCGCCCGCCTGGGGCTCGAGGCCGAGCACGTCAGCTGGGCCCAGCAGCAGCGCTACGACGACGACTGGTTCCCGGCCGCCGGCCTGGTCGCCACGACCGGCCTGGTCGAGGCGCTGCGCCAGCGCAAGGACACCGGTGAGGTCGCGCGCATCGAGGCCGCCTGCGCGGTCGCCGACGCCGCGCTGGCTGCCGTGCGCCCCCGGCTGGGTGAGGGGCCGACCGAGGCCGAGTTCGCCCTCGAGCTGGAGAACGAGATGCGCCGGCGCGGCGCCGAGGGCCCGTCGTTCGAGACGATCGTGGGCAGCGGGCCGAACGGGGCCAAGCCCCACCACCGGGCCGGCGCCCGGCGCATCGAGCCCGGGGACCTGGTGGTCATCGACTTCGGCGCCCTGATCGACGGCTACCACTCCGACATGACCCGGACCGTGGCCGTGGGCGAGATCGACGCCACCCAGCAGCGAATGCTCGACGTCGTGATCGCGTCCCAGGCCGCCGGCGTGGCGGCGGTGCGGGCGGGGGTCGAGGCCCAGGAGGTCCACGAGGTGTGCAAGGGGGTCATCGCCGGCGCCGGCTGGGAGGACGCGTTCGTCCATGGCACCGGCCACGGCGTGGGGCTCGACATCCACGAGCCGCCGAGGTTGTCGACCACCTCGACTGGTACGCTGGCAGACGGCCACGTCGTCACGGTCGAGCCCGGCGTCTACCTCCCCGCCCACGGAGGCGTCCGCATCGAGGACACGGTCGTGGTCACCTCCGAGGGTTGCCGCCCGCTGACGCGGGCGCCCAAGGAACCAGCCCTCTAGATCCCCTTCTCTACGCGCCAGGAGCGAGCTTTCCCGATGGCAGCCACCACCACCAACGACCTCAAGCGGGGCATGACCCTCGATCTGTCCGAGGGCCTCTTCCAGGTCGTCGACTTCCAGCACGTCAAGCCCGGCAAGGGCCCGGCCTTCGTGCGGACCACCCTGCGGAACGTCCGCTCGGGCGGCGTGCTCGACAAGACGTTCCGGTCGGACGAGCGGGTCGAGCAGGCCGTCGTCGAGAAGAAGGACATGCAGTTCCTCTACCGCGACGGCTCGGACTATGTGTTCATGGACAACGGCACCTACGAGCAGATCCACGTCGGGCCGGCGGCGCTGGGCGACGCCACGAACTACATCGTCGACGGTTCGACCATGGTCCTGCAGTTCTACAAGGACGAGATCATCGGCACCGACCTGCCGGCCGCCGTCGAGCTGGCCGTCACCGACACCGAGCCCGGCATCCAGGGCGACCGCGTGTCCGGCGCCCGCAAGCCCGCCACCGTGGAGACCGGGCTCGTGGTCCAGGTGCCCCTGTTCGTGAACGCCGGCGACCGCATCAAGGTCGACACCCGCAGCGCCGCGTACCTCACCCGGGCGTGATCCTGCCCGTGGGTGACCTCGAACCGAGCGCGGTCGAGAGCCGGCGCGGTGCCCGGGAGCGGGCACTCGAGCTGCTCTACGAGGCCGAGGCCAAGGGCATCGGCGTGTCCGAGGTGCTGGCCGCGCTCCCGGTCACGCCCGCGGACCTGGCCGTCGAGCTGGTGGAGGGCGTCGAGGCGCACCAGTCCGAGATCGACGAGCGCCTCGGGCGGCTGGTGGCGCCCCGCTGGTCGCTGGAGCGCCTGGCCGCCGTCGACCGGGCCGTGCTGCGCATCGGCAGCTACGAGCTGCTGGCGGCCGGCGACCGGTCGCCGGCGCTGATCATCAACGAGGCGGTCGTGCTGGCCCGCCGGTTCGGGACCGACGACTCGCCCCGGTTCGTCAACGGCGTGCTGTCGGCGGTGGCAGCCGAGGTCCGACCGGGTATCGAATAGGGGTGCCTCCCGGGCTCGACCCGCCCGAACCACCACTCACCGACTCGACCGCCGGCGTGGCGCTGCGCCCGTGGCGAGCGACCCCCGGCGATGTGGCCGCCCTCGTGGCTGCGTGGGCCGATCCGGCGGTGGCCGCGGGCGGCCGCCCGCCCGCGGACCGCTCGCCGGCCGCGGCCGAGGCCTGGATCGCCGGCGCTGCGGCGCGGCTGGACGCCGGCCTGGCGCTCGACCTGGTGGTCGTCGACCGCGGCGACGAGGACGTGGTGCTGGGCGAGGTCGGGCTGCGCAACATCGACCGGGTCCGGCGCCGGGCCGAGATCGGCTGGTGGATCGGCGCCGCCCACCGCGGCCACGGCCGCTCCGCCCCGGCGGTGGCGATGGTGGCAGCCTGGGCCCAGGGGCCGCCGCTGTGGCTGCGCCAGGTGTGGGCCCGCATCGATCCCGCCAACCCGGCGTCGGCCGCGGTGGCCCGCCGGGCCGGGTTCCGCCGGCTCGGCGTGGCGGCCGGGACCGAGATCTGGGCCCGGTCCCCGGAACCCCGACCGGGCGCTGCTACGCTGCGGCGCTGACCGTGAAGCGGGACCTGTGAGTTCCGCACGGACAGAGCGATGGGGAGGTCCCCGATTGGCAGAACGCGAACGCCGGAGCACGCCCCCGTTCGGGGGCGTTTTCGTTGCCCGCACACAGGTCCTCGACGCGGACGACGTCCGTCGGGCCGTGTGGCGGATGGCCCACGAGGTGGTCGAGCGCAACCACGGCCTCGACGACGTGATCCTGATCGGCCTCCAGACCGGCGGCGTCACCTTCGCCGTCGCGCTAGCCGAGGCCCTGGAGAAGATCGACGGCACAGCCCCGCCCCAGGGCACCCTGGACGTCGCCTTCCACCGCGACGACATCGGGCTGCGGCCGGTGCTGCCGAGCGCCGTCACCGACATCCCCGCCGACCTCACCGGCCGGGTCGTGGTGCTGGTGGACGACGTGCTGTTCACCGGGCGGACGATCCGGGCCGCGCTCGACGCGGTCCACAGCTACGGGCGGCCCCGAGCGGTGCAGTTGGCGGTCATGGTGGACCGCGGCCACCGCGAGCTGCCGATCCGGGCCGACTTCGTGGGCAAGAACCTGCCGACTCGCAGCGACGAGGTGGTGAACGCGACGCTCGAGGGGGTCGAGCTGGGAGAGCTCTACAAGGAGGCGCGGTGAGGCACCTGCTGGGGATCGCGGACCTGTCGGCGGACGACATCGACCACCTGCTCGTGCTGGCCGACAGCTTCGCGGAGGTCGGGCGGCGCCGGATGCCCAAGGTCCCGGCCCTCCAGGGCCGCACGGTGACCTGGCTGTTCTACGAGGACTCGACCCGCACCCGGCTCAGCTTCGAGCAGGCGGCCAAGCGCCTGTCGGCCGACACGCTCAGCTTCTCGGTCTCGACCTCGTCGGTGCGCAAGGGCGAGTCGCTGCGGGACACCGTCGAGACCATCGAGGCCATGGGCGTCGACTGCATCGTGGTGCGCCACCGCTCGGCCGGTGTGCCGCACCAGATCGCGCGCTGGGTGTCGGCGTCGGTCGTCAACGCCGGAGACGGCTGGCACGAGCACCCGACCCAGGCGCTGCTCGACTGCTACACGATCCGCGAGCACCTGGGCGGCCTGGCCGGCCGGCACATCGCCATCGTGGGCGACGTCAAGCACAGCCGGGTGGCCCGCAGCGACGCCTGGGCGTTCACGACCATGGGCGCCGAGGTCACGCTGGTGGCGCCGCCCACGCTCCTGCCGCCCTCGACGGAGGGCTGGCCGGTGCGGGTCAGCCACGACCTCGACGCCACGCTCGGCGACGTGGACGTGGTGTACCTGCTGCGCATGCAGCAGGAGCGCATGACCGAGGCGCTGATCCCGTCGCTCCGCGAGTACACGGCCTGCTACGGCCTGACCCGCCGCCGGGTCGACCAGCTGGGTGAGAAGGCCATCGTCATGCACCCCGGGCCGATGAACCGGGGGGTGGAGATCGCGGCCGACGTCGCCGACCTGCCCCGCTCCGTCGTGATCGACCAGGTCCGCAACGGGGTGGCGGTGCGGATGGCCGTGCTGTTCGAGCTGCTGGGCTCCGGCCGGCGGGAAGGGGACCGATGAAGTCGATCGTCATCCGAGGTGGCGAGGTGGTCGACGCCTCCGGATCCCGCCGGGCCGACGTGCTGGTCGAGGACGGCCGCATCGCCGCGGTCGCGGACGACGGCTCGTCGCTGGCCGCCGACGTGGAGCTCGACGCCGGCGGCTGCGTGGTCGCCCCCGGGCTGGTCGACCTGCACGCCCACCTGCGCCAGCCGGGCAAGGAGGAGGCCGAGACGGTCGAGACCGGGGCCCGGGCCGCGGCGCTCGGCGGGTTCACCTGCGTGCTGGCCATGCCCAACACGACCCCGGCCATCGACTCGGCCGGCGTGGCCCGCGAGGTGCTGGAGCTGGGCCGGCGCGCCTGCTGCGAGGTCCGCACGTCGGGCGCCATCACGGTCGGCCGGGCCGGGACCCAGCTGGCGCCGATGGCCGAGCTGGCGGACCTGGGCGTGCGGTTCTTCACCGACGATGGTGACGGGGTCCAGGACGGCCGGCTGATGCGCCGGGCGCTGGAGTACGCCCGGGGCCTCGGGGTGACGCTGGCCCAGCACTGCGAGGACACGGTCCTGTCCGCGGGCGGCGCGATGAACGAGGGCGCCACCTCCGCCCGCCTCGGCATCCCCGGCCAGCCGGCCGAGGCCGAGGAGGTCATGGTCCTGCGCGACGTCGCGCTGGCCCGGCTCACCGGCGGCCGGGTCCACTTCCAGCACCTCTCGACGCGGCGGTCGGTGGCGATGGTGGCGGCGGCCAAGGCCGAGGGCCTGCCGGTGACCTGCGAGGCCACGCCCCACCACCTGGCCCTGACCGACGAACGTTGCGCCTCCTATGACCCGGTGTTCAAGGTCAACCCGCCGCTGCGGACGGCGGACGACGTGGCCGCGGTCCGGGCCGGGCTGGCCGACGGGACGATCGACTGCATCGCCACCGACCACGCCCCGCACGCGCCCGAGACGAAGGAGCAGCCCTTCGACGAGGCGCCCCCGGGGATGCTGGGCCTGGAGACCGCGCTGGCGGTGGCGTTGACCCACCTGGAACTGCCGATCGCCGGGGTGCTGGCCCTGCTGTCGTGGCGGCCGGCGGCGGTGATCGGCGCGGCCGACGCCCACGGCGTGGTTGCCCAGGGGCGCCCCGCCCACCTGTGTGTCGTCGACCCCACGGCGAGCTGGACCGTCGAGCCCGAGCGGCTGGCGTCCCGCAGCCGCAACACGCCCTACGCGGGGATGACGCTGACCGGCCGGGTCCGCCACACGGTCTACGCGGGGGAGGCGGTGGTGGTGGACGCCGAGGCGCAGCGGTGAGGGTCTATGCACTAGACTGCATGCTCATGCAGAGTTCCGGGCACAGAGGTCGCCGATGACCCTGCGAGACGGCCTGCTGGTCCTGGTCGACGGCACGACGTTCGAGGGCGAGCTCATCGGGGCCGAGGCGCCCGGGGGCGTCGCCACCGGCGAGGTGGTGTTCAACACCGTGCTGTCCGGTTACCAGGAGGTCCTGTCGGACCCCAGCTATGCCGGCCAGATCATCACGTTCACCTACCCCCACATCGGCAACTACGGGGTCAACCCGGACGACGACGAGAGCCGCCGGCCTTTCGCCCGGGGCGTCGTGGTCCGGGACCTCGCCCGGCGCCGCTCCAACTGGCGGTCGACCGGCGACCTCGATGGCTACCTGCGCCACCACGGCGTCCCCGGCATCGCGGGCCTCGACACCCGCCGCCTCACACGTCACATCCGCGAGGCGGGGGCGCTGCCCGGCGCCTTCGGGTCGGCCGACGAGGTCACGCTCAAGGCCGCAGCCGCGGCCGAGCCGGGCACCGACGGCATCGACCTGGTGGCCACGGTGACCTGCACCGCGCCCTACCCGGTGGCCGCCGCCGGAGGCCACCGGCGGATCGTCGCCTACGACTACGGGATCAAGCGCACGATCCTGCGCCACCTCGCGGCCCTCGGCGAGGTCACGGTCGTGCCGGCGTCGACGCCCGCGACGGAGGTGCTGGCCCGCGGGCCCGACGGCGTGTTCCTGTCCAACGGCCCCGGCGACCCCGCGGCGGTGACCTACGCGGCCGGCGCGATTCGCGAGCTGCTCGGCCGGGTGCCGGTGTTCGGCATCTGCCTCGGTCACCAGCTGCTGGCCACCGCGCTCGGCGCCACCACCCACAAGCTCCCGTTCGGGCACCACGGTGGCAACCATCCCGTGCGCCGCCTCGCCACCGGGCGGGTCGAGATCACCAGCCAGAACCACAACTACGCGGTGGCGGAGGGCTCGCTCGGCGCGGGGGTCGAGGTCACCCACGTGAACCTCAACGACGGCGTGGTGGAGGGGCTGCGGGCGCCCGGCCTGCGGGCCTTCTCGGTCCAGTACCACCCCGAGGCCGGCCCCGGGCCCCACGACGCGGCCTACCTGTTCGGCGAGTTCGCGGCGCTGATCGACGAGCGCGGGGGTCGCTGATGCCCCGCCGCGACGACATCGAGTCGATCCTGCTCATCGGGGCCGGGCCCATCGTCATCGGCCAGGCCTGCGAGTTCGACTATTCGGGCACCCAGGCCTGCAAGGTGCTGCGGGCCGAGGGCTACCGGGTGATCCTGGCCAACTCCAACCCGGCCACGATCATGACCGATCCCGACTTCGCCGACGCCACCTACGTCGAGCCGCTGGACGCCGACCACCTGGCCGCCATCATCGACCGGGAGCGCCCGGACGCCGTGCTGCCCACCCTCGGCGGCCAGACGGCGCTCAACCTGGCCATGGAGCTGGTCGAGGCCAAGGCCGTCGGCGTGACCGGCACCCCCGAGCTGATCGGGGCCAACGCCGATGCCATCGCCACCGCCGAGGACCGCGAGCGGTTCAAGGACGCCATGCAGGGCATCGGCCTCCAGGTGCCGCCGTCGGCCACCGCCCACAGCCTGGACGAGGCCATGGCCGTGGTGGAGCGGATCGGGCTGCCGGTGGTGATCCGGCCGGCGTTCATCCTCGGCGGCAAGGGCACCGGCATCGCCGGCACCGGCGACGACTTCGCCCGCCTGGCCGCCACCGGGCTGGCCGCCAGCCCGATCCACGAGATCCTCATCGAGCGCTCGATCGCGGGCTGGAAGGAGTACGAGCTCGAGGTCATGCGCGACCGCGCCGACAACTGCGTGGTCATCTGCTCCATCGAGAACCTCGACCCGATGGGCGTGCACACCGGCGACTCGATCACGGTGGCGCCGGCCCAGACGCTCACCGACGTCGAGTACCAGGCCATGCGGGACGCGGCGTTCGCCTGCATCCGCCGGGTGGGGGTGGAGACCGGCGGGTCCAACGTCCAGTTCGCCCTCGACCCCGCCACCGGCGACATGGTCATCATCGAGATGAACCCCCGGGTGAGCCGCTCCTCGGCGCTCGCCTCCAAGGCCACCGGGTTCCCGATCGCCAAGATCGCCGCCAAGCTCGCCGTCGGCTACACGCTCGACGAGATCCCCAACGACATCACGGCCAAGACGCCGGCCAGCTTCGAGCCCACGATTGACTACGTGGTCACCAAGGTGCCGCGGTGGGCGTTCGAGAAGTTCCCGGGCAGCGCCGGCGTGCTGGGCACGTCGATGCAGTCGGTCGGCGAGGCGATGGCCATCGGCCGCACGTTCCCCGAGTCGCTGCAGAAGGCGCTGCGCAGCCTGGAGCACGGCCGGGCCGGGCTCAACTGCGACCCGCCCGAGGCCGGCCTCGACGCCCTCGACGACGCCGAGCTCGTGTCCCGAGCCGCGATCGCCACGCCCGACCGGCCGTTCCAGCTGGAAGCCGCGCTGCGGCGGGGCATCACGGTCGACGACCTGGCCGCCTCGACGAGGGTCGACCCATGGTTCCTCGACCAGATGCTGCGGGTCGTGGAGGAGAGGGCGCACCTGGCCGAGTCCGGGATGGCCGGCCTGGGGCGGCGGGACTGGAAACGGGCCAAGCAGCTCGGCTTCTCCGACGCCCAGCTCGCCTGGCTGTGGGGCGTCCCCGAGGCCGAGGTGCGGGCGGCCCGCGAGGCGGCGGGTGTGCGGCCCACGTTCAAGACGGTCGACACCTGCGGCGCCGAGTTCGAGGCCACGACGCCGTACCACTACTCGACCTACGAGGACGAGGACGAGGTCGCCCCCAGCGGGCGGCGCAAGGTGCTGATCCTCGGATCGGGGCCCAACCGTATCGGGCAGGGCATCGAGTTCGACTACTGCTGCGTGCACGCCAGCTTCGCCCTGGCCGAGGCCGGCTACGAGACCGTGATGCTCAACTGCAACCCGGAGACCGTGTCGACCGACTACGACACGTCCGACCGGCTGTACTTCGAGCCGCTCACGCTGGAGGACGCCCTCAACGTCATCGAGGCCGAGCGGGCGGCCGGCGAGCTGGTGGGCGTGGTGGTGGCGCTCGGCGGGCAGACCCCGCTCAAGCTGGCCGGGGTGCTGCCCGAGGGCCTCGTGCTCGGCACCTCGCCCGCCTCCATCGACGCAGCGGAGGACCGCGAGCAGTGGAACGCCCTGTGCGCCCGCCTGGAGATCCCCCAGCCGGCCGGCGGCACGGCCACCACTCTCGACGAGGCCCTCGCCATCGTCGACCGCATCGGCTACCCGGCGCTGCTGCGCCCCAGCTACGTGCTGGGGGGCCGGGCGATGGAGATCGTCTACGACGCCGAGGGGCTGCGCCGGGCCATGGACGAGCTGGCGGCGTTCGGGTCGCTGGGCCGCGAGGGCGGGCTGTCCGCGTCCCGGCCGGTGCTGGTCGACCGGTTCCTGGAGGACGCCACCGAGGTCGACGTCGACGCCCTGCGGGACCACACCGGCGAGGTGGTCATCGGCGCGGTCATGGAGCACGTGGAGGAGGCCGGGGTCCACTCCGGGGACTCGGCCTGCTCCATCCCGCCCCACTCGCTGTCGGACGAGACCGTGGCCGTCATCGAGGACTACACCCGGCGCCTCGCCGACGCCCTCGACGTCCGGGGCCTGCTCAACGTCCAGTACGCGGTGAAACGCGGCCCGAGCGACCGGGGGAGTGGAGCCAACGCTCAGGTGTTCGTGATCGAGGCCAACCCCCGGGCCAGCCGCACGGTGCCGTTCGTGGCCAAGGCCACCGGGGTCCCGCTCGTGAAGGTGGCGGCCCGGGTCATGGTCGGCGCCACGCTCGCCGAGCTGCGGGCCGAGGGCCTGTTGCGGGACGCCGTAAGCGGCCACATCGCCGTCAAGGAGGCGGTGCTGCCGTTCAACCGCTTCCCGGATGCCGACACGGTCCTCGGGCCCGAGATGCGCTCCACCGGCGAAGTCATGGGGGTCGACCGCACCTTCGGGCTGGCGTTCGGCAAGGCCCAGAACTCGGCGGGCGACCGGCTGCCCGAGGGGGGCACGGTGTTCGTGTCGCTGGCCGACCGGGACAAGCCGGCTGGCGTGTCCGCCGCGGCCCGGTTCGTCGAGCTGGGCTTCGCCATCGCCGCCACCGACGGCACCGCCGACCACCTGGAGCGCCACGGCATCCCGGTCGTGCAGCGGGTGGCCAAGGTCATGTCCGAGGACGAGCAGACCCCGCCACCGTCGCCCGACGGCCGGCCGACCGCGGTCGACCTGATCTCGACGAACCAAGTTGCGCTGGTGGTCAACAGCCCCCGGGGCCGCGGCGCCCGCGCCGACGGCGCCTACATCCGCCGGGCGGCCAACGTGCATCGCATCCCGTGCCTGACCACCGCGGCGGCAGCGCTGGCGGCCGCCGAGTCCAGCGTCGACCGCTCGCGCCACGACCTGCGGGTGCGGACGTTGCAGGAGTACCACCGGCGATGAGGCTCCGGGCCGCGGCCGCGCCGGTCGACATGGCCGTGACGGTCGGCTCGGTTGCGCTGCCCAACCCGGTCATGACCGCGTCCGGCACCGCCGGCCACGGCGCGGAGCTGGCGCCCTACCTCGACCTGGCCACCCTCGGCGCGGTGGTGGTGAAGTCGCTGCACGCGGGGCCATGGCCCGGCAATCCCGCCCTGCGGGTCCACGAGACCACGGCCGGGATGATCAACTCGGTGGGCCTCCAGGGGCCGGGCGTCGCCGCCTGGCTGGTCCAGGACATGCCGCCCCTGCTGGCGACCGGGGCCCGGGTCGTGGCCTCGATCTGGGGGCGCAGCGTGGATGAGTACGGGCGGGCCGCCGACCTCCTGGAGGTGGCGCCGCCGGAAGTCGTGGCGGTCGAGGTCAACCTGTCGTGCCCCAACACCGAAGCGGGGCGCGACCTGTTCGCCCATGACGCCGGGACGGCCGCCGCGGCCATCGGGGCGACCGCCGGCTGCGGGCGACCCCGCTGGGCCAAGCTGAGCCCCAATGTGTCCAACCTCGTCGAGGTCGCGGCTGCGGTGGGCGAGGCGGGCGCCGAGGCGGTGACGCTGGTCAACACCGCCATGGGACTGGCCATCGACCCCGAGACCCGACGGTTCCGCCTCGGCTCGGGGCCCAACGGCGGCGGGGTGTCGGGCCCCGCGATCCATCCGCTGGCGGTGCGGGCGGTGTTCGATGTCCACCGGGCGCTGCCCGGCCTGCCCATCGTGGGCGTCGGCGGCATCGCCCGGGGGGCGGACGCGGCGGAGATGATCCTGGCGGGGGCGACCGCCGTGCAGGTGGGGACGGC
Source organism: Acidimicrobiales bacterium (assembly GCA_035649475.1). Taxonomy (GTDB): domain Bacteria; phylum Actinomycetota; class Acidimicrobiia; order Acidimicrobiales; family VFJN01; genus ZC4RG19. Next base: position 21,826 of record DASRJM010000097.1, read on the forward strand.
GACGTTCGCCGATCCCCGGGCGCCCGCGCGGGTACGGGACGAGCTGGAGGCGTGGGTGCGGCGCCAGGGCGCGGCGCACCTCCGCGAGCTGATAGGAGACGTGGATGGCTGACGAGGGAGCACCCCCCGAGGTACGGGACCGGCTGGCACTGGCGCTGGACATCGACGACCTGATCCCGGCGCTGCGCATGGCGCGGGAGCTGTCGCCCTGGTTCGGGACGATGAAGGTGGGTCTCGAGATGTACAGCGCGGCCGGGCCCGAGGCGATCACGACGCTGGCCGACCTGGGCGTCGACGTGTTCGCCGACCTCAAGCTGCACGACATCCCCACCACCGTGGGCCGGGCGGCCCGGGTCATCGGCGCGCTCGGCGCCCGCTACCTCAACTTCCACATCGCGGGCGGGACCGCCATGGTCCGGGCCGGGGTCGAGGGCTTCCGCGAGGGCGCGGCCGGCGCGGACGCGCCCGAACCCGTCCCGCTGGGGGTGACCGTGCTGACGAGCGAGCCGGACGCGTCGACCCACCTGCTGCGCCAGCGGGTCACGATCGGCCTCGACGCCGGCTGCCTCGGGTTCGTGTGCGCGGTGGCGGATCTGCCGACGGTGCGCCAGCTGGCGCCCGCCGCGGTGCTGGCGACGCCGGGCATCCGCCCCGAGGGCTCGCCGGTCGACGACCAGGGACGGGTCGCGACACCGGCCGCCGCGTTCGCCGCGGGGTCCGACCTGGTGATCCTCGGGCGGGCCGTCACGCGGGCGCCCGATCCCGCGGCCGCCGCCCGGGCCGTCGTCGCATCCGTCACATCATGACGGGAGTGTCGCGAGTCGAGTGTGACCGCGCGCTAGGGTGCGCGCCATGCCGCAGCCACCGCAATTGACTCCTGAGCAGCGCGAAGCAGCACTGGCCAAGGCCGCCGAGGCACGCCGCGCCCGGGCCGAACTGAAGGAGAAGCTCAAGATGGGTTCGCTGACCCTGAGCGACCTCCTCGACCAGGCCCAGTCCAGCGACATGGTCGGCAAGATGAAGGTGCTGGCCGTCCTCGAGTCGCTCCCGGGTGTGGGCAAGGTCCGCGCCCGCCGGGCGATGGAGGAGATCGGCATCGCCGACAGCCGGCGCGTCCGGGGCCTGGGCGAGCAGCAGCGCAAGGCTCTGCTCGACGCCTTCTCGGGCTGAGCGGGCTCACGTCCGCTTGTTGATCACGGTCTCCGGCCCTCCGGGGTCGGGCACCACAACCGCAGCAGAACACGTCGCCGCCCGGCTCGAGATCGGTCTCGTCCCGGGCGGCAAGGTGTTCCGGACCATGGCTGCCGAGGCCGGCCTGACGTTGCCCGACTTCGGCCGCTACGCCGCCGACCATCCCGAGGTCGACGCCGAGCTCGACCGCCGGCTGGCCGAGCGGGCCCGGGCCGGCGGCGTCGTGGTCGAGTCCCGGCTGGCGGGCTGGATCGCCCACAACGAGGGCCTCCTGGCCGTGAGCGCGTGGATCGACTGCGACCCCGCGGTGCGGGCCCAACGGGTCGCCGCCCGCGAGGGCGTGACCGCCGCGCAGGCCCGGGCGGAGAACGACGAGCGCCAGACGATCGAGCGGGCCCGCTACCGGGCGCTGTACGGCCTGGACCTCGAGGACCTGTCGATCTACGACCTGGTCCTCGACTCGGTGGTGCTCGGGCCGGCCGAGCTGGCCGACCGCATCGTCGAGGCCGCCCACAAGCTGCTCGCCTGAGATGGCGGCGGGGGAGGGCCACGGTGAGGCCGTGTGGTCGACCGCGGCGTGGCGGGACCGCGCCCTCGCCTGGGCCGACGACCACCTGGCCGCGGCCGGCCTGGCCCGCGACGGCCAGGTCACCCAGCCGCACCGGCGGCCGTGGGCGACGGTCCTGCGGATCCCCACCGCCGGCGGGCCGGTGTGGCTCAAGGCCTGCTCGCCGGGCACCGCCGCGGAGGTCGGCCTGTACGAGGTGCTGGCCGGGACGGTGCCCGACCGGATACTGGTGCCGCTGGCCACCGACAGGGCCCGGAGGTGGCTGCTGCTGCCCGACGGCGGACCGGTGCTCGGCGAGCGGCTGGAGGGCGCGGCGCTGGCCGAGGCCCTGGCGGCCTCGCTCGCCGCCTACGGGCGGATGCAGCTCGACCTGGCCACCCACGTCGACGACGTGCTGGCCGCCGGGGTGGCCGACATGCGGCCCGCCGCGCTGCCGGCCCGCTTCGAGGAGGCGCTCGACGCGACCGCCGCCACCGCGGACCCCGACCGGCACCGGGAGGTGGCGGCGCTGCGTCCCCGGGTCGCCGAGTGGTGCGAGCGGCTGGGAGCGTCGCCGGTTCCGGCCAGCCTCGACCACAACGACCTCCACCCCTGGAACGTGCTCGGCGAGCCCGACGCGCCCCGGTTCTACGACTGGGGCGACGCGGTGGTGGCGCACTCGTTCGCGGCGACGCTGGTGCCGCTCGGGTTCGTGGCCACGCTGCTCGGCACCGGCGTCGAGGACCCCCGGGTCCTGGCGGCCCGCGACGCCTACCTCGCGGTGTTCGGCGGCGACGGGGCCGATGAGCTGGTGCCCATGCTCGAGCTGGCGTGCCGGGTGGCCAAGATCGCCCGGACGCTCACCTGGGATCGCGCCGTGCGCGCCGCCCGCGAGCAGGGCGAGGAGCTCGAGGACCGGTGGCGGCTGGCGCCGTGGGAGACGCTGTCGACCCTGGACGGGGACGGGTACCTGGGAGGGCGGTGAACGACGTGCGGAGGATTTCACAGTCCGTGGCGCGCAGGCGGTAGCCTTGAGCCCTTATGGCATCCCGGCAAGACACGATGATGAACCCGTCCATCGAAGAGCTGTTCGATCGCGCCGGGTCCAAGTTCTCCCTGGTCACGCTCAGCGCCATGCGCGCCCGGCAGATCAACGCGTACTTCAACCAGCTCGGTGAGGGCCTGGGCTCGATCGTGCCCCCGCAGGTCACCTCGATCGCCCGGAAGCCCCTGTCGATCGCCTTCGAGGAGATCGCGAGCGACAAGATCGTGATGGTCCAGCCGAGCGAGCACGCCGAGGGCGAGGCCCCGGCCGAGGACGCCGAGCCCGAGTAGGACCTCCACGTGCTCGATGGCAGGCGCATCGTCCTCGCCGTCTCCGGGGGCATCGCCGCCTACAAGGCCATCGAGGTGTGCCGGCGCCTGGTCGACCGGGGCGCACACGTGGTGCCGGTTCTGACGCGCGGTGCCACCCGGTTCGTGGGGGAGGCGACGTTCTCGGCGCTCGCGTCCGAGCGCGCCCACACGTCGCTGTTCGCCGACCCCGACCCGATCCCGCACACGCGGCTCGGCCAGACGGCCGACCTGATCGTGGTGGCGCCGGCCACCGCCCGCGTCATCGGCGCCTACGCGGCCGGCATCTCCAACGACCTGCTGACCGCCACGCTGCTTGCCACCGAGGCGCCGGTCGTCGTGTGCCCCGCCATGCACACCGAGATGTGGGAACACCCCGCGGTGCAGGACAACCTGGCCACCCTGGCCCGCCGGGGCGTGCAGATCGTGGCGCCCGAGGAGGGGCGCCTGGCCGGCGGCGACGTCGGCAAGGGGCGGCTGGCCGCCCCCGAGACCATCGTCGCCGCCTGCGAGGCCGCGCTGGCCGCCAGCCGTGACATGGTCGGCCTCCACGTGGTCGTCACGGCCGGCGGCACCCGCGAGCCGATCGACCCGGTGCGCTTCGTCGGCAACCGCTCGTCCGGCAAGCAGGGCCACGCCCTGGCGGCCGAGGCCGCGGACAGGGGCGCCAAGGTGACGCTCGTCACCACCGTCGACCTCCCCACGCCTGTGTCCGCCACGGTGGTCCGGGTCGAGACCGCGGCCCAGATGGACGAGGCTGTGCGGGAGGCCGCCGCCGGCGCCGACGTCGTGGTGATGGCCGCGGCGGTGGCCGACTTCCGGCCCGCGACCGTCGCCGGATCCAAGCTGAAGAAGCGCGACGGCGTGCCCCAGATCGTGCTAGAGCCGACCGTCGACATCCTCGCCGGGCTGGCCTCACGCAAGCCCCCGGGGCAGACCCTGGTCGGGTTTGCTGCAGAGACCGATCGGGTGAGGCAGAATGCTACGTCCAAGCTCGTGGCCAAAGGTGCGGACCTCATCGTCGCCAACGATGTGACGGCCCCGGGCGCTGGGTTCGAGCACGACACCAACCAGGTCGTGATCCTCGATGCCGACGGCACTGAGCGCGAGGTGCCATTGGCCGACAAGCGGGCCGTCGCCCGTGCCGTGTTCAC
>DASRJM010000098.1:0-5280 GCA_035649475.1 Acidimicrobiales bacterium
CGCGGCGACCGCGGCCCGCACGGTGGGGTAGGCGCGACTCGGGGCGCAGCACCACCAGCCAGGACCGCCCGCCTGGTCGGGCGGGCCTCAGAGCTGCCAGACGACCTCGGTCTCGAGCTCCGACTCGTCCTCCCGCCAGTCGCCGTAGATCTCCCAGCGCGGGCCGGCGACCGCGTAGCCGTTGTCGGCGCACCAGCGGTGGACGGCGTCGTGGGCCGCGGCCAGGTGCTCGTACGACCCGCGGTGCATGGTGCGGACCACCCGTCCGCCCGGCAGCGACGACGGCGTCACCCGCCCGTGCGGCTCGAACTCCCCGGTCACGATGACGCCGATCTCGACGTTCGGGACGCCGTCCAGGTAGTACATGACGTTGTGGCCGTCCGAGCGCAGGCCCTCGCCGTGGTCACTGCGGAGGAAGGCCCACACCTCGTCGAAGGCCTTGCCGGCCACGCCGGGCAGGTCGGGCCAGGTGGTGGAGGCCGGTACCACCGCCGTCGGGACCGGGGGGACGTCGTCGACCAGCTCGATGTCGTAACCCATGGCCCGACGAGGCTAGGGGGTCAGACCTGGATCTCGCTCTTCGTCCGGCCCTTGGACGACCAGTAGCCGTCGGTGCGGCCCAGCCGGAACCGCTCGGGCTTGGCGTCGTCGGTGAGAAGGTCGGTCTCCAGCCACAGCCGCTTGAGGTGGCGGATCTTGCCGGCCGCCCGGTCGTCCCGGTAGCCGTCCCGGCCGTGCAGCACGTGGTAGTTGTTCACGAACTGCATGTCGCCGGCCTGCATGCCCATCGCCACCCGGTACTGGGGATCGGCGCACATGGCGTCGAGCCGGTCGAGGGCGGCCCGGGCGGCGTCCGACGGGCGCGGGGCGTCGGCGTGGCGCCGCGAGGACTCGATGTAGGGCCGGATGTAGCGGACGAAGAGCCGGTCCTCCCGGCGGGTGAAGACCGGCATCGTGTACCAGGGCTTGGAGCCCGGGGCCTGCTCGCCCCGCAGGTCGTAGGGGAACGGCTGGTACAGCTCCGCGGCGAGGTCGGGCTCGTCCCGCACCAGGTCGTTGTGGATCGTGACGGCGTTGGCCACGAGGCTGTCGCCCCCGCCGGCGCCGGCGTCGAGGCAGAACAGGCCGACCAGGTCGGAGCCGTCGGAGTGGAACGGCAGCGGGATCCCGCCCAGCTCGTTGCCCCGGGCCGTGGGGTCGTCGATGGCCCGGCCCTGGTCGGTCACGTCGCCGAGCAGGTGGCCCTTGGCGTTCTGCGGCCACGGGTGGCCGAGGTGCATGCCCACGCCCCAGTAGATGGCCGATGCCCGGTCCTTGCTGTAGCGCTCGACCGGCACGCCCCGCATCAGCACCATGCCCAGGCCGTTGACGAGGTCGTCCGTGATGCGGGCCAGCTCGGGCGCCAGCGTGGGCAGCGGGAACACGTCACGGGTGATGTCGAGGACGTCGTCGACCCGGCCCTCGGCGTGGACGAGCGCGGCGTCGAGCTCGACCACGTGGTCGTCGGTGAGGTGGAAGACGTAGCCGTCGCCGACCTCGTCGGTGCGCCACTCGCACTGCTCCTCCAGGGGCACGGGGGCGGTGGCGGGGGTCGTGGTCGTCATCGGGCTCCTCCGGTGGGGGCGGGCTGGGGGCCGCGGACCAGGCGGCCCGGCAGGGGCCCGGCGGCCTCGCCGCCCTCGTAGGTGACCTGGCCGGCGGCGATCGTGGCCACGTAGCCCTCGGCCTGCTGGACCAGCCGGCGGCCGCCGGCGGGCAGGTCGTGGCGCATCTCGGGGCGGCGGGCGACGAGCGCGTCGAAGTCGATCACGTTGACGTCGGCCCGGTAGCCGGGGGCGAGCACGCCCCGGTCGAACAGCCCGACCGTGCGGGCCGTGTCCTGCGTGTGCTGGCGGACGAGGTACGGGAGCTCCATCCGGCCGCGGTCCCGGTCCCGGCCCCAGTGGGCGAGGAGCGTCGTGGGGAACGAGGCGTCGCAGATCGTGCCCAGGTGGGCCCCGCCGTCGCCCAGGCCGGGCACGGTGTGGGGGTGGGCCAACATCTCGGCGGTGGCGTCGAGGTTGCCGTCGGCGTAGTTGAGCAGCGGCACGTAGAAGAACGCCCGGCCGCCGTCGGCGACGAGGTGGTCGTAGGCCAGCTCCAGCGGGTCGACGCCGGACCGCTCGGCCCGGGCGGCGATGCTGGTCGACGGGTCGGGCTCGTAGTCGGGCGGGTCGCCCAACTCGTACATCGAGCCGAAGCCGTCGAGCAGGTTGCCGCGGCGCCGGTCCTGCTCGCGCTTGGCCTTGGCGGCGTCGATGACCCGCTCCCGGAACCGGGGGTCGCGCAGCGCGGCGACCTGCTGGTCGAGGGTCCCCCCGGCGATCTCCCGGTACACGGGGTTGGTCAGGAACGGGTGCAGGGTGCACTGGAGGCCGAGCAGCAGCCCGACCGCCCGGGGCGCCACCTGGCCGGCCATCGCCACGCCGGCGGCGTTGGCCTCGGTGAGGAGCTCGAGCTGGCGGCGCCAGCCGTCGCCCCGGGTCTGGACCAGCGTGAACGACAGCGGGCGGCCGGACTCCTCCGCCATGCGCCGGAAGATGCCGAACTCCGCGTCGATGTCGCCGAAGTCCGAGACGACCTGGAGGACGCCCCGGCCGGTGGCGCCGATGGCCTTGGCGATGCCGACCAGCTCGTCGGCCCCAGCGGTGAGGGTCGGCGTCGGCTCGCCCCGGCTGGTGCGGTGGTTGAGCGTGCGGGAGGTCGTGAACCCGAGCGCGCCGGCGGCCACGCCCTCGGCGGCCAGGCGGGCCATCTCGGCGATGTCGTCAGGTGTGGCCGTCTCACGGGCGGCACCCCGCTCGCCCATGACGTGGAGGCGCAGCGCCCCGTGGGGGACCTGGAGAGCGACGTCGACGTCGAAGGGTCGGCCGCTGATCACGTCCATGAACTCGGGGAACGACCGCCAGTTCCACGACAGGCCCTCGGCCAGCACGACGCCGGGGATGTCCTCGACGCCCTCCATCAGCTCGATCAGCCGGTCGTGGTCCTGGTCGTGGACGGGGGCGAAGCCGACGCCGCAGTTGCCCACGACGACGGTGGTGACGCCGTGCCACGACGAGGGGATCATCCTCTCTCCCCACGAGGCCTGGCCGTCGTAGTGGGCGTGGATGTCGACGAAGCCGGGCGTGACCAGCAGGCCGTCGGCGTCGATGGTGCGGGCGGCGGTGTCGTCGACGCGGCCCACGTCGGTGACGACGCCGTCGCTGACCGCGACGTCGGCGGTGCGGGCGGGGGCGCCGGTGCCGTCGAGGACGGTCCCGCCCCGGACGACCAGGTCGTGCTCGCTCATCAGCGTCTCACTCTCGCAGTGCGGGAAGCAGTTCGGTGGTGATCAGGGTGGATGCGGTGCGGGCTTCGTCCCGGTCGGCGCCGAAGCTCGACCCGGTGAGGACGAAGCGGTCGATGCCGAGGGCGGCCAACTCGCCGATCCGTTCCGCGCAACGCTCGGGCGGGCCGACGACGGCGAAGCGGTCGACGAACTCGGCGCTCAGCGGGGCGGTGTGGTCGGCCCGGTTGCGGAGGTGGTGGTTGGAGTCGTAGCGGCGGCCGACCTCGGCCACCACGGCCTTGTCCTCCTCGGCCAGGCCGGCGCCGGTCGAGCCGGGCATCGACGAGAAGTGGGCAAAGGCGGCGACCCCGCCGGCGATCAGGCCGCGGGCGACGTCCGGGTCGGGGTGGCAGCCGACGTTGACGAACGAGCCGAACCCCAGCGTGGCCGGATCGCGGCCGGCGTCGGCGGCGGCCTTGCGGGCCAGGTCCATCGCCCACGCGACCCTGTGGGGATCGGCGCCCACGCCGAGGGTGATGCGGTCCGCGACGCGGCCGCCCAGCTCCAGCATGCGGGGGCCGGAGCAGGCCATGTCGAGCGGGACCTTGGGCTGGCTGGCGCGGTCGAGCCACTGGAGGCGGCTCGGGTGGCCGACGATGTCGACGGTGCCGCCGCTCAGGTAGGTCTGCAGCTCGGTCGTGCGGCGGGCGAAGTCCGCCACCGGCATGGGCTTGCGGCCCAGGTGGAACAGGGCGGTGTCGCCCCGGCCGATGCCAAGGACGAAGCGCCCGCCCGTGGCCTCCTGGACCGTGGCGGCGGTGGTGGCCAGTGCCGCGGGGTGGCGGGTGTGGGCGTTGGTGACGCCGGTGGCGAACAGCAGCGTGCTCGTGGCGCCGGCGCACAGGGCGACGGCGACGAACGGGTCGCCAACGAGGTTCTGAGAGTCGGTGAACGTGATCCCGTCCCAGCCCTGCGCCTCCGTCCGCTGGGCCTGGGCCACCGCGGTCCCCGTCTCCGGGATCCGCATGGTCCACAGCTCCATGGTTGCAGCCTATGATTGAACGGTGTTCGAATCAAACGCTGTTCGAAACCGTTCGACCAAGTGGGGCGATCGGGAGCAGCGGCGGGCCGACATCCTCGATGCCGCGCGTGCACGCATAGCCGAGAGCGGCTACCTGTCGCTCAACATGCGGGACCTGGCGGCCGGCGCCGGGGTCAGCCCCGCGACGCTGTATTCGTACTTCGCCACCAAGGAGGTCCTGTTCGCCACCCTGTACGCGCAGGCGATCCGGGACCACACCGAGGCGTTCCGGCCGGTGGTCGGGGCGGGGCATGACCTGCCCACGCTGCTGCGCCACGTGCTGGAGGGCCACGTCGAGCTGTTCCGCGCCTACGGCCGACACTTCACCCTGTGGTCCGAGCTGCGCCGCGACGCCGACGCCGGCTCGGCCCGGGTCCCGAAGGAGCTGGTGGCCGAGCTGCGTTCCGCCACGGTGGAGCACAACCGGCTGCTCATGGCAGCGATCCGGGCGGCCGCGGCGCGGGACGGGCGGCGCGTGGTCGACGACCGGCTGGTCCCGAGCTTCGTGTGGTCGGCGCTGAACGGGCTGGCCGATCACTTCGTGAGCGAGCGGCGGGTCCTCGACCCCTTCCCGGCGGCCGAGCTGGTGGCGTTCGCCGCGGACCGGCTGTCCGTCGCCATCACCGAGCCGGGCGGGTAGAAACGCACCCATGACCGACCTCGCCGGCGGCCGACCGCTCACGATCGTGGCCATCGGTGCCCATCCCGATCCCTTCGACATGCCCTACCAGGCGGGCGGCACGCTGGCGAAGTACGCCAAGCGGGGGCACAACGTGGTCACGGTGTCGGCGGCCTACGAGGACGAGTGGGCCCACGAGGTCCGGGGCATCGCCGCCCGGCTGGGGGCGACGCAGGAGTGGCTGGACTTCGAGGAAGGCGCCATCTTCGA
>DASRJM010000099.1:0-7640 GCA_035649475.1 Acidimicrobiales bacterium
CGCTTCCGCAAGGCGGTCGAGGACCACCACCGCTACTCGGTGTCGGCCACCGTCGCCTCGGGCAGCATCGAGATGCAGCGGATCCTGCTGGCCCGGGCTCTGCTGGCGGCATGAACACCGACCTCGCCCCCGAGGCCGTCGAGTACGGCCTCACCGCCCGCCGGGCCATCGAGGCCGCGGGCGGCGACGAGCTCGCCCAGGCCGCCGAGCGGGAATCCGATCGCCGCGTGGGCGACAAGGTCCTGGACGACCTCGGCGCCTGGGACCTCGACCCCCGCGGCAGCGCGGACGAGCTGGAGGCCGCGGCCGCGCTGTGCCGGGCCGCCGGCTGGTGGGCGCTGCCGCACCCCGTGGCCGAGCGCCTGGCCCGGCCCCGCGACCTCGACGCCGACGCGCTGGTGGTCGTGGCCGCGCCCGGCCCGGCCGGCGCGGTGGACGGCGTCGACCTGCGCTGGGTGGCCGTCGACCTCGACGGCCGCCGCAGCCGGGCCACGCCCCGGCCGGCGGACGACCCCGTGCGCACGTCCGGGTTCGTGGCAGCCCTCGACATCGCCCCGGTCGACGACGCCGGCGCCGGCGACCTCGCCCTCGGGCTGGTCCTGCCGTGCTGGACGCTGCTCGGGATGCTCGACCGGGCGATGGGCCTCACGTCCGCCTACGTGCAGCAGCGCCACCAGTTCGGCCAGCCGCTGTCGTCGTTCCAGGGCGTCCAGTTCCAGCTGACCGACGCCGAGGTCGAGCGGGTGGGGCTGGAGGAGCTGGCCCGCTACGCACTGTGGAGCCTGGAGGCCGGCCGCCCGGACGCGATCGAGGACGCGCTGGCCCTGCGGCTGGCGGCGATCGAGGCGGCGGACGTCGTGTTCCGGATCACCCATCAGCTCCACGGCGCCATCGGCTTCTGCGACGAGACGACGCTGTCGTGGCTGTCCCGCGCCAGCCAGCCGCTGCGCCGCCTCCCGCTCGGCCTGTCGGCCACCCGGGCCGCGCTCACCGCCCGCCTGGGCCGGCAAGGGCTGGCCGGGTTGTTCGGCCCGTGAGCGAACCGGGGGACTTCCGGGACCAGGTCCGGACGTGGTGCCGGGAGCACGTCCCTGCGGGCTGGCGGGAGGCGCAGACGGGGGTGGGCGAGGACGGTTTCGTCGCCTTCCAGCAGGCCTGGTTCCGGGAGCTGCGGGACGCCGGCTGGGCCGTGCCCCACTGGCCGGCCGAGTGGGGCGGGGGCATGCCCGTCGCCGAGCAGGTCGTGCTGTACCAGGAGCTGGCCGCCCACGACGCGCCGCGGCTGGTGCTGGCGTTCGTGTCGATCCACCACGCGGCCGCGACGCTGCTCGGCGCCGGCACCGACGAGCAGCGGCGGCGGCACCTTCCGGCCATCCTCGACGGCGAGATCTGGTGCCAGGGTTTCTCGGAGCCCGAGGCCGGCTCGGACCTGGCCAGCCTGCGGACGACCGCCCGCCGGGAGGGTGACCGCTATGTGGTCAACGGTCAGAAGCTGTGGGCCAGCGGCGCCCGCCACGCCGACCGGTGCCTGCTGCTGGCCCGCACCGACCCGTCCGCGCCCAAGCGCAAGGGCATCTCCTACTTCCTGCTCGACATGCGCAGCCCCGGCCTCGACGTGCGCCCCATCCGCAACGCGATCGGCGACTCGCACTTCTGCGAGGTGTTCCTCGACGACGTCGAGATCCCGGCCACCGACCTGATCGGCCCGGAGAACGACGGGTGGCGCATCGCGCAGAAGACGCTGAGCGCCGAGCGGGGCCTCACGATGCTGGAGCTGGCCGAGCGCCTGGCCGGCGGGTTCCGGTGGCTGCTGGACGACTGCGCCCGGCCCGGCGCCGGCGGGGCCCGGCCGATCGACGACCCGGTCGTGCGGGACCGGCTGGCGGCGTTCGAGACCGAGCTCACCGGCGTCCGGGCGCTGTGCCGCGACCTCGTGGAGCGGTCGGACGCGGGCCGGGCCGGGCCGGCCGACGCATCGATCGTGAAGCTGGCCTACAGCGAGCTGCTCCAGCGGCTGACCGGCTTCGCCGCCGACGTCGGCGGGCTCGACGCCCACGCCCGGGCGGCCAGGCCGCTGTCCAGCGGCTGGGAGTCCGGCGCCTGGGTGGTCGACTACGTCGGCTCGTGGGAGTGGACGATCCCGGGCGGGTCGAGCGAGATCCAGCGGACGATCATCGGCGAGCGGGGTCTCGGCCTGCCCCGGGAGCCGTCGGTCCCGTGAGGTTCGCCGAGCTGCACGACGACCTGCGGGCCGTCGCACGGGACGCGCTCGCGGGCGCCAGCCCCCTCGTCGCCGGGGGCGACCCGGCGCCGGTCGACCCGGCGGTGCTGGCCGGGACCGGGTGGCTCGGGCTGGAGGTCCCCGAGGACCTGGGCGGTGCCGGCGCCACGTTCGCCGAGACGGCGGTGGTGCTGGAGGAGCTGGGCCGGGCGGCCGCCGCCAGCCACTTCCTCGGCGCCGTGCTGGCCGTCGGCGCCCTCCGCTTGGTCGAGCCCTCGCCGGGCCGGGACGCGCTCCTCGCCGGCGTCGCCGCCGGCCAGATCGCCGCCGCCCTGGCGCTCCCCACGGGTGCGGGCGACGGCATGGCGGGCGGTCCGCCGTTCCGGGTCGACCGCGACGGAGGCGACGCGAGGGTCGTCGGCCGGGCGACGTTCGTCCCCGACGCGGTGGCCGCCGACCGCCTGCTGCTGGTGGCCCACGATCCGGCGGTCGGGCCCGTCCTCGTCGACGTGACGCCCGGTGCCGGCGTCGTGGTGGAGCCGACGCCGGTCGTCGACCCGACCCGGTCGTTCGCCGAGGTGGCGGCCGGCAGCGCGGCCGCCGACGACGGTCGCGTCTGGCGGTTCGCCGAGGACCCCCGCGGGTTGCTCGCCCGGGGGGCCCTGGCCGTCGCCCTCGACAGCCTCGGGCTGGCCGAGGCGGCGCTGGACGCGACCGTGGCCTACGCGTCGGTCCGCACGCAGTTCGGCCGCCCGATCGGGTCGTTCCAGGCGGTCAAGCACGCCTGTGCCGACACCCGGGTCGAGCTGGCCCTGGCCCGCCAGCTCGTGCTGCACGCCGTGGACGCCGTCGCCGGTGGGGCAACCGGGGCCGACGACGCCGTGTCGATGGCCAAGGCCTACGCCACCGAGGCTGCGGTGGCGGCGACGGGCCGGGCCGTCCAGCTCCACGGCGGCATCGGCTACACGTGGGAGCACGGGCTCCACGCCTACCTGAAGCGGGCGGCGTTGAACCGCAGCCTGTTCGGTTCGCCGGCGGGACACCGCGCCCGCCTGGCCCGCCGGTACGGCGCTCGCTAGGATGTGAGCGTTCGCTCATCAACGGTCGGGCGCGGAGGCTGCACGATGTCGTTCAACTGGTTCATCTCGGTCGACGACCACCTCATCGAGCCCGCCCGCCTGTGGCAGGAGCGGGTCCCCGAGCGCATGCGGGACACCGCCCCCCGCATCGTCCGGGAGGGCGACTCCGAGTTCTGGGTCTACGAGGACCGCCAGATCGTCACGACCGGCCTGAACGCGGTCGCCGGCAAGTCCCGCGAGGAGTTCTCGCCCGAGCCCATCACCTACGACGACATGCGGCCCGGGTGCTACGAGCCGGCCGCCCGCGTCGCCGACATGGACCAGGGCTCGGTGCTGGCGTCGATGCTGTTCCCGTCGTTCCCCCGCTACTGCGGCCAGGTGTTCCACGAGGCCAAGGACAAGGACGTCGCCCTCGCCTGCGTCCAGGCCTGGAACGACTTCATCCTCGAGGAGCTGGCCGGCGACTTCCCCGGCCGGTTCATCCCCATGATGATCATCCCGCTGTGGGACCCGGTGGCGGCCGCCGCGGAGATCGAGCGGACCGCGGCCCGGGGTGCGCGCTCGATCGCCTTCTCCGAGAACCCGACCAAGCTCGGCCTACCGTCGATCCACACCGAGCACTGGGACCCGGTGTTGCGGGCCTGCGACGAGACGGGCTTCGTGATCTCCATGCACGTCGGGTCGTCGTCGAACCTCATCCGCACGTCGCCGGACATGCCGACGCTGGCCTTCATGGCCTACTCGGCCGCCGCCAACCAGGCCGGCACCCTGCTCGACTGGCTGTTCAGCGGCAACTTCGTGCGGTTCCCCAGGCTCAGGATCGCCCTGTCCGAGGGCTCGATCGGCTGGATCCCCTACTTCCTGGAGCGGGCCGAGCAGGTCGTCGACAAGCAGCGGTTCTGGGCCTCGCGCTTCGACATCGACATGAACGCCAGCCACGAGCGCGGCGAGGCCAAGGGCGCCGCCCGCTTCGACCTCGACACCGACATCCGCCGGCTGTTCAAGGACCACGTGTTCGGCACGTTCATCGAGGACCAGGCCGGGCTGCGGCTGCTCGACATCATCGGCGAGGACAACGTGATGCTCGAGTGCGACTACCCGCACTCCGACTCGACGTGGCCCGACACGATCGAGATGGCCAACAAGTGGCTCGGCCACCTGCCCGAGGACGTGCAGCACAAGATCACGGTCGGCAACGCCTGCCGGGTCTACGACTTCACGCCCGCCGACCCGGTGACGCTCGCCCCCACCGGGGCCCCGTGATGCAGGTCGCCGTCGACGCCGACCGCTGCGAGGGCCACGCCCGCTGCTGGGGCCTCTGCCCCGAGGTGTTCTCGCTCGACGACGAGGGCCACGCCGTAATCGAGCGGGCCGACGTCCCGCCCGAGCTGGAGGACAGGGTCCGGGGCGCCGCCGGCAACTGCCCCGAGCGGGCCATCCGGGTCGGCTGAGCGCCATGTCCGGTGGGTCGATGGCCGGGCGCGTCGCCATCGTCACCGGTGCCAGCCGGGGCATCGGCCGACACATCTCCGAGCGCTTCGCCGCCGAGGGCGCGGCCGTCGCGCTCGTGGCCCGTACCCTGGCCGAGGGCACGTCGCCCCTGCCGGGGTCGATCAGCGAGGTGTGCGAGCGCATCCGGGCCGCCGGCGGGACCGCGGTGGGCATCCCGGCCGACCTCAGCGACCCCGACGACGTCGAGACGATCGTGCGCCGGGCCGAGGAGGCCCTCGGGCCGGTGGACACGCTCGTGAACAACGCCGGCGTGAACTTCTACGGGCCCGCCCTCGACGTCACCCCCCGGCGCTACGCGCTGATGTTCCAGATCATGGTCCACACGACGTACCGGCTGTGCCAGCTGGCCGCGCCGGGGATGGTCGAGCGGGGGCGGGGCTGGATCGTCAACATCACGTCCAAGCAGGCACGCCACCCCAAGGGGCCGCCGTACCCGGCATGGGCCCGCGACGGCTGCGTCCCCTACGGCATGTGCAAGGCGGCCATCGACCGCCTGAGCACCGGGCTCGCTGCCGAGCTCGCCGGCACCGGCGTGAGCGTCAACTCCCTGGGGACGTCCGGCCTGGTCATGACCCCGGGGGTCGCCGTCGTGTCGCCCCACACGCCGGACAACGCGCCGGTCGAGCCGAGCGAGGCCATGCACGAGGCGGCGCTCCGGCTGTGCACCGCGCCGCCCGGGGCGGTGACCGGGCGCATCGTCTACAGCATGGAGCACCTCGGCCACGACTGGCCCGACGGGCCCTGGGCGCTGTCGGCCACGTTCTAGGGTCGTCCGCGGTGACACTCCGATCAGACGCCGCCCGCCTCGACGGTCGGGTCGCGGTCGTGACCGGCGGCGGCGCCGGCATCGGCCGGGGCATCGCCGAGGGCCTCGCCGCCTTCGGCGCCTCCGTGGCCATCTGGGAGAAGGACCCGGACCGGGCCGCAGCCGCGGCGGAGGCGGTCGGCGGCCTCGCCGCCACGGTCGACGTGCGCGACGCGGCCGCGGTCGACGGCGCGCTCGCCGCCACGCTCGACCGCTTCGGGCGGGTGGACGTGCTCGCGAACAACGCCGGCGGGACGTTCAACGCACCGTTCCTGGAGACATCTGACGGCGGCTTCGAGGCGCTGCTCCAGGCCAACCTCGGGCAGGTGCTGCGCTGCACCCGCCGGGTGGCGGCGGCCCTGGTCGAGGCGGGGCGGGGCGGCTCGGTCATCAACGTGACCTCGATCGAGGGCTCGCGGGCCGCGCCCGGCTACGCCGCCTACGCGGCGGCCAAGGCCGGCGTCTGCAACCTCACCCGGACGCTGGCGGTCGAGCTGGCGCCGCACGGCGTCCGGGTCAACGCCATCGCCCCAGACGTGTGCGTGACCGATGGTCTGCTGGCCATCGGCGGGCCGGAGGTCGCGGCCCGGGCGGGGGCGGCCGTCCCGATGGGGCGGGCGGGGGACGTCGACGAGGTGGCGGGGGCCGCGGTGTTCCTCGCCTCGGACCTGGCGGCCTACGTCACCGGCGTCACGCTGCACGTCGACGGCGGGACCCACGCCGCCGGCGGCTGGTACCCGGGGTCGGACGGGCGCTGGACCCTGGGGCCCCCCGCAGCCGGCTAGGTGACCGCGCCGCGCTGCTTGAGGGCGGTGATCTCGTCCCAGCCGAGCCCGAGCTCGAGCAGCACGGCCTCGGTGTGCTCGCCAACCTCGGGGGCCCGCTCGGGCCCGCCCGGGCGCTCGTCGAACTGGACCGGCGACGTCACCAGCGGCAGCGTCGAGCCGCGGCCTGTCGGGACGTCGGCCACGTAGCCGTTGGCCCGGACCTGCGGATCGTCGTGGACCTCGCCCGGGGTCTGCACCACCGACCACTCGCCCGCGAACCCGGCAAGCGCCTCGACCCAGGCCGCCAGCGGGCGGGCGGCGAAGGCCTCCTCCAGCGCCTCGACACAGGCCCGGGCGTTGTGGCGGCGGGCGTCCACGTCGGTGAAGCGGGGGTCGGCGGCGAGGTCCGGCCGTCCCACGATGGCGCAGAGGTCCGGCCAGTGGCGGTCGGGCGCCAGCACCATCAGGGCGACGAAGCGGCCGTCGGCGGTGCGGTAGGGGAGCATCAGCGGGTTCCACGTCCGGTAGCGGTCGGGCGCGCGGGCCGGGGTGTCGTCGCCGAGGCGGGCGTTCACGACGTCGTTCTGGACCTGCCACATCCCGGCGGCCAGGAGCGACGAGTCGACGACGGCGGGCTCGCCGGTCACCGCACGCCGGTACAGCGCGGTGCCGACCGCCCCCGCCAGGCCGAGCGCAGCGACCAGGTCGCCGAACGCGGGCCGGGTCGGCGCGGGCCAGGGCGCGTCCGGGGCGGTGAACAGGTGCTGCATCCCTGACCGGGCCCAGAAGGCCCCGGTGTCGTAGCCGCCGCGGCCGGCGTCGGGCCCGCGGGCGCCGAACGCTGTCCCCCGGACGTAGACGGCGGCCGGGTTGTCGGCCCGCACGTCCTCGACGTCGAGGCCGAGGCGGGCCCGGGCGCCGGGCCGGAGGCTGGTCGTGAACGCATCGGACCCGGCCAGCAACCGCCCCAGCAGCGCCCGGCCGTCGGGTCGGGCCAGGTCGAAGCCGACCGAGCGCTTGCCGCGGTTGGCGGACTGGAAGAACACGTCGACCCCGTCGTGCACCGAGTGGAGCCCGGCGGTCACCAGCCCGCGGTACGGATCGCCGGTCCCCGGATGCTCGACCTTGACCACGTCGGCGCCCCATTCGGCGAGCAGGGCCCCGGCCATGGGCACGAAGACGTGGGTCGCGACCTCGACGACCCGGACGCCGTCGAGGGGGCCGGTCATGCGGGCAACAGTATGCGAACGCTCGCT
>DASRJM010000100.1:0-12057 GCA_035649475.1 Acidimicrobiales bacterium
TCCGAGCACTGCTCCTACAAGTCGAGCCGGCTGCACCTGCGGCGCCTGCCGACGGAGGGGCCCGCGGTCCTGGTGGGGCCGGGCGAGAACGCCGGCGTGGTCGACGCGGGGGACGGCATCGCCGTGGCGTTCCGCATCGAAAGCCACAACCACCCGTCCGCCATCGAGCCCTATCAGGGTGCGGCGACCGGCATCGGCGGGATCCTCCGCGACGTGTTCACGATGGGTGCCCGACCCATCGCCTTGATGGACCCGCTGCGCTTCGGCCCGCTGTCCGATGCCCGCAGCCGCTGGATCGCCGAGGGTGTCGTGTCCGGGATCAGCGGCTATGGCAACTCGGTGGGCGTGCCCACCGTCGGCGGTGAGACGGTCTTCGACGAGACGTATCAGGACAATCCCCTCGTGAACGTCTTCTGCCTCGGCGTGCTGCCGGTCGAGCGGCTGGTCTTGGGACGGGCGTCGGGAATCGGCAACCTCGCGGTCCTGTTCGGCTCGACGACCGGGCGCGACGGCATCGGCGGCGTGTCCGTGCTGGCGTCGGCCGGGTTCGGCGAGGTCGACGACGCGGCCAAGCGCCCGAGCGTGCAGGTGGGCGACCCGTTCGAGGAGAAGCGCCTCATCGAGGCATGCCTGGAGATGCTCGACGCCAACCTCGTCGTCGGCATCCAGGACCTCGGCGGCGCGGGGCTCACGTGCGCCACCAGCGAGACCGCCAGCCGCGGCGGGGTCGGCATGGACGTGTACGTATCGGAGGTCCCGCAGCGCGAGACCGCGATGGAGCCGTTCGAGGTCATGACCAGCGAGAGCCAGGAGCGGATGCTGGCCATCGTCGAGCCCGAGCACCTCGACGAGGTCGTCGGGATCTGCGCCCGGTGGGAGATCACGGCCGCGGTCGTGGGCACCGTCTCGGCGGGGGGCCGGCTGCGGATCCTCGACCGGCCGGACGGCGAGGTGCTGGCCGACGTGCCGGCGGCGTCGCTCCACGAGGACGCGCCGCTGCTCGACCGGCCCCGGGCCGAGCCGGCCGGCCGCGCCGAGCGCCTGGCCGACGGCGCCGACGCCGCGCTGTTGGCGCCCGACGACCCGGGCGAAGACCTGGTCGACCTGCTCTACGACACGGCCTGGGTGTCCAGCCAGTACGACAGCCAGCTGTTCCTCAACACGGTCGAGGGCCCGGGCGGCGACGCCACCGTGCTGCGGCTCAAGCACCCGGTCACCGGGGCCGACACGGGTCGGGCGCTGGCGCTGACCTGCGACGGCAACCACCGGTGGTGCGCGCTCGACCCCCGGCGGGGCACGGCGCTGGTGGTGGCCGAGGCCGTCGCCAACCTGGCCTGCGTGGGCGCCCGCCCGCTGGCGCTGGTCAACTGCCTGAACTTCGGGAACCCGACCCACCCCGAGACGATGTGGCAGCTGTCCGAGGCGATCGACGGCATGGGCGACGCCTGCCGGGTGCTGGGGCTGCCGGTGGTGGGCGGCAACGTGAGCCTCTACAACGAATCCCGCGGCCGGGACATCGACCCGACGCCGATCGTGGGCGTGGTCGGCATGGTCGACCAGCTGGCGGTGCCGCCCCCCGGCGTCGGCCTGGTGGCGGGGACCAGGGTCATGGTCCTCGGGCCGAGCCCGTCGACGATGTCCGGCTCGCGCTGGGCCTGGTGGCGCGGCCACAAGGCGGGCGAGCCGCCGGCGCTCGACCTCGACGCCCACGCCGCCGCCTGCGCGGTGGTGCGGGACCTGGTGACCGACGGCCTGGTGCTGGGCGTGCACGACACGGCCGACGGCGGCCTGGCCGTCGCACTCGCCGAGATGGCGGTGGGCAGCGGCGTGGGCGCGACGATCGCAGCGCCCGGCGACGCCCCCCTGGCCTGGCTGTTCGGCGAGTCCCCGAGCCGTTTCGTGCTGTCGGTCGACCCGGCCGCGGTGGGCGAGGTCCAGCGCCGGCACATGGCCGCCGGCGTCGAGGCCACGGTCGTCGGCGATGCCGGCGGCGACCGCCTGACGATCACCGGCGGCACGTGGCCGGCGGTCGACGTCGACCTCGCCACCGCCACCGCCGCCTGGCGCGGCAAGCTCCCGGAGCTCCTGGGCCACGGCACCACGCAGGGCTGAGTTGTGGCTACAAGGTGGCCATGCCTGTCGCTACGCCGCGTGTCGAGGTCGACGTCCGCGAGCTCAAGAACAACCTCAGTCGCTACCCCGACCGCGTCAGCGACGGGCTCGAGATCGTGGTGACCGAGCGGGGGAGGCCGGTAGCCAGGCTGCTCCGCGTCGACGAGACGGCCGACCGCCGACCTCGTCTCGGCCGGGCTCGTGCGCCCGCCCCGGACCCGGGAACGCCGCCTGCCGCGGCCGATCGCCGCCTCGGGCACGGTGAGCGACCTCGTCACCGACCAGCGCCGGTGACCACCTACGTCGACACGTCTGTCCTCGTCAAGGTGCTCGTCGACGAGCCCGGCACCGACCGGGCCCGGCGGCTGTGGCAGGTCGCCGAGGAGCTGGCGTCGGTGACGCTCGTCGCCGTCGAGGCCCGAGCCGCCCTCGCGGCCGCCCGCCGCGGCAAGCGGCTCACGCCGGCCCGGCACCGGCGGGCGGTCGCCAACCTCGGCGTGCTGCTCGACCAGATGGGCCTCGTCGGTGTCGGGGACGAGCTCATCGAGCAGGCGGGCGAGCTCGCGGAGTCCGCCTCGCTGCGCGGCCACGACGCGGTCCACCTCGCCGGGGTGCTCATGGTCGAGGCGACCGTGCTGGCCAGCGCGGACAAGGACCTGTGCGGCGCGGCCGAGCGCCTCGGGCTGCACATCGCCAACCCGCTCGCGGTGTAGCTACCGCTTCACGCGCGGCATCGGGTCCGGGGTGGGGGGCTCGCCGTCGGTGCCGTCGAGCGACAGGGCGCCGAACAGCCCGGCCTCGGCCTCGTCGATGGCGACGTCCGGCTCGAGGTCGTGGATCACCTTCCACATCACCTTGTCGAGCACCAGGAACTTGGCCAGCCACAGGACGCCGAAGCCGGCGAGCTGGGCGAAGGCGTTCAAAGCCGTCGAGTCCCAGCGGTTGTCGGCGTAGTTGACCGCGATCAGCGACAGGATCATGCCGAGCGCTGACATGACCCAGAACGGGACCACCTCGCCCCACAGGCGGTTCTTGCCGGTCTGGCTCCACGTCCAGCGCCGGTTGATCAGGTAGTTCGGCACCGCGCCCGCGGACACAGAGACCAGGTTGGCGAGCACGGCGTCCCAGCCCAGGGCCCCGTCGCAGATCCAGAAGACCGGCTGGCCGACGGCTACCGCCACCACCGAGGCCGTGGAGTACTTCGCCAGCTTCCGGACCGTGGGCGACTGCAGGTCGACGAGCACGAAGGGGCAGCGTAGAGGACTCTCGGCACCGGTTCGCCGATAGCGGTGGCCGGCACGGCAGACTGGGGCCCGTGACGGACGTCGACGACCAGCTCAAGGAGGCGTGCGGCGTCGTCGCCCTCCACGCCCCCGGCCGGCCGGCCGACCAGTCCGTCGCCCAGCTCACCTACCTCGGCCTGTTCGCCCTCCAGCACCGCGGCCAGGAGGCGGCCGGCATGGCCGTCAGCGACGGCGAGCAGCTCACGGTCGTCAAGGACCAGGGCCTGGTGGCCAGCGTGTTCGACGACCGCACCCTGGCCGGCCTCCCCGGCCACCTCGCCATCGGCCACTGCCGTTACTCGACCACCGGCTCGTCGACCTGGCGCAACGCCCAGCCGGCCTACCGGTCGGTCGAGGACCACATGTTCGCCCTCGGCCACAACGGCAACCTCGTCAACACCGAGGCGCTGGTGAAGGAGGCGGGCATGCTCGAGGGCACGGTCACCAGCGACAGCGACCTCGTGGCCGAGCTCATCGCCGCCGAGCTGGCCCACCACCCCGGCGAGCCCGACGCGCTGGTGCGGGCCGTCTCCGACGTCGTCGTCCAGCTCGAGGGTGCGTTCTCGCTCGTGATCATGGACCAGACCCGGGTCATCGGCGTCCGGGACCCCCACGGCTTCCGGCCGCTGTGCCTGGGCACGCTGGAGGGCGGGGGCCACGTGCTGGCGTCCGAGACGCCCGCACTCGACATCGTCGGCGCCACCTTCGCCCGCGAGCTGGCCCCGGGCGAGATGGTCGTGATCGACGCGGAGGGCGTGCGGGAGGTCTACCCCTACGACCCGTCCGAGGTCGATCCCCGCCTCTGCCTCTTCGAGTTCGTGTACTTCGCCCGGCCCGACAGCCGGCTCTACAGCCAGAGCGTCCACCAGGCCCGCATCCGCATGGGCGAGCAGCTGGCGGCCCAGGCCCCGATCGAGGCCGACATGGTCATGGGCGTCCCCGAGTCCGGGGTGCCGGCGGCGGAAGGGTTCGCCCGCGCCAGCGGGATCCCGCTGGGCTCCGGGCTCGTCAAGAACCGCTACATCGGCCGCAGCTTCATCGCCCCCAGCCAGGAGGCCCGGGCCAGGGCGGTGCGCATGAAGCTCAACCCCCTGCGGGAGAACATCGACGGCAAGCGCCTGGTCGTGGTGGACGACTCGATCGTGCGGGGCACGACCCAGCACCAGCTGGTCCGCATGCTGCGGGAGGCCGGTGCCCGGGAGGTGCACCTGCGCATCCCGTCGCCGCCGGTGCGGTGGTCGTGCTTCTACGGGATCGACACCGGCGACCGCACCGAGCTGCTGGCGCACCGCCTCGAGGTCGACGAGATCCGCGGCTACCTCGACGTCGACACGCTGGCCTACCTCGACCTCGACCGGCTGGTGGCCGCCACCGGGGCCGCCGGGGCCGGGTTCTGCGACGCCTGCTTCACCGGCCGGTACCCGGTGCCGGTCCCGGTCACGCTGCGCAAGGACGTGCTGGAGGACAACGAGATGCCGACGAGCGAGACGATCGTCCAGCCGGTCCTCGACGGCACCACCGCCTGACGTGGGGGAGACCTACCGGGACGCGGGCGTCGACATCGCCGCCGGCGCGGCGGCGGTCGACCGCATCAAGGACGCCGTCCGCTCGACCTACCGCCCCGAGGTGGTCGGCGACATCGGCGGGTTCGGCGGCATCGTCGGCCTGCCCGCCGGCTACCGGGACCCGGTGCTCGTGTCGTCGACCGACGGCGTCGGCACCAAGGCGATGGTGGCCCGGGCCGCCGGGCGCTACGACACGATCGGCATAGACCTCGTCGCCATGTGCGTGGACGACATCGTGTGCCAGGGCGCGGCGCCGCTGTTCTTCCTCGACTACATCTCGGTGGGCCGGCTCGACCCGGAGTTGGTCGAGGCGCTCGTCGCGGGGGTGGCCGAGGGCTGCCGCCAGGCGGGCTGCGCCCTGGTCGGCGGCGAGATGGCCGAGCACCCCGGCGCCATGGACCCCGGCGAGTTCGACCTGGTCGGCTTCGTGGTGGGGGTGGCCGAGCGGGACCGCCTGCTGACCGGCGACCGCGCCCGGGCCGGTGACGTCCTGGTCGGCCTGCCGTCGCCGGGCCTGCGGTCCAACGGCTACTCGCTGGCCCGCAAGGTGCTGTTCGAGCGGGCCGGCCTCGCCCTCGACGACGAGCTGTTCGGCGGCCGCACCGTCGCCGACGAGCTGCTGGAGCCGTCGGTCATCTACGCCCCCGCGGTCGGCGGGCTGCTCGGCGACGTGGACGTCCGGGCCGTGGCCCACATCACAGGGGGCGGCATCGTCGGCAACATGCCCCGGGTCCTGCCGCCGGGCGTCGACGCCCACCTGGAGCGCTCGGCGTGGGAGGTGCCGCGGGTGTTCACCGAGATCCAGCGTCTGGGCGGGATCGACGACGCCGAGATGGCCCGTGTCTTCAACCTCGGGCTCGGGATGGTGGCGGTGGTGCCCGCCGCCGACGCCGGGCGGACGCTGGCACTGCTGCGGGACGCCGGCCACGCCGCCGTCGAAGTCGGGCGGCTCACCGCGGCGACCGGCGAGGGACGGGAGGTCCACCTGGCATGACCGAGCGAAGCGAGGTCCAGCAGTACAGCCGCCCTGTCGCGACGAAGTGGCGACGCGGTCACCGGTGCGCCCTCAGGGTGCACCAGTGACCGCCAACGCAGCCCTGGTCGAGCACCTCCTGCGTCATTCGGTGCGGGAGGGCGACTTCGTGCTCAAGTCGGGCAAGCGCAGCCGCTGGTTCATCGACGCCAAGCAGACGACCTGCCGGCCCGACGGCATGCTGCTCGTGGCCGACGCGATGCTGGCGGTGCTGCCCGAGGACGTCACGGCCCTCGGCGGGCTCACGATGGGGGCCGACGCCGCGGCGTTCGCCACCGCCGGCGTCGCCGCTACCCGCGGCCGCCCGATGCGGGCGTTCAGCGTCCGCCGAGAAGAGAAGGACCACGGCGGCGGCGGTCGCCTGGCCGGCGCGCTGGAGCCGGGCGACCGGGTGGCGATCACCGAGGACGCGGTCACCCGGGGCGTGTCGATGCTGGAGGCGGTCGACGTCGTGCGGGCGTGCGGCGCCGAGCCGGTCCTGCTGGTCCCGGTCGTCGACCGGGGCGGCACGGTCGAGGCGCTGGCCGCGGAGGCCGGCCTGCCGGTCCGCGCCCTGGTCACGGCCCCGGACCTGGGCTTCCCCTACGAGAAGGACGTCCCCTAGCCGCCGTCCGCATGCCGTCAGCCCGGGATGGTCCTCGCGGTGGGGTGGAGGGCCACCTCGACCCGGTCGGCCTCGTCGTCGGCGACCAGCGGCCCGACGGCCACCCCCGCGGCGGCAACACGGTCACGCACCGCGGCGAGCTCGTCGCCCGCGTCCAGGCGGCCCTCGCCCACCAGCGTCACGGTGTCCCCGACCTCGACGGTGACCTGCTGGCACGACGCCGCCAGCACGCCGAGCAGCTCGACGGCCGCCAGCAGCACGGGGAGGCGGTCGGCGGGATCGTCGCCCAGACCGCCCGCGTCCGGGGCCGCCGGCTCGGCCGGGTCGACGTGGACCAGGTCGACGTCGACGCCGACCTCCTCCCGCAGCCGCTCGACCTCGCGGGTCAGCGCCTCTGCCAGCTGGGAGCGCGCCGGCCCCTCGACCACCGACCGGCCCTCGGGCGGGACGCCGACCACCGACCCCCAGCGCCGGGCGACGTGGGCGAGCAGCAGGAGCCACAGGCCGTCGTCGGCGTCGCCCCGCTCGGACGCGGCCCCGGTGGCCGCCTCCAGCCGGGCGGCGAGGTCGTCGGCCCGCTCGCGCTGGCGCTCGGCGTCGGACGTGACCCGGGCGTTGGCGGCGGTGAGCCACTCGTGCTGGCCCCGGAGGTCGTCGCGCTCGGTGATCGCGGCGGTGAGCTGGCCCGCCAGCCGGTCACGCTCCGCCCGGGCCTCGACCGCCTCGCGCTGGGCGTCGGATCGCGCCTTGGCCAGGACGGCGCAGAGGGCCGCGGCGATCACGACGACGGCGACGAGGGCGATGGCCACAGAGGGCGCAATCTAGCGACCCGGGAGGGCCCGGTCCCGCCGGGATCACGCCGGCGCGAACGTCCCGTTCAGCTGCGCCCGGTGCGGATCAGCCGGGTCCGGCTCACGGAGGCGATGCGCTCCTCGGCAAGCCGGTCGGCGGCCGCCGCGGTCGTCGTGCCGTCGGCCTCGGCCCGGTCGAACACCCGCAGCATCGTGTCGTGGATGGTGCGGATCCGGTCGTAGGCCCGCTGGCGGTCGTAGCCGTGGGGCTCCTCGGCGATGTTGATCACACCGCCGGCGTTGGCCACGAAGTCGGGCGCGTAGACGATGCCGCGGTGGCGCAGCCGCTCGGCGTCGGCGGGCGCGGCCAGCTGGTTGTTGGCCGAACCGACCACGGCGTCGCACCGCAGCTCGGGGATCGTGGTCGCGTTGAGCGCCGCCCCGAGCGCGCACGGCGAGAAGATGTCGCAGGCCACGGTGTGCGCCGCCTCCGGCGCCACGGCCACGGCCCCGTCGCGGGCCACGACGGCGTCGATCGCATCCGCGCGCACGTCGGCCACGGTGAGCTTGGCGCCCTCGGCGGCCAGGTGCTCGGCGAGCGCCGCGCCCACCTTGCCGACCCCGGAGATGCAGACGTGCCGGCCGCTGAGCGACGCGCTGCCCCACAGCCGCTCGGCCACCGCCTTCATCGCCCACAGCACGCCCCACGCGGTGGCGGGCGACGGGTCGCCGGACCCGCCGAGCGACTCGCTGACCCCGGTCACGTGGCGGGTCTCCCGCCGGACGAGGTCCATGTCGGCCTGGGTGGTCCCCACGTCCTCGGCGGTGAGGTAGCGGCCGGACAGGCCCTCCACGAACCGGCCGTAGGCCCGGAACAGGGCCTCGCTGCGCAGCTGGGCGGGCTCGCCGAGGATGACGGCCTTGCCGCCGCCCAGGTCGTTGCCGCAGGCCGCGTGCTTGTAGGTCATCCCCTTGGCCAGCCGGCACACGTCGACCAGGGCCTCCTCCTCGGACGCGTAGGGGTAGAAGCGGGTGCCGCCGAGCCCGGGCCCGAGCGCGGTCGAGTGGATCGCGACGATCGCCCGGAGCCCGCTGGCCGGATCGTGGCAGTACGCCACCTGCTCGAACCCGTCGGCCGTCAGGACGTCGAAGACGCTGGGCATCGCTTGGAGGGTACCCCCGTCGCGGGCGGACGAATTCCGATGGATGGGCACGCGCGCACAACGGCTAGCGTCGCTCCGTGGCTTCCACGACCGCCGCCTACTCGATACGTCTCCGCGTCCGCCTCGACAACCGCCCGGGTTCGCTCGGGCGCCTCGCGACCGCCATCGGTGAGGCCGGTGGCAACATCGCCGCGATCGGCGGGTTCGACGTACGTGGGCCGGCCCTCGAGGAGGACCTGGTCGTCAACTGCCGCAGCCAGCAGCACATACACCAGGTCCGGGCCGCGGCCGACGGGCTCGAGGGCTGTGAGGTGCTCGAGGTCCTCGACCGCACGTTCCTCATGCACGACGGCGGCAAGATCGAGGTCCTGGCCCGCATGCCGGTGGCCGACCGCGACGACCTGTCGATGGCGTACACGCCGGGCGTGGCCCGGGTGTGCAACGCCATCGCCGCCGAGCCCGACCGGGTGCACGACCTGACGATCAAGAAGAACACGGTCGCCATCGTCAGCGACGGCACCGCGGTGCTCGGCCTGGGCGACATCGGGCCCGAGGCCGCCCTGCCGGTCATGGAGGGCAAGGCGCTGCTGTTCAAGCACTTCGCCGGCGTCGACGGGTTCCCCGTGTGCATCGCCGTGTCGTCGGCCGACGAGATCGTCGAGACCGTGTGCCGCATCGCTCCGACGTTCGGCGGCATCAACCTCGAGGACATCGCCGCCCCCGAGTGCTTCGAGGTCGAGGAGCGGCTGAAGGAGCTGCTCGACATCCCCGTCTTCCACGACGACCAGCACGGCACCGCCGTCGTCACGCTCGCGGCGCTGGAGAACGCCCTCAGGATCGTCGACAAGAAGATGCCCGACCTCAAGGTGGTCATCGCCGGCGTCGGGGCGGCTGGGGTGGCGATCTCGAAGATCCTCCTGCAGGCCGGCGTCGAGGACATCATCGGCGTCGATCGCAAGGGCGCCATCTGGGCGGGCCGCGACGACCTCAACGTAGCCAAGTTGTGGTTCGCCGAGAACACCAACCCGGAGCGGCGGGAGGGCACGCTGGCCCAGATGCTGCCGGGCGCCGACGTGTTCATCGGCGTGTCGGGCCCGGGCCTCGTGACCGCCGCCGACCTGCGGGCGATGGCCGCCGACCCCGTCGTCTTCGCCCTCGCCAACCCGGACCCGGAGATCACGCCGGAGGACGCCGACGGCCTCGCCCGGGTCATCGCCACGGGCCGCAGCGACTACCCGAACCAGATCAACAACGTGCTGGCCTTCCCCGGGATCTTCCGGGGCGCGCTGGACGTGGCGGCCACCTCGATCACCGAGGGCATGAAGCTGGCGGCGGCCAAGGCCATCGCCGACTGCGTGTCCGAGGCCGACCTGGCCCCCGACCACGTCGTGCCGTCGGTGTTCGACGTGCGGGTCGCGCCCCGGGTGGCCGAGGGCGTGGCCAGGGCTGCGATCGAGGAGGGCGTGGTCCGCCTCCACCGACCACCACAACCGTAGTCCCACCACTACTCTCCACGGTTCGTGACCGACAGCGGTGGAGAGCCGTCGCCCGGCGACGAATGGCCGAGCCAGGCGCTGTCCGCGGCCCTGGCCACGGGGCCGGCGGGCCTGGCGACGGTGCGGATGATCATCGCCCAGCCCGACTGGGTCCACCGCCGGGTCGACACGCTGGCCTACCGCGACGAGTCGACGTTCCGGCGCCAGCAGAGCGTCCACTTCACGCTGCCACGGGCCGCGCCCGCGATCGAGGTGGCCGAGGCCCGCTTCCACCTGGTGCCGCTGGCCACGCTGCGCAAGGCGACGCTGGTCGGCTTCGACTGCCGGGACGAGTCGGGCGGCTCGCTGCCGGTCCTGACCCGCCGCCAGCAGGGGCTGCTCACCGTGGCGGGCATGACGACGTGGGCGGAGGCGCTGGTGGGCGGCCCGCTGGACGCCGACGTGGCCACCGAGATCACTACCTGCGTCAACGGGCCGGGCCGCGAGCGGGGGCCGGCGCTGCGGGCGTTCGCCGGCGGCGACGGGCAGCGGGACCTGCTGCGGAAGGACGACATCTTCTCACTGGTGCTGGAGCGCCTGACGGACCAGTTCATCCTCACGACGCTGGTGCCCGACCCGCCCGGGACGCAACGCATCGTGAAGTTCTCGTACGAGGAGTTCGGCGCCCTGGCGCCCGAGGACTGGCCCCGGCGGCCACTGGCTGCGCTGTGCTGGATCCCGCGGCGGGCGGCGTCGACGGCTGAGGGCCTGTTCAGCGCGGAGAGCTACCACTTCGAGGCCGACCTGCCGTCGGGGGTCGACGTGCCGGTGGCGACGCTGTGGGCGGGCGACGGCGAGGACGATCTGCGCTGCATCGACGTCGACCCCGGCGACCACCTGCGCATCGCCCTGCGGTCCCAGGGATGGGAGGAGGGCGTGGCGGAGGTCCGCTGGTCGCTGCGCCCGGCCCGGCGGGGCTGGCTGCGGGCGGCGTGGTTCGCCACGACGGTGGCGGCGGTGACGCTGGCGGTGTGCGCCTGGCGGCTCGACACGATCACGGCCGGCGTCCCCGACGGCGGGACCCGGACCGAGCTGACCGCGGCGGTGATCCTGGCGCTGATCGGCGCGCTGGGCGGGCTGGTGGCCCGGATCGAGGAGCACCCGCTGGTGACCCGGCTGCTGGCCTGGCCGCGGCGGCTGGCGGCGGCGGCGGGGCTGCTGCCGCTGGTGGCGGCGGGCACCCTCGTGGTCGGCCCGGCCGGCGACGCCCGGCAGGTCCTGTGGATCGTGCTGGCGGTGGTCGCGGTGGCGATCTCGGCCGTGTTCACGGTGGCGTTCGTCGTGCGTCCCACCACCGAGGCGGACCGCGCGCCGTAGGCTTTCAGGCGTGCCCGAGCACGCCACGAACATGACGTCCAGTGTGGTGCGCAAGCACGCCCACGGGGTCACGGTGGTTCCCACCGCCGAGGGCCCGTCCCTCCGCTCCGACCCGCGCTGGACCCGCGACCGCGCCCGCCGCGCGCAGCGCCTCCTCGACCGCCTCCTGGCCCGCCTCCACCCCGAGTCGCCAGGCCTGTGAGGCGCGCGCAAGCCACTAGCCTGCGCCGATCGGTCACCCCCTCGACACCATCGACGAGCCCGCCTTCACGGCGCTGATCGAGCGTCACCGGCGGGAGCTGCACGTGCACTGCTACCGGATGCTGGGCTCGTTCGACGAGGCCGAGGACCTGGTGCAGGAGACGTTCCTGCGGGCCTGGCGGTTCCGAGACCGCTTCACCGCCGGCACCGGCCCGGGCGTGCGGCCGTGGCTGTACCGCATCGCCACCAACGCCTGCATGGACCACCACCGGCGCCGCAAGCGCCGGGTGACGACGGTCGGCTCGCCCGCCGACCTGCCGTGGCTCCAGCCCTACCCCGACCGGTTGCTCGACGAGATCGCACCCGCACCCGCAGACGACGAGCCCGACCGGGTGGTCGTGTCGCGGGAGACGATCGAGCTGGCCTTCGTCGCCACCCTCCAGGCGCTGCCGC
>DASRJM010000101.1:0-7587 GCA_035649475.1 Acidimicrobiales bacterium
CGCAGCTGGTCCTCGATGCGGTCCCAGGGGATCAGGATGTCCGACAGCGTCAGCGCCGCGTGCGGCCCGGCCAGCGGCGCCCCGGCCGCGGCCGCCGCGGCCTGGGCCGACGTCACGCCGGGCACGACCTCGACGTCCACGCCGTGCTCGGCCGCCACCTCGAGGGTCACCGAGGCCATGGCGAACACGCCGGGGTCGCCCGAGGAGACCAGCGCCACCCGCCACCCGGCGGAGGCCAGCGCGACCGCCTGGGTCGCCCGCTCGGCCTCGGACCCCATCGCCGACCGGACGACGAGCTGCTCCGGGCGCAGCAGTGCCTGGGCCGCGTCGACGTAGGCCCCGTACCCCACGACCGCGTCGGCCCCCCGCACGGCCTCCGTCGCCGCCGGCGTGCGGTGGCGGGCGTCGCCCGGCCCCAGCCCGACCACGGTCACCCGCCCCGGACCTGGCGCCCGGTCGCCGACGGCCACCGCGGCCGTGGCCGTCGCCCCCTTGTGCTTCCCGGACTCCAGCCGCGCCCCCGGCCCGGCGGCCAGCAGGGCGGCGGCCTCGGCGACCGACGGCGTCCCCACGGCCTCGGCGACGACGGCGCTGGGATCGGGCACGTCCACGGCCCCCAGCAGCCCGGCGGGGAACGTCACGGCGCCGCCCGGGATGGCCGGGTGCCCCGCCCGCCGATCCACGGTGGCCACCACGTCGGGGACGAGGTCGCCCAGGGCCTCGGCCATCACGGCCTCGACCTCGGCGGCAGCGGCGGCGGTGGAGCAGCCCACGCCGGCGGCCACGAACGGGCGAGCAGGGGCTGGGTCGGGGGCGGCGCCCCAGGCGACGAACACGGGGTTGTCGGCCTCGAACCGGACCCCGCCCCCGGGGAGGTCCACGGCCCGGTCGACGGACACCTGTACCAGGCCGCCCAGCCGCTCCCGCGCCGCCAGGGCCCGGTCGGCGGCGGCGTACGTCGCCACGACCCGGGCGCGGGGGGCCGCGGCGTCCAGGGCTGCGTCGAGCACGTCGAGCCCGCCGCCGCCCACGAACACCCGGTCCGGCCGGGGGAGCCCGTCGAGGACCTCGGGGGCGGCGCCCTCGACGACCTCGACGACGGCGCCGAGGGCGGCGGCGTTGGCGACGACGCTGGCCGCCGCCGCCGGGTCCCGCTCGACGGCGACGACCCGCAGGCCGGGGGCCGCCAGCGCGGCCTCGACGGCCACGCTGCCGCTCCCGGCGCCGAGGTCCCACAGGACCCCACGCGCCGGCAGGTCCAGACGGGCGAGCACGACGGAGCGGACCTCGGGCTTGGTGATCATCCCGGCCCGGTGGGCGAAGTCGGCGACGGGGCGGGCGCCGGTCGGCCGCACCCCGGCGCTCGGGTGGGCGAGGACCACGACCGAGCGGTGGTCGAACGCCCCCGCCGCCAGGGCGGCGACGGAGTCGAGCCGGCACACGGCCTCGCCGGGCTCGCCGAGCCGGGTGGCCACGGCGACGGTGGGATGGTGGGCCCCGAGCGCCACGAGGGCCGCCCCCAGCGCCTCGGGCGGCGCCGCAGGTCCGGTCAGCACGGCCGCCAGCGGCGCCCGCGCCACCCGGGCGGCGGCTGCGGCGGCGTCGCCGGTGTGGCACGACGTGACGGCGGCGCCGTCCCACGGCAGGCCGAGCCGGGCGAAGGCGAGCGCCACCGACGACGGCGCGGGGTGCACGACCAGCCGCTCCGGCCCGAGGCGGGCGGCGAGGGCCCGGGTGATCCCGTGGAACCCGGGGTCGCCGGAGGCCAGAACGACGGCACCGTCCGGCTGTGCGGCGACGACCTCCAGCGCGGCCAGCCCGGCGCCGACGGTGACGGCCTCGATCCCGGGCGCCAGCAGGTCGGCGACGGCCGCCAGCTGCTCCGCCCCGCCGGCCACGAGCCGCGCCTCGCGGACCGCGGCCAGCGCCGCGTCCCCGACCGGCCGCCCCCCGAGCAGCCCGACCACGTGCACGAGCCCGCCGCTCACCCGGCCCCCGGCGCCAGGGTGGTGGGGCCGACCACGACGACCCCGGGCATCCCGGCCAACTCGGGCGTAGCGGCCAGCTCGGCGAGCGTGCCCCGCCGGGCGGACCCGCCTGCGGGCACGACCGCGGCCGGAGCGTCACCGCCCAGCCGCGCGCAGGCGGCGGCCAGGTCGGGCACGTCGGCGGCGAGGGTGCGCCCGCCGTGGGCGGATGCGACCGAGCCGAGCGTGAGCGTCACCGCCAGCGGCCGGTGGTGCACCGGCACGCCCGCCGCGCCCGCCAGGGCCGTCTCGACCGGTGGCCCGGGGACCGCCTCGGTCGCCACGCCGCGGGCGGCCAGCGCCGTGGACTCGGCCGCGAACGCCGGGTGCAGCCACGGGTCGCCCCGGTACAGGCGCACGGCCGCGGCCGCCGGCGCCACCAGCTCGGCCAGGGTCCCGGGATCCGCGGGTGCCGGCACGACCGAGGCGCGCGGGGCGAACGCCACCGCCAGCGTGGCCACGGCCGGGTCGGTGACCACCAGCGTCGCCGCCGCCAGCGCCGCCTCGGCCCGCAGCGTCAGCATGTCCGGGTCGCCGGGCCCCGCCCCGACCAGGAGCACGGTCAACTCGGCCGTCCCGTGGTCGTGCCCGGGGTGGAGCGGCGGCGGTGACCGTGGGCGTAGGCCGGGTCGTAGAGCTTGCAGCGGGGGGCGGCGCCCGAGAGAGCGGGGCCGACCAGGACCAGCATCGTCGTGCGGGCGCCCGTGGCGGCCATCGTGGCCGCGAGGTCGCCGACCGTCGTGACCTGGACCTGCTCGTCGGGCCACGTGGCCCGTACGACGACCGCGGCGGGCGTGTCCGGGGCGTAGCCCGTGAGCAGCTCGTCCTGGAGCTGGCGCCCCCGCGCCGCGGACAGGTACACCGCCATCGTCGTGCCGTGGGCGGCGAACGCGGCGACCGTCTCGGCCTCGGGCATCGACGCCGCGGTGCGGCCCGGCAGGCGGGTGGCCACCACCGACTGGGCGATGGCGGGCACCGTCAGCTCGCGGGCCACCGCGGCGCTGGCCGCCGCCAGGGAGCCGACCCCCGGGACGATCTCGAACTCGCGGTCGTGGGCCAGGCACCAGTCGACCTGCTCCTGGAGGGCGGAGTACAGGGCGAGGTCGCCCGAGTGGAGGCGCACGATCCGCGCCTCCGGGTGGGCCTCGTAGACCTTCACCACGTCCTCGAACGTCATGCCCGCCGAGTCGTGGACCTCCGCCGCCGGCGAGGCGTGGGCCAGCACCTCCTCCGGCACCAGCGACGACGCCCAGACCACCACGTGCGCGCCGGCCAGGCGGTCGACCGCCCGCAGGGTCAGCAGGTCGGCGGCGCCGGGACCGGCGCCCACGAACGAGATCACCGGGGCTCCCGCACGGGCGGCACGATCATCGTCGCCAGGTACGACGCCGGCCGGTCGGCCACCTCGGCCAGCGGGGCCACGCGCCCCCCGGGGAGGCCGAGGAGCTCGCCGATGACCGCGCCCTCCAGCCGCTGGTGCCCCGCCAGCGTGGCCGCCACCGCACCGATCTGGGCGCCGCCCTTGTACACGACCACCGCGGCCCCGGGGTCGGCGGCCGCCGCCTCCAGCGTGGCGCCCGCAGCGGCCGCGTGGGCCGGGACCAGCACCAGGTGCTCGGTGCCGTCGACCACGGTCGTGCCCGTGCGGGCGGCCAGGTCCTGGAACGCCATGATCCCGGGCACCACCTCGACCGGGACCGCCGGGCGCCGGCGCCGCACGGCGTCGCCGAGGGGCGAGAACGTGCTGTACACGTTGGGGTCGCCGAGCGTCACGAACGCCACCCGCTCGCCGGCGTCGAGGTGGGCGACGAGGGCGTCGGCCGCCGCCTCCAGGGCGGCGGCCCGGGCCTCGGTGCCGACCTCCATCACGAACGTGACCCGCTCGATCGTGACGTCGGGCGCCACCTCCCGCACGATGGCCTCCGCCCGGCCCACGGCCTGGGCCGACGTGCTGGGCGCCACCACCCGGTCGGCGCCGCGCAGGACCTCGACGGCCCGCCGGGTCACGAGCCCCGGGTCGCCGGGCCCGACGCCCACGCCCACCAGGGCGGGACCCGGGCGGTAGCGGGCGGCCACGGGGTCCTCCCGCCGGGCGATGGGGGCGTTGCCCGCGGGCTCGGACGCCACCAGCCGCTCCACCGCCAGTCGCAG
Organism: Acidimicrobiales bacterium; assembly: GCA_035649475.1. Taxonomy (GTDB): domain Bacteria; phylum Actinomycetota; class Acidimicrobiia; order Acidimicrobiales; family VFJN01; genus ZC4RG19. The sequence goes on from DASRJM010000101.1 coordinate 4,179, forward strand.
CAGCTGGGCCTCCGACCGCCCCGTGGCCCGGGCGACCGCGGCCAGGCGGTCCTTGAGGGCATCGGGCAGGTAGACGCTCGTCTTCTTCACCGGGTCATCACCGGGAGCGACCCTAGGCGACGACGTAGGGCACTACCTAGGGCACGTGCCACCCGTGTACGGTCGCACCCCCATGACGCCCCTCGGTCCCCGCCTGGTGGTGGCCGGCACCCACTCCGGGGTGGGCAAGACGACCGTCGCCACCGGCCTGACCGCCGCCCTCCGGGCCGCGGGCCACCGGCCGGCCACGGCCAAGGTCGGGCCCGACTTCATCGACCCCGGCTACCACGCCCTCGCGTCCGGGCGGCCGCCCCGCAACCTCGACGCCTGGCTGTGCGGCGAGGAGGCCATCGCCCCGCTCGCCGCCCGGGCGGCGGACGGCGCCGGCCTGCTGGTGATCGAGGGCGTGATGGGGCTGTTCGACGGGGCCGCCGACGGCCGGGCCTCCTCCACCGCCGACGTCGCTCGGCTGCTGGGCGCGCCCGTGATCCTGGTGGTGGACGCCGCGGCCCTGGCCGGCTCCGTGGCGGCGATCGTCCACGGGTTCGCGACGCTCGACCCGTCGGTGGCGGTCGCCGGCGTGATCCTCAACCGGGTCGGGTCCGACGGCCACGAGACCCAACTGCGGGAGGCGCTCGTCCCGCTCGGTGTGCCCGTCCTCGGCGCCCTGCGGCGGGACGACCGGCTGACCTGGCGGGACCGCCACCTCGGCCTGGTCCCGGTGGCCGAGCAGCCCGACACGGTCGTCCGATCCCTCGACGCCCTGGGCGCGGCGGTGGCCGAGCGGCTCGACCTGGGCGCGCTGGTGGCCCTGGCCCGCAGTGCGCCGCCGCTCCCGGTACCGGCCGCGGTGCCCCTGCCCGAGCCGGGCCCGTCGGTGCGGGTGGCGGTGGCCGGCGGGCCGGCTTTCACGTTCACCTACGCCGACACCGTGGACGCCCTGGCGGCCGGAGGCGCCGAGGTCGTCCCGTTCGACCCGCTGCGGGACCCCGCCCTGCCCGAGGCGGTCGACGGCCTGGTGGTGGGCGGCGGGTTCCCGGAGACGTTCGCCGCCGAGCTCGCCGCCAACCGGCCGCTGCTGGCCGACGCCGCCGCCCGGGTCCGGGCAGGCCTCGCCACCTGGGCCGAGTGCGGCGGCCTGCTGTGGCTGGCCCGGGAGCTCGACGGCCACCCGATGGCCGGCGTGGTCCCGACCGCCGGCCGGATGACCGACCGGCTCACGCTCGGCTACCGCACCGCCACCACCGCTGTGGGCGGGCCGCTGGGGCCGGCGGGCACGACGTTCCGGGGCCACGAGTTCCACTACTCGCGCACCGACCCCGGCGGGGACGCCCTCCACCTGGCCAGCCGGTTCGGCGAGGGGCCCGAGGGCTTCGCCGGCCCCCGGCTGCTGGCCACGTACGTCCACCACCACCCGGGCGGCGACCCCTCCGCCGTCGCCGGCTTCCTCACCGCCTGCCGGGCGGCTCAGGACGCCGACGGGGAGGGCGGCGGCACGTAGTCGTCCCGCTCGGGGTCGGGGTCTGGAAGCCGGTCGCCCGCCTGGAACCCGGTCAACGATCCGCCGGTGCGGGCCACCGTGTAGTCGGCCAGCAGCCGCAGCCCCACGCCGACGCCTCCGGTCACGGCCGCGTAGACGAGGTACGCGAGCGTGTTCACGAACAGGTCGACCCGCTGGCCGACCGTGAGATCGTCGCCCGTCGGCACGAACACCAGGCTGTCCTCGGCCGCCTGCTGCTGGCGCACCAGCACCCAGATCCAGGCGGCCAGCGCCAGGCCCGCCACGACCAGCAGCGCCGTCCCGGTCACCCGGGCGAAGGCCGCCGCCCGCGCCACCACCGACCGGTTGAGGACGACCACGTCGTCGCTCGTGACAATGTCGTCGATCCCGCCCGTTGCACTCATGGCGTGAAGCCTTGCACGGCACGCCCCGCCTAGCGGCGACCAGTGGCGGGGGAGAGCCGCGACCAGATGGCCAGCACGATGATGGCGCCGGCGATCGAGCCCAGCAGCCCGCTCGGCCGCAGCCGCAGCCCGTCGCCGGCCAGCAGGCTGACGAGCAGCCCGCCCACGAACGAGCCGACCAGGCCGGCCACCAGCGTGCGGGCATCGGGCCGGGACCCGAGCCCCAGGACGATCTGGGCCAGCCAGCCGGCGAGGAATCCGAACGCGAGCAGGGCGAGCAGCAGCACGCCGGCCAGCCTCCCCGCCCGACCTGGCCGCGGCACCACCCGGATCGGGTGGTCGGTGGTTGGAACCCCGTTGGCGGGAAGGGCGATGAAGCGCGGGTTCGCTGCTCGTCCTGTCGAGCACCGCGGCGTCCGCCAAGGGCACCCGTCGTCGCCCGGCCCGACAACACGAAGTGGGCAATGTGCGCAGCACCGCTGTGTGACGGTTGACACATTGCCACGCTTCGCGGCAGGCTCGGTAGCGGATCGACACCGTCTCGATCGCAGGGGGCACATCATGGAGCGCACACCGCGTCGGCTCGTCTCCGTCATGGTCGTCATCGTCTTGTTCAGCGGGCTCGCGGCCGGCAGCGCCGGCGCTGCCCCCACCGAGAGCCAGCCTGCTGGCGACGATGAGCTGGACGCCTACACCGCGGTGGTCCAGGCCGACCAGCTACCCGCGATCGCCGAGCAGGGCATCGACGTGAGCGCCCAGCGACCCGTGGCGGACGGCATCGAGCTCGACATGGTCCTCGACCAGGACCAGGCCGACCGGCTTCGGGGCCGGGGAGTCGGCCTGAGGCTGACCCGGGTCGAGGGGGGCTTGACCGTCCAACAGTTCGCGGCGGAACAAGCTGCCAACGGCTTCACCGTCTGGCGCTCGTACGACGAGCCCGGCGGCATCCGCGACCAGCTCTACGCCGCGGCCCGCGACAACCCCCAGCTGGTGAAGCTCGAGGTCCTCGGCCACACCGGCCAGGGTCGCGAGATCATCGCGGTCAAGCTGACCCAGGGCGCTCGCGGCACCCCGGACGGTACGCGTCCGGCCGTCCTCTACAGCTCCACCCAGCACGCGCGTGAATGGATCTCCACCGAGGTCAACCGGCGGCTGATGAACCAGTTCATCGACGGGTGGCGGGCCAACGACCGTGAGATCCGCCAGCTCCTGCAGACGAACGAGTTCTGGTTCGTCCTCGTGGCCAACCCCGACGGCTACCAGTACACGTTCGACCACGAGCGGCTGTGGCGGAAGAACCTCCGCGACAACAACGGAGACGGTGAGACCCAGGTCGGCGACGGCGTCGACCCCAACCGCAACTTCCCCAACCACTGGGGCTTCGACGAGGAGGGCTCGTCGTCCATCCAGTCCAGCGACACCTACCGGGGCCCGGCGCCGCTGTCGGAGCCGGAGACCCAGGCGA
>DASRJM010000102.1:0-3576 GCA_035649475.1 Acidimicrobiales bacterium
GAGCCCTGGCACGACGAGGACGGCGACCTGCGGGGTGTGGCCGCTCGCCGGCGCCTACCAGCGGTGGGCGACGTCGATGACCAGCCGTGATCCGCTGCCCGGGCCGGTGAGGGTGAAGACCCGGAACGGTAGGCGGGCCCGGACGCCCAGGCCGATCTCTGTCTGGCCCTCATACGTGCCGTAGAAGTACACCTGCCGGAAGGTCGAGAACCCGGTGACGTTCACGGCCCGCTCGTGGTCGGCGGGGAGGTAGGTCGGGTTGTAGTTGTCGTCGAGGGCTCGGGCGTGCACCACGATGGAGAGCGTGGCGGCGCCGTCGAGCGGCTCGAGCTCCGGGGACTCGCCGGGCGCCACATCGTGGACGTAGCGCACCTGGTAGCCGGCGGCGTCCGGGCCGGGCAGCCCGGGCACGGTGGGGCCGAGGTCCACCACGAGCCGGTCCCAGCAGTCGTGCCGCCCCGCCCGCAGATTGGTGATGTCGGCCGACGAGTAGCGGTCGTCCACCTTGTCGAGCGAGCCCCATCGGATGCCGCAGAACGGCTCCGCGGCTCCCGCCGAGGGCGCCGGTCCGCCCACCAGGGTCAGCGCGGTCAGCGCCGCCACGCACAGTGCCGTGATCCTTCGCATGGTCGCCACCTCCTGGCCGTCCCCTGCAGCCGGGGACACGCCCCAATGACGCCCAGCCCGCCCGATCGGAGGACAGGGATCCGTCTATGTGCCGTGAAGCGGGGGTACGCGGGGAGGGTCCGACCCTGCAGCACCCAAGGAGCACCCGACCATGGGCTTCGGAACCAGCATCTTCCTTCTCGCCGTCGGCGCCATCCTCACCTTCGCGGTCAACGTGAGCGTTCAGGGCCTGGACTTGGACGCGGTGGGCGTGATCCTGATGATCGTCGGCATCATCGGCATCATCGCCTCCCTCGTGTTCTGGAACAGCTGGGGCGGGTTCCGCGGTACCGCCCGGCGTCGCACGGTCGTCGAAGAGGACCCCTACTACCGCCAGTGAGCCTGAGCTAGAACGCCCGGGTGACCTACTACGTCGTGCTCCGCCGCAGGGGGCCGCGCTGGGACCCGGCCCGCTCCCTGGAGGACCAGGAGGGCTGGGACGAGCACGCCGCCTTCATGGACGGCCTCGTCGACGCCGGCTTCGTCGTGCTGGGCGGCCCCCTGGCCGACGGGCACCGGGTCGTCCTCGCCATCGAGGCCGCCGGCGAGGACGACGTGCGGGACACGCTGGCCCGCGACCCGTGGAGCGGCACGCACCTCGTCGTCGACACGGTCGACGCCTGGACCATCCGGCTCGACGGCCGGGCGCGGGCCTGACCCCGGGCGCGGCTGCGGCCCGTTCCCCCCGGTGGAGGTGACCGCGGGGGCAAGGACCCGCGCGGCCCCGAGGGGACGGGCCGCCACGACGGGGCTGCGATGGTCGCCGACGAGCAGATCGGCGGACTCCAGCCCCCGCCGCGTTCTGGATCACTGCGGAACCACACCATTGGCGAGGGCAAGGTAAGACGCCGGTAGCGGCCCGTCAACGTCCCCAAAAGTGCGCCATCCATGTAGCCTTTCGTCGCACTCCGTAGCGCCCGGTCTCACTCTTCGGGCGGCTACCGTGCAGTACCGTGGGGAGCCCTGGGGAACTGCATCATGGTGGGCGTCGCGCGCTGCGGCGGGTGGCGCTGGTGGCCGTGGCCGGGCTGATCGCCGCCGCGTGCGCCGGCGGAGATGACGACGGGGGTGACGGAGGCGGGGCCGCGGGTGCGAGTGACGAGGCTGCAGCTCCCGCCGAGTGGCTGCGGGTGGGCTTCGACCTCGAGAACAGCCGGGCCGTGTCCGGCGAGACCGAGCTCGACGTCGACACCGTCGCCGGCCTGGCCCCCAAGTGGGACGTGCGCGGCCTCGACGGCATGAGCGGCACGCCCGCAGTGTCCGACGGGGTCATCTACTTCGGCGACTGGACCAGCCACGTGCGGGCGCTCAGCACCGAGGACGGCAGCGAGGTCTGGAACCACGAGGTCGGCGGGGGCTACGTCGGCGGGTCCGTGGCCCTCGACGACGACAACGTGTACGCGGGCACGTTCGACGGGCGCATCGTGGCCCTGGCCCGTGACACCGGCGAGCCGGTGTGGGACACCCAGATCGGCGACCACCCCAAGGCCGTGATCTTCGGCTCGCCGGTCGTGGTCGACGGCCTCGTCGTCGTGGGCGTGGCCAGCTACGAGGTGTTCGCCACCGGCAACCCCAACACCTTCCGCGGCCACGTCGTGGCCCTCGACGCCGCGACGGGCACGGAGAAGTGGCGCTTCTACGTGACCGCGGGCGACGCCACCCAGTCGCCGGGCAACTCGGTCTGGTCGTCGCCCGCCATCGACACCGAGCGCGGTGCCGTCTACATCGGCGTCGGCCAGGCCTACGGCCTGCCTGCTTCGCCCCTGACCGATTCGCTGCTGGCCCTCGACCTGCAGACCGGCAAGGAGGTCTGGCACACCCAGTTCACCAAGGACGACGCCTGGACCCTCACGCAGCCCACCGGGCTCGACGCCGACGTCGGCGCCATGCCCAACCTGTTCCAGGTGGACGGCAAGGACGCGGTCGGGGTGGGGGACAAGGCCGGGACCTACCGGGCGCTCGACCGGGAGACGGGCGAGATCCTGTGGGAGGCGCCGCTCACCGCGGGCGGCACCCAGGGCGGGGTCATGGCCTCCGCCGCGGTGGCCGGCGGCACGGTCTATGTCACGTCCAACGACGCCTCCCGCAACGCCGACATGGCGGCGCTCGACGCCGACACCGGCGAGGAGCAGTGGCGGGTCGACGTGGGCGCCCACATCACCGGCCCGGTCACCTGGGCCAACGGCGTGCTGTACGTCTCGGACGACTCCGGCCGCATCGCCGCCTACGACGCATCCGACGGCACCCGCCTGTGGTCCTACGACGTGCCGTTCCCCGCCGCGGGCGGGATCGCGGTGGTCGACGGCGTGATCTACGCCGGCTGGGGCTGGTGGCTGGCCGGAGCGCCCCAGAACCCCGACGGGGGCGTGCTCGCCTTCGCGGTCCCGGCCGACGGCGGCGGCCCCGCCGCCACCCCCACCACGGCGGCCGAAGGCGAGGACCTCGGAGCCACCGTGTACCGCCAGCGCTGCGCGGCCTGCCACGGCGGGTCCGGCGAAGGCGCCAGCGGTCCCAGCATGGTCGGCGTGGCCGACCGCCTCACCCGCGACGAGCACCTCACGGTCGTCCGCGAGGGCCGCAACGGCAAGATGCCCGCCTGGGAGGGCACCCTCACCGACGAGGAGATCGAGGCCGTGGTCGACTACGAGCGCGAGGTGCTGTCCCAGGGCCAGGGCTAGGCCGGAGGCACCCGGGGAGCAGGGCCGCGGCTTCGTCCGCCGACAGCGCCTCGCCGGCCCGGCGCTCGGCGTCGGGCAACCACTCGGCGAACGGGACCGAGACGGCGCGGTGGCGGCCCGACGCGGTGTGGACCTCGTCCACCCGGGCCAGCGCCTCGGGCGGGAAGCTCGACTGGAGGCGGGACAGGGCGGGCCACACCCGCCGGTGGACCAGCGTGATCTTGCCGTTGAT
>DASRJM010000103.1:0-23381 GCA_035649475.1 Acidimicrobiales bacterium
GAGGGTGACGACCTCATCCGGCGGGAACTGTGCGACGAGGGCATCCGCCTGGCCCGGCTGGTGGTGGCGCTGATGCCGGACGAGCCCGAGGCCCGGGGACTCCTGGCGCTGCTGCTGCTCCAGGACAGCCGGCGGGCGGCCCGGCTGTCGGCGGGCGGGGAGATCGTACTGCTGGAGGACCAGGACCGCTCCGAGTGGGATCGCGCCAGGATCGCCGAGGGGCGGGCCGAGCTGGACCGGGCCTGGCGGGCGGGCCCGCCGGGGCCCTACCGGCTCCAGGCGGCGATCGCCGCCGAGCACGCCCGGGCGCCGGCGTGGGCGGACACGGGCTGGGACCGGATCGCCGCCCTGTACGGCGCGCTGGCGGAGCTGGCGCCGTCGCCGGTCGTGGAGCTGAACCGGGCGGTGGCCGTGTCGTTCGCCGACGGCCCCGCGGCGGGCCTGGCGGTGCTGGACGCGGTGGCCGGCGATCCCCGGCTGGCCCGGGGCCACCAGCTGGCGGCCACCCGGGCCGACCTGCTGCGCCGCCTGGGCCGCGACGACGACGCGGCCGCGGCCTACCGCGACGCCCTGACCCGGGCCCGCACGGCCCCGGAGCGGGCGTTCCTCCGACGCCGCCTGGCGGGCCTGTCGAGCTAGAGGCGGGCCAGGACCTCCTCGGGGCTGAGGAAGCCCGGGGCCCGGCCCTCGGCCGCGGCCTGGTTGGCGAGGCGCTGGAGGAGGGCGTTGGCCGGGGTCGGGACACCGTGGAGACGGCCCAGCAGGACGATCTCGCCGTTGAGGAAGTCGGCCTCGATCGAGCCGGTCCCCCGGGTCAGGCTCTGCCACGACGAGCCGCCCTCCCGCCGCCGGCCCTCGACCGGGCGCATGCGCAGGAGGTCGCCCCGCCGGGCCTGGTCCTCCTCGCTCGACACGGCGACGATGCCGGCGGCGGCCAGCGCGGCGACGCCCTCGTCCCGCACGAGCGTGACCAGCTCGCTGGCCCGCCCGACCGGACCGCACACGGCCTCGATCGCGTTGCCGAGGTTCATCAGCAGCTTGCGGTACTTCCAGCGCATGATGTCGGCCCGGGCCTCGGAGGCGAACGTGGCCCCGGTCAGCGCCTCGGCGACTGCAGAGGCCGTCGTGTCGACGCCGTGCGGGTAGCGCCCGAGGTCGAGCAGCCCGGTCCGGCCGACCGAGTTGGTGATCACCACGCCCGGCTCCAGGTGGGTGGCCGGCATCATCACGGACACGCCGTAGACATCCGGGAAGAGCCGCAGCGCCATCCGCTCGTTGTCCACCCCGTTCTGGGCGCAGAACACGGCGACGCCCTCGGGTGCGGCCGCCGCCAGCTCGGCCACTGCGCCCTCGGTGTGCTGGCTCTTCATGGCCAGCACGACCACGTCGCCCGGCGCCGGCTCGGCCTCGCCCGGATGGCCGACCGCCGGCACCTTCAGCGTCTCGGACCCGGCCGGCGAGATCAGCGTCAGCCCGTCCCGCTGGAGCGCCGCCAGGTGGTCGCCCGGGCGATGAGGGTGACGTCGTGGCCGGCCTCGAACAGCCGCCCGCCGATGCCGCCGCCGATGGCGCCCGCGCCATAGATCAGGAACCGCATGCGGATACCCTCGCACGCCGACGAAGGGGGAGCCTGATGGCGCCGCGCACGCTGGCCGGCACCGTCCTGGCGCTGGCCGTCCTGGCCGCCGGGTGCTCGGGCGGGGGCGACGACGAGGCCGATGACGGCGGCGGCGGCGACGCCGCCACCACGACCGCGCCGGCCGAGCCGGCGGCGCTGCCCGCCGGCTACGAGGGCTACCGCAGCGCCACCTACGCCGACGCCGCCAGCTGGCTGTGCCGGCCCGGCGCCGAGGACGTGTGCAGCCGTGACCTCGACGTCACGTCGGTAGCCGCCGACGGCAGCACCGAGGTCGTCGCCCACGAGGTGGCCGAGGAGCCCGCGGTCGACTGCTTCTACGTCTCCCGGCTGCCACGGCCTACGGCGACGTCGTCGACGCCTTCAAGCACTACGTCGCGAACGAGAGCGACGGCCGCGGCTTCATCCTCATCGGCCACTCGCAGGGCGCCGGCATGCTCAACACGCTGATCAGCGAGGAGATCGACGGCGAGCCGCTCCTGCGGGACCGTCTGGTGGCCGCCTACCTGCTCGGCTTCCCGGTCCACGTGCCAGCCGGCGAGGTGGTGGGCGGGAGCTACGACGAGGTCCCGCTGTGCGAGGCCGCCGACCAGGTGGGCTGCCTGGTGTCGTACGCGTCGTACCGGGCGTCCGCCCCGCCGGCCGACGGCGCCATCTTCGGGCGGGGCAACGCCACCGGCCCGGCGGCCTGCGTCAACCCCGCCGCCCTGGTGGCCGGCGAGCCCGGAGACCAGCCGGTCGCGCTGCACCCCTACTTCCTGGTCCAGGGCGCCCGGGTCAACGCCCGGCCGTTCGCCGACCCGGCCCAGGCGGCCGAGATAACGACCCCGTAGGTCACCTACCCCGACTTCGTGCGGGGCGAGTGCTCGACGGCGGGGAACTACACGTTCCTGGCCCTCACGGTCGAGGGCGACCCGGCCGATCCCCGCACCGACGACATCGGCGGCGACCTGCCGGGCGGCTGGGGCATGCACCTGGTCGACGTGAGCGTCGCCATGGGCGACATCGAAGCTCTCGTCGCTTCCCAGGCGGAGGCCTACGCCGGGTAACTTCATGGCGATGAGGGGAGCTCTGGGGCGGATCGCGCTCGCACTGGCGGTCGCGGCCGCGGCGTGCTCGGGCGGGGACGGCGGCGGCGGTGAGCGGACGGGCACCGAGGGCGGCGACGACACGACCTCGACCCAGGCGGCCGAGCTGCCCGCCGGCTACGAGGGCTACACCAGCGACATCTATGGCGACGACGCCAACTGGATGTGCAAGCCCACCCTCGCCGACGACGTGTGCAGCCGCGACCTCGACGCCACGTCGGTGGCGGCCGACGGCACCACCGAGGTCGTCGCCCACGAGGTGGCCGACGAGCCGGCCATCGACTGCTTCTACCTGTACCCGACCGTCAGCGAGGACCCGAACCCCAACAGCGACCTGGTGCCGGCCGAGGCCCAGGAGATCAACACCGTCTACAACCAGGCCGCCCGGCTCACCTCGACCTGCCGGATGTTCGCCCCGGTCTACCGCCAGGTCACGCTGTCGATGATCGGCGGCGGCGGGGGCGCCGACCGGGAGACGGCCGGCGCCACGTCCTACGGCGACGCCGTCGACGCGTTCAAGCACTACATCGCCAACGAGAGCGACGGCCGCGGCTTCGTCCTCATCGGCCACTCGCAGGGGGCGGGCCTGCTGGCCCGGATCATCGCCGACGAGATCGACGACGAGCCGCTGCTGCGGGACCGGCTGGTGTCCGCCTACATCCTCGGCTCGACGGTCAACGTGCCGGACGGCGAGGCGGTGGGGGGCGACTTCGCCAACGTGCCGCTGTGCGAGGCGCCAGACCAGGTGGGCTGCGTGGTGTCCTACGCCACGTTCCGGCCCTCGGGGCCGGACGGGGAGTCGTTCTTCGGCCGGGCGAACGAGGTCGGCCCGGCCGCCTGCGTCAACCCGGCCGACCTGGCCGGGGGCGGGCCGGCGGCGCTGCACCCGTACTTCCTGGCCGACACCCAGGCCGGCGGGCTGCTGGGCGGGACGAGCCAGCCCTTCGCCGACCCGGCCCGGTCGTCCGAGGTCACCACGCCCTGGGTCACCTACCCGGACTTCCTGGAGGCCGAGTGCGTCACCGCGGGCGACGTCACCTACCTGGCGCTGACGGTGAACGGCGACCCGGCCGACCCCCGGACCGACGACATCGGGGGCGACCTGCCGGGCGGCTGGGGGCTCCACATCATCGACGCCAACATCGCCATGGGCGACATCGAGTCGCTGGTGGCGAGCCAGGCCGAGGCCTACGTGGGCTGACGCTCGGCCCGGGCCAGCACCACCTCGCGGGTGGGGACCCGCCAGCCGACGTACCAGGTCCCGACGGCACCGGCGCCGAGGATGACGGCGGCGGCCGGCCAGGACCCGATCGCCCACGAGCTGAGCGTGCAGGCGGTGAGCATCATGGCGATGGCCAGGACCTTGGCCCGCCGCGGCATGCCCAGGCCGGCACGGTGGTCCCGGACCAGGGGGCCGATGGTCGGCAGGCCGAGCACCCACCGCTCGAACCGGGGGCTGGACTTCGCGAAGCAGGCCGCGGCCAGCACGAAGAAGCCGGTCGTCGGCAGCCCCGGCACGACGATGCCGATGCCGCCCAGGACGACCGCGAGCCACCCGACGGTGAGCAGGCCGACCCGGCGGAGCACGACCGCTACCCGATCAGGCTCGCGACGTCTTCGACGAGCAGGATCGTGAGCAAAACGATCACGGACAGCGAGACGGCCGTGTAGGACCACCGCCAGCGGTGGTCGGCCGCCCAGAACCGCCGGATGGTCAGCACGTTGCAGGCGATGGCGACGATGCCCACCGGGATGCCGATGGCGGGGCCGACCCCCGCCGCCAGGCCCAGCGCGGGGGCCACGAACGGCAGGACGATGTAGGTGAGCAGGCAGCGCGTGGCCGACACGAGGATCGACGTCGAGAAGGCCCGCTGGGCGGCCCCCTCCGGGGCCGCGGGGCCGTCGGGGATCCGCAGCAGCCGCCGCACCGCGACGTCGGCCGCGGGGCGGGGGGCGGTGGCCACGTTCTGCACGGACGCGAGGCTAGGCCCTCAGGCCGGAAACGACCCAAGCCGGACCGGCCTCCCTGGTCAGGGCCCTTTTCGAGAAGTTGACCTTCGACCCGAGACAGGCAGGTTGACGCCCGGCTACCGTCGGGGGAACGGCAGCGAGATCAGTCGGAACTCTCGAGAGAGGGAATCGATGAGCAATCGTCACCGCACCAGTGAAGTGGTCTTGCCGCATCATGAGGAGCGCCGGGTCCAGGCTCGTTCCGAGCGTCACCGGGTCACCACCGCCCTGGCCGATGTCACCGGTCAGATCCACGGCGGGACGGAGCCCGACGACATCGTCGAGCCGTCCGTGGGCTTCCGTGCCGAGCGGCACCACGACCCCGACCGCGGCCGCCCGTCGGTCCGGCGGCGTCGCCACTGGAAGCTCAAGATGTGGAAGCGGCGCACGGCCACCCGCCGGGCCCGCGCCGCCATGGAGCGCTACGCGGGCTGACGCCCCACCGACAACCGATCACTCCGGCAGGCTGACGTCGTTGATGTCGTCCAGTTCCGTGGCGCCCGCGTCGCGGTAGCACGAGTCCTCGACCGCCGTGCCCTCGCCGCTCAGGTACTGGATCGAGAGGGCCTCGTAGGTCCGGTCCGGGTCGTCCGGGTCGCGGCGCTCGAGGAAGCTGGTCAGCCGCTCGTCCAGGGCGGCCCGGGTCTCCCCGTCGCTGGCGCCCGGCGTCGGGGCCACCACGTCGACGTCCGCGGCGGGGACGCCGAGCTGGTCGACCAGCCTCTCGGTCACGTAGGCAGTGAAGTCGCGGGTCTGGAACTGCTCGAGCTGGTCGGCCGGGCACGGGGACGCGACCGCGGCGGCCTCCACCGCGCCCGCCACGAAGCTCACGAAGTCGCCGTGGAAGTCGGTCGGCGTGTCGTCCTGCTGGAACGCGGCGTCGTTCTCGGCCGTGTGCTCCAGCGTGGCGTCGCACACGAACAGCTCGCCCATGTCGAAGGTCACCGCGCGCCCGTCGCCCTCGCCCTCGGTGGAGATGACGCCGCTGGCGCAGTAGTCGACCGCCACCCGCAGCTTGGCCGGCACGTCCCGGTCCGACGGGTCGGCCACGCTGGAGGTGCCGTTGGTCGACTGGAAGTCGCCGTTGATGAGCCAGCCCGACTTGTCGTGGTCCTGCTTGGCCTTCACCGATACGACCGCCTCGCCGTCGCCCACGTCGATGAGGAACCGCTCGGAGGCCGAGCGGGCCTCCTGGCCCTCGTAGATCACGTCGCCCCGCGGGGCCGGGTCGCTGCGGCCGCCGTCGAGCCAGCCGGGCAGGTCGAACAGGTTGGCGATCCGGCCGATCACCACGGCGAGGACGATCACGCCCACGAGCGCGAGCAGCGACGTGACCCGCCCGCGCCCGGCGGACGGCCACCACCGGCGCTTCGGTTGGTCGGCAGGTCCCAGCATCGTCTGCTCCTTCCGTCACGGCAGGGCTACCCCGGGCGCGGGAGCGCGAACCCGCGGGGCCGCCGTAGGGTCGGCGGCCATGAAGAGCACCGGGGACGCGAGCGAGGACCTCGGCCTGCCGTGGCGGGCGCCGCTGGCCGGGCGGCTCGACGAGCACGTGATCGACAGCGCGGCGCTGGCCGGGAACCCGCTCGGCGACCCGCATCGCCGGCCGCTGTGGGTGTACGTGCCGCCGGGCTACGACGACGACCCCGGCCGCCGCTACCCCGCCGTCTACGTGATCCAGGGCTTCACCGGTCACCTCGGCATGTGGCGCAACCGGAACCCGTTCCGCCAGCCGTTCGTGGAGACGGCGGACGCGGCGGTGGCCTCGGGCGCGTGCCCGCCGGTGATCGTCGTGTACGTCGACGCCTGGACCGCGCTGGGCGGCAGCCAGTTCGTCGACTCGCCCGGTACCGGTCAGTACCACACCTACCTCTGCGACGACGTCGTGACCTGCGTCGACGCCCGCTACCGGACACTGGCGGCGCCGGAGCACCGGGGCGTGGCCGGCAAGTCGAGCGGCGGCTACGGCTCGATGGTCACGGCGCTGTGGCGGCCGGACGTGTTCGGTGCGCTGGCCACCCACGCGGGCGACGCGCTGTTCGAGGTCTGCTACCTCCCCGCGTTCCCCAAGGCGGCGCGGGCGTTGCGGGACGAGCACCGGGGCTCGTACGAGCGGTTCTGGGCCGACCTCCGGTCGCGGGTGGCCCTCACGAAGGAGAGCGACGCCGAGCTGGTGGAGCTGTGGGCCTACGCCGCCGCCTACTCCGCCGACGAGGGCGGGACGGTGCGGTTGCCGTTCGACACCGGCACCGGCGCCCTGGTCCCGGAGGTGTGGGACCGGTGGCTGGCGCACGACCCGGTCCGCATCGCGGCGTCCCGCCCGGAGGTCGCCGCCGGCCTGCGGGCGGTCTGGATCGACGCCGGCAGCCGGGACGAGTACTACCTCGACCTGGGGGCCGCCGCCTTCCGGGACGCGCTGCTGGGCGCCGGGCTACCCGGCGAGCGGATGCGCTTCGAGCTGTTCCCCGCCGGCCACGGCGGGATCGAGTACCGCTACCCGCTGTCGCTGGCCTGGCTGGCGGAGCGCCTGTCGCCCTGATGGCCGCCGCCGTCACGCCGCGCGGGGCCGGGGTTCTTGCGCCCGGTCTCCAGCTTGGCGGTGACCTCCCGCCGGACGCGGGCGGCGACGGCGTCGTCGTGGTCCCGGAGGAATCCCCGCACCGCGTCCGGGTCCCGGGGCACCAGCTCGCGCAGCGCCCACGACAGCGCCTTGACCACCATGTCGTCCCGGTCGGCCACTAGCCGCTCGCAGATGTCGAGCGTGCGGTCGGTGTCGCCGGTCCCGCCGGCGGCGGCGAGGTTGAGCGGCACGGTCGACACCAGCGCCGCCCGCCGCCACCACCGGTCGGGCGAGGCGGCCCAGCCGCGGACCGTGGCGTCGGGGATGCTCCCCCGCCGCCAGGCCGGGCCCGACAGGTAGCGGCCGAAGGCGTCGACGCTCCCCCAGTCGGCCAGCCCTGTGCCGAGCCGTTCGACGTCGGCGACGGTCAGTGCGTCGAGCGCCGCGGGGTGGTGGTACACGATCTCGTACGCCACCCACCGCTGCCGCCCGATCAGGGCCAGCGCGACCGCGACGACGTCGGCCCCGCTCTCGCCTTCGAGCTGCGCCGACACGTCCCGCCGGACCCTCCGCACGGTGTCCACCGACGGTGCGTCGAGGCCCCGGATCCGCCGGTCCACCTCGTCCGCCACCGCCGCGGGGTCCACAACTGTGTCCACAACAGTCCTTAAGGATCGCTTACGCGGGCCTCGAGCGTTCGCTCGCCACTCCGACACGTCAGAGCGACACGCTACCGACCGCGGACGTGGGGTCGCGGAGGACGCGGAGGAGGGGGACGCCGATGCCGTAGGTGCCGATGCGGCCGTGGGGCGTGATGCGGAGGAACACGCCGCGTGGGTCGTCCAGGGCGCCGTCGACCAGGATCTTCTTGAGCCGGCCCGACTCGATCAGCGGGACCACCGCGGGGTCGTCCTGGTCGACGACGTCGGCGCGGCCGGTGAACTGGACCACCATCGCCGGGCCCAGCGGTAGGCGGCGGACCGGGATGCACACCGCGACCTCGGGGTTGGCGGCCACGTTCCGGGCCTTCTTCGTATCCCGGAACGTGTGCACCCACAGGGTCGTGTCGACGGGGGCGTACAGCACGCTCACCGCGTGCGGGCGGCCCCCGGGCGCCGAGGTCGCAAGCACGCAGAACGAGCGGCGGGCGATCGAGCGCAGCACCTTGTCCCGCAGCGCGGCGTCGGTCGTGGAGGAGGTGACGGGGGTGTCCGTTGCAGTCATGGGCTGAGTGAACGCCCGCGACCCGTAGACGGACAATGGCCGAACGGCTCTGATCCATACGCCAACGTCTACGATCGGGCGATGGACGCCCTCAGCGGCCTGCTCGACGGCCCCCGGGCCCGCGACGCCTTCCTCATGCGGGCGGTGATGTCCCCGCCGTGGTGCATCCGCGTGCAGGACGAGGCCCCGCTGTCCCTGGTCGCCGTCACGGGCGGCTCGGCCTGGGTCGCGCTCGACGACGGCAGCGAGCCCACCCTGCTCGCCACCGGCGACCTGGCGGTGCTGCGGGGTCCCGACCACTACACGATGGCCGACGACCTCTCGACCCCGGTCCAGGTCGTCGTCCACCCCGGCCAGCGCTGCACCACACCGGAGGGTGTGTCCACCACCGAGGCGATGACCCTCGGCGTGCGGACCTGGGGCAACGACCCCGACGGCCGGGTCACCATGCTGGTGGGCACCTACCAGGTCAGCGGGGCGGTCAGCCGCCGGCTGGTCGACGCCCTGCCGCCGCTCGCCGTCGTGCGCGACGAGGAGTGCTCCTCGCCGCTCCCGGACCTGCTCGCCGAGGAGATCGTGAAGGACGAGCCGGGCCAGGACCTGGTGCTCGACCGCATGCTCGACCTGATGCTGGTGGCGGTCCTCCGCCTCTGGTTCTCGCGGCCCGAGGCCACGGCGCCGGCCTGGTACCGGGCCCACGGCGACCCGGTGGTGGGCCCCGCGCTGCGCCACCTGCACAACGACCCGTCCCGGGCCTGGACCGTGGCGTCGCTCGCCGCCGCCACGGGCGTGTCCCGGGCGGCGCTGGCCCGCCGGTTCACCGAGCTGGTGGGCGAGCCGCCGATGACGTTCCTCACCGGCTGGCGCCTGGCGCTGGCCGCCGACCTCCTGCGCGAGCCGGGCGCCACCGTGGGCGGCGCCGCCCAGCAGGTCGGCTACGCCACCCCGTTCGCGCTGAGCACCGCGTTCAAGCGGGTGAACGGCGTCAGCCCCCGCGACTACCGCGAGCGCGCAGGAACCCGCTAGCGTGCCCTGAGTGAGGACTCACTCAGGCCGCGCCACCGCCCTTCCACCGGACGAGCGGCGAGCCCACATCCTCGCCGTCACCATCCCGCTGCTGGTCGAGCGCGGGCACGCCGTCACGACCCGCCAGATCGCCGAGGCCGCCGGCATCGCCGAGGGCACCATCTTCCGCGTCTTCCCCGACAAGGAGGCGCTCGTCCGCGCCGCGATCGACCGGGCCTTCGACCCGGCCGCCACCGAGGCCGCGCTGGCCGCCATCGACCGGGACCTCCCGTTCGAGGACCAACTGGCCGAGGCCGTCGCCGTCATGCAGCGCCGCCTGGCCGACATCTGGGCGCTGGTGTCCGCCGTCGGCGGCCCGCCCGAGCCGCCCCGCCGGCCGCCGGAGTTCACCGCACTCGCCGAGCTCATCGCCACCAACGGCGACCGCGTCAACCGCGACCCGGTCACCGCCGCCCGCCGGCTGTGGGCGCTCACCCTGGCGATGAGCCACCCCGCACTCGTGGCCGGCGACCCGCTGGACCCGGCCGAGATCGTGTCCCTGCTGCTCGACGGCATCCGCGCCCGGGCCGAGGAGGGCGCCCCGTGCTGACCCGGCTGCTGCGGTCCCACCTGCGCCCCTACGGCGGGCTGCTGATCCTGCTGATCATCCTGCAGGCCGTGCAGGCCGGGGCCTCGCTGTACCTGCCGACGCTGAACGCCGAACTCATCGACAAGGGGGTCCTGGCCGGCGACAACGGCTACATCCGCAGCACCGGCGTCGAGATGTTGCTGTTCACGCTGATCCAGGTGGTGTTCTCGGTCGGCGCCGTCTACTGCGGCGCCAAGATCGCCATGGCGTTCGGGCGGGACGTGCGCCGCGACCTGTTCCACCGGGTCATCGCCTTCTCGCAGCGGGAGGTGAACCTGTTCGGCGCCCCGTCGCTGATCACCCGCATCACCAACGACGTGCAGCAGGTCCAGATGCTCGTCGTCATGACGTGCACGTTCGCCGTGGCCGCCCCGATCACCGTCGTCGGCGGCGTGTTCGCGGCCCTGCGCCAGGACGTCGGCCTGGCGTGGCTGGCGCTGATCAGCCTGCCCGCCCTCGGGCTGAGCGTGGGCGTGATCGTGTGGCGGATGATCCCGCTCTTCCGAGCCATGCAGGGGCGGATCGACGACGCCAACCTCGTGCTCCGGGAGCAGATCACCGGCATGCGGGTGGTGCGGGCCTTCGTGCGGGAGCCCCACGAGGTCGCCCGGTTCGGCGGGGTCAACGACGAGCTGACCGACGTCTCGCTGCGGGCCGGCCGCCTCCAGGCGCTCATGTTCCCGACGCTCATGCTGATCATCAACGCCTCCAGCGTGGGCGTGCTGTGGTTCGGCGCCAACCGCGTCGACAGCGGCGACATGTCGGTCGGGTCGCTGGTGGCGTTCCTCACCTACTTCACGCTGATGCTCATCGCCGTGATGATGGGCATGTTCGTCGCGCTGATGGCCCCCCGGGCCGCGGTGTGCGCCGAGCGGATCGTCCGCGTGCTCGACACCGAGCCGTCGGTCCGCCCCAGCGACGATCCCGTCGCCCCCGAGCCCGGCAGTCGGGGCAGGCTCGAGCTGCGCGACGTCGCCTTCCGCTACCCGGGCGCCGAGGCCCCGGTGCTGTGCAACGTGACGTTCACCTCGCTGGCCGGCCAGACCACGGCGATCGTCGGCTCGACCGGCGCCGGCAAGACCACGCTGGTCAACCTGGTCGCCCGGCTGGTCGACGTGACCGAGGGCTCTGTCGCCATCGACGGGGTCGACGTGCGGGACCTGGCCGCCGAGGACCTGTGGAGCCGCATCGGCCTGGTGCCGCAGAAGCCGTACCTGTTCTCGGGCACGGTGGCCTCGAACCTGCGCTACGGGCGGCCCGACGCCTCCGAGGACGAGCTGTGGGAGGCGCTGCGGGTGGCCCAGGCCGCCGACTTCGTGTCCGCCATGCCGGGCGGGCTCGACGCCACCATCGCCCAGGGGGGCACCAACGTGTCCGGCGGCCAGCGCCAGCGGCTCGCCATCGCCCGGGCGCTCGTGGCCAAGCCGGAGATCTACCTGTTCGACGACTCGTTCTCGGCGCTCGACCTCGCCACCGACGCCCGGCTGCGGGCCGCGCTGGTCCCGTACGTGACGGAGGCGACGGTGCTGGTCGTGGCTCAGCGGGTGTCGACCATCGCCACCGCCGATCAGATCCTCGTGCTGGAGGACGGGCGGCCGGTCGGGCTGGGCACGCACGACGAGCTCATCGAGTCGTGCCCGACCTACGCGGAGATCGTCGAGTCGCAGATGGGCCAGGGGGAGGCGGCGTGAGCGAGCGCAGCGAGCGAACCATGAGCACAGTGCACTACTCGGCCCCGAGGGCCGATTGCTCATTGCGCGCCGCCCGGAGGGTGCGCCAATGAGCACCCAGACACGATCCCCGGGTCCCGGCCCCGTCGGCCCGCCCCGCCCGGGTCCCGGCACCATCCGGCCGATGGGCGTCGGCGTGCCGATGGAGGCGTCCCGGGACTTCCGGGGCTCGACCCGGCGGCTGGCGTCGATGCTGCGGGAGGACAGGGTGGGCGTGGTCGCCTCGGTCATCCTCGCCATCGTCGGCGTCGTGCTGACGGTGATCGGGCCGAAGATCCTCGGCAACGCCACCGACATCATCATCGACGGCATCGTCAGCCCCTCGGGCATCGACTTCGGTCACCTGCACCGCGTGCTGCTGCTGGCCCTGCTGCTGTTCGTCGCATCGTCGGGCCTGGCGTACGCGAGCTCCTACATCCTGGCGGGGATCGTGCAGAAGACGATGCACCGGCTGCGGGCCGAGGTCGAGGACAAGCTGCACCGGCTGCCGCTCGGCTACGTCGACGCCCAGCCCCGCGGCGACCTGCTCAGCCGGGTCACCAACGACATCGACAACATCGCCCAGAGCCTGCAACAGACCCTCAGCCAGCTGCTGACCCAGACGCTGTCGCTGGTCGGCGTGATCGCGGTGATGGTGTGGATCTCGCCGCTGCTGGCGCTTGTCGCGATCGTGTCGGTGCCGATCTCGGTCGTGACCATGCGGGCGATCGCCAAGCGGTCCAAGGCCCGGTTCGTGGCCCAGTGGATGCACACCGGGCAGCTCAACGCCCAGGTGGAGGAGGCGTTCACCGGCCACGCCATCGTCAAGGCGTTCGGCCGCCGGCGCGAGGTCGAGGCCGTCTTCAACGGCACCAACGAGGAGCTGCACACGGCCAGCTTCGGCGCCCAGTTCGTGTCCGGCGTGATCCAGCCGGCGATGATGTTCCTCGGCAACCTGAACTACGTGATCATCGCCGTGCTCGGTGGCCTGCGGGTCACGTCGGGCGCCCTGACGATCGGCGACGTGCAGGCGTTCCTGCAGTACACCCGGCAGTTCCAGATGCCGCTGACGCAGATCGCGTCGATGTTCAATCTGCTCCAGTCGGGCGTGGCGTCGGCCGAGCGGGTCTTCGACCTGCTGGACGCCCCGGACGAGCGGGCCGACGCGGGTGCCGCCCCGCTGGACGGCGAGCAGGCCGGGCGGGTGGTGTTCGAGGACGTGAGCTTCTCGTACAACCCCGACATCCCGCTGATCACCGACCTGTCGCTGGTGGCCGAGCCCGGCCGGACGGTCGCCATCGTGGGGCCGACCGGCGCGGGCAAGACGACGCTGGTCAACCTGATCATGCGGTTCTACGAGCTGGACTCGGGGCGCATCACGATCGACGGGCGGGACATCGCCACGATGCGCCGGCACGACCTGCGGTCCCGGACCGGCATGGTGCTGCAGGACACGTGGTTGTTCGGTGGCACGATCCGGGCCAACATCGCCTACGGCAACACGGAGGCGACCGAGGAGGACATCCTGGCCGCGGCGCGGGCCGCCTACGTCGACCGGTTCGTGCACGCGCTGCCCGACGGCTACGACACGATCGTCGACGACGAGGGCACGAGCCTGAGCGCCGGCGAGAAGCAGCTGGTCACGATCGCCCGGGCGTTCCTGGCCGACCCGGAGATCCTCATCCTCGACGAAGCCACGAGCTCGGTCGATACCCGCACCGAGGTCCTGATCCAGCAGGCCATGGCCGCGCTGCGGGCGTCCCGCACCAGCTTCGTGATCGCCCACCGGCTGTCCACGATCCGGGACGCCGACATCATCCTGGTGATGGAGAACGGCCGGATCGTCGAGCAGGGCCACCACACCGACCTCCTCGCCCGCGGCGGCGCCTACGCCAAGCTCTACAACGCCCAATTCGCAGCGGCGGCCGCGGACGTCGCGTAGTTGCCCTGCAGAATGCTTGCGGTGCAGCTAATCTGCAGGCATGGTTGCGATCACGATACGTGACGTTCCCGACGGCACCCGGGACGAGCTCGCGGCCCGGGCCGCCCGTGACGGCAAGTCCCTCCAGGAGTTTCTGCGGGGCCTGCTCATCGCGGCGGCGTCCCGGCCGACCGTCGACGACGTGATCGCCAGGGCTCGGGCCCGCGTCGCCGCCACCGGCAGTCGCGTCTCCGCTGACGCCATACTCGTGGCCCGCGACGCCGACAGGCGGTGACCCGGGACGTCGTGGGCGACGCATCCGCACTCGTCGCCCTGCTCGTCGACGCCGGCCCGGACGGCACGTGGGCGGCCGAGCAGCTCACCGGCGCCGCCGTCGCCGCGCCACACCAGGCCCCGTTCGAGGTCGCCAACATCCTGCGGCGCCATGAGCTGACCGGCCTTCTCGGCACCGACGTGGCACAGCAGGCGCACGCCGACCTCATCGACCTCGGCATCGAGCTATGGCCGTACGAGGTGCTGGCGCCGCGTGCCTGGGCGCTGCGCTCGAACCTGTCGTTGTACGACGCCGCCTACGTCGCATTGGCCGAGATGACTGGCTCGACGCTCGTGACGCTCGACCGCCGGATCGCCGGGGCACCGGACCTCCGCTGCCACGTCGCCGTCCCCAACAGCTAGCGCTCGAGCTCGACGACCTCGGTGCGGGTGAAGACCTCGCCGTGCTCGGCCAGGAGGGCGGCACGGCGGGGGTCGGCGAGGTAGGCGTCGAGGGCCCGGTGGTCGGGGAAGGACAGGACGTGGACCTCGACCGGCAGGGCCGCGTCCTGGCCCGCGGTGCGGCGGCCGCGGAACTCGACACGACCGCCGTGGTCGGCCAGCAGGGGGAGGACCGCGTCCTCGTAGGCGTGGGCGCGGTCCGGGTCGTCGGCGTAGCCGACGAAGGCGAGTGTCAGGGTCACGTCCGCACCGTCTCACGAATCAGCCCTTGACAACGATGTCAGAACTCGGGCTCGTCCCACCAGGGGGTGAACGCGGGTAGGTCGTCGGGCACCCGGGACGCGAAGTGCGGCGGGCGCTTCTCGAGGAACGAGACCACGCCCTCCCGCACGTCGTCGCCCCGGCCGAGCTCGTCGATGGCGGCCGAATCGACCCGATGGGCGGCCATGGGGTGCGGCTCGCCCAGCATCCGCCACAGCATCTGGCGGGTGAGCGTGATCGACACCGGCGACGCATGGGACGCGATCTCGCCGGCCAGTGCGTAGGCGGCGTCGAGCAGCTCGCCGTCGGGGTGGACCGAGCGGACCAGGCCCCGCTCCCGGGCCTCCTCGGCCCCGAAGACCCGGCCCGTGTAGCACCACTCGGTCGCGGTCGAGATGCCGACCACCCGGGGCAGGAACCACGACGACGCCGCCTCCGGGACCAGGCCCCGGCGGGCGAACACGAACCCGAACCGGGCGGACGCGGAGGCCAGCCGCATGTCCATCGGCAGGGTCATGGTCACCCCGACCCCGACAGCGGGTCCGTTGATGGCGGCGATGACCGGCTTCGTGCAGCCGAAGATGCGCAGCGACACCAGGCCGCCCTCGTCGCGGTGCCGGCCGGGTGTGCTGCCGTTGCCGTCGGCGCCGCGCTCGGCGCCGCCGTCGCCGGTCACCGCCCCGCCGTCGCCGGCGACCGCACCCCGGTCGAAGGTGCCGCTCCCGCTCCCCAGGTCGGCGCCCGCGCAGAACGCCCGGCCCCGGCCCGTCACGACCACGCACCGGACCGAGCGGTCGTCGTCGGCCTGGTCGAACGCCGCCACGAGGTCGCGCTGCATGCCGACCGTGAAGGCGTTGAGCCGGTCGGGCCGGTCCAGCGTGATCGTCAGCACGCCGTCGATGATCTCGGTGGCGACGGTCTCCACGTGCTCAGCCCGGGACCTCGTAGGTGGGGACGATCACGGCCCGAGCCAGCGTGTGGCCGCCGAGGTTGAAGCCGACGTAGGCGGGGCTGGCCGACTCGTCCGGTCCCAGGTTGTCGACGTCGAGGGCGTGGACGGCGATCACGTAGCGGTGGGGACCATGGCCGGCCGGCGGGAACGCCCCCACGTACTCGAGGTTGCCGACGTCGTTGCGGGCGTGCTTGGCGCCGGCCGGCAGATCCGACTTGCCGCCGGTCCCGGCGCCCCGGGGCAGCTCGGTCACGTCGGCGGGGATGTCGAACAGCACCCAGTGCCAGAACCCGCTGCCGGTCGGGGCGTCCGGGTCGTAGATGGTGACGGCGAAGCTGCGGGTCTCGGGCGGGAAGCCGTCCCAGCGGAGGTGGGGCGACGTGTTCCCGCCGGACAGGCCGTAGTTGGCGTCGGCGACGTGGGCCTCGTCCAGCGGTTGCCCGTCGGCCACGTCGTCGCTGGTCACGGTGAACGACGGCACCGGCGGCAGGAAGTCGTAGGGAAGCGGCGGGCGCTCGGTTGTCATGGCGCCGACACTAATCAGCGCACCCTTCCGGCGTCGGCTGCCTGCGTAGGGTACGTCTGCGTGTACGAGCTACGACCGATCGGCCGGGTCCGCTCGCCGCTGACCGACCCGGCGACCGCCCCCAAGCAGGGCGACGAGGAGGCGCCGGACGCCACCGTCGAGTTCGACGAGGCGGTGCTCACCGGCCTGGCCGACCTGCGCGCCGGCACCGACGTCATCCTCCTGACCTGGCTCGACCGGGCCGACCGCGACGTGCTGGCGGTCCACCCCCGCGACGACCCGGCCCGGCCACTCACCGGCGTGTTCTCGACCCGCTCGGCCGACAGGCCCAACCCGGTCGGGCTGCACCGTGTCCACGTCCTCGCCGTCGACGGCCCCCGGCTGGCGGTGCGGGGGCTGGAGGCGCTGGACGGCACCCCGGTCATCGACCTCAAGCCGGTGCTCGGGGACTCGGACCGCTGAGCCCGACCGGGGCGGCGGGCGGCCGGCGGCCGGCGGCGGCTACCCGGCTCCGACGCAGGCGCCGGCGTCGGCCTCGACCGCCAGGACCGGGGCGACCGGGTCGTCCGCCGAGGGCGGCGCCCCGACATCCGCTGCCCGGGAGCCGAGCGCCAGCAGGCCCGGCGCCATCGCCAGGACCGCCCGCATCTGGCCGATCGCACAGAGCCCGGCCATCACTCGTGGCCCGACTGCCCGCCGTTGTCGGAGAAGAGCTGCATGCGGACGTCGAGCCCGCTCAGCGCGGGGGCGGGCGGGTGCGCGCTGCGTGGTCGTCGTCTCGGTCACGTCGCTCCTCCCGCACAGGTCCATTCCCTGTCGCCCGGTGTTACCAGGGCGCGGCCGCGAACTCATCGGCGACGTCTACCCTCTCGTCGGATGGGCCGTTCAACGACTGTCTCACCCGTCCCCCCGGCCACGCTCGTCGACGCCGCCAAGGGCGGCGACGCGGGCGCGTTCACCCAGCTGGTCGACCCGCACCGTTCCGAGCTCCACGTCCACGCCTACCGGATGCTCGGCTCGGTGCACGACGCCGACGACGCCCTCCAGGACGCCCTGCTGCGGGCCTGGCGGGGGCTGCACACGTTCGACGGCGGGCGGCCGCTGCGCCCCTGGCTGTACCGGATCACGACCAACGTGTGCCTCGACATGCTCGGCCGGCGCAAGGCCAGGATCCTGCCGATGCACCACGGTCCGTCGTCGGACCCGGCCGCGGGCGCCGGCGATCCGCTGCCCGCCACGACGTGGATCGAGCCCTACCCCGACGGCCAGATGGAGGTCGAGGACGTCCACGCCAGGCCCGAGGCGATCTACGAGCAGCGCGAGGCGGTCGAGCTCGCGTTCGTCGCTGCGTTGCAGCAGCTGCCGGCCCGGCAGCGGGCCGTGCTGATCATGCGGGATGTCCTGGGCTTCTCGGCCCGCGAGGTGGCGGAGGCGACGGCGGCATCGGTGCAGTCGGTCAACAGCGCCCTCCAGCGGGCCCGCAGCACGCTGACGGCCCGGCTGCCCGACCGCAGCCAGCAGGCCACCCTGCGGTCGCTGGGCGACGCCACGGTGCGGGCGCTGGTGACCCGGTTCGCCGACGCGTTCGAGGCGGGCGACGTGCCCGGGATCCTCGACCTGCTGACCGAAGACGTCACGTTCACGATGCCGCCGTACCCGGCCTGGTGCCGGACGCGGGCCGAGGTCGCCCAATCCTGGCTCATGCCCGCAGGCCCCCGGCCGCGGTTGCGTTACACGGCCACGACCGCCAACGGCCAGCCGACGCTCGGCACCTACCTGCGCCAGCCGGAGACCGGGCTGTACCTCCCGCTGGCGCTGGACGTGCTGACGCTGCGGGGCGGTGCCGTGTCAGCGGTGACGGCCTTCCGGGCGCCGGCGCTGTTCGGCCGGTTCGGCCTGCCGGGCCACCTGCAGTAGCCCACCCGGGGGCCGGTCAGCCCGGCCGGGCGTGCAGCAGCCGGGTGACGGTGGCGGCGGTCTCGAACCGGAGGACCGGGTCGTCGGCGCCGGACAGGAGGGTCTCGTACAGCGGCCGGTAATGGGCGATCTTGCGGGGCGGCTCCGTGTCGCTGTCGAAGGTCGCCAGCAGGTCCGTCCCCCGCGCGGCGAACCCGGTCATGGCCGTGTGGTCGATCCACACCTCGACCCCTCGGTCCAGCGTCAGCACGGATTCCTTGCTGCTGGCCCCGGTGAGCCAGCTGGTGCGGAGCCGGGCGGTGCCGGTCTCGCCCCGGTGCTCGTAGGCGGCGGTGCACCAGGCGCTGGCGCCCCGCGCGTCCTCGTGGCGGGCGGTGAGGGCGACGAGATCGACGAACCGGGTGAGCATGCTGAGCTGGTTGACGCCGGAGTCCATCCAGCTCGACACGTACGACGCGAAGGCGTGCTGGCCGAGCAGGATGTACGGGTCGTGGAAGGCCACGGTGACGGCGGTGACGGGCCCCCACTTAGGGTGCCCGTCGATCTGGCCGGCCGCCCAGCGGACCTCGGGCGAGAAGGCGAAGTGGTGGGCGACCGCGACCCGCCCGAGATCGACCCCCTGGTCGGCCACCCTCGCCAGCCGGTCGAGCTCGGCCGGCTCGTGCACGAGCGGCTTCTCGACCAGCACCCGGGCGGTCGTGCGGGTCAACGCCTCGACGGCCAGGTCGGCGTGGGTGGGCGTCGGCGTGGCCAGGACGAGCAGGTCGGCGGCGTCGGGCCCGTGGGCGGCGAGCGCGTCGGCGAGCGTGGCGTGGTGCGGCACGGCGCGGCCCCGGAACTCGACCGGCGCCCGGTCGGCGTGGGGGTCGGCCGTGAACACCAACTCGGCCTGCGGCATGTCGGCGAGGACGGCCAGGTGGGTCTCGGCGATGATGCCGAGACCCACGAACCCGATGCGGACGACCATGCGCCCATGATCGCCGGTCGGATCTGGTCCCGGAGCCGGAGGCGCAGGCGGGCGGCGAGGAAGCGGGCCCTGGGCTCGCCGGCGGCCTCCCTGGCCTGGACAGCGGGGCCGCCTCGGCCGCGCCGGTCAAGCCCGGCAGGGTTGCCGCGGCCCCACGCCGGCATGCACGACAGCCGTCAGACCCACCGCCGCCTGCGGGGGTTACACCTCCGGCGGCCCCATCGTCGACGCCTCTGGCCCGAACTTCTCGACGTAGGCGGGGTTGACCTGCTTCCACAGCTGGTCCGATCCCTCCGGCGGCTCCCGGCCGTCGACCTCGTACCCGAGCAGCAGGAGGCATACGTGCCAGCCGGCCGCGTCCCGGGCCGCCTTGCCCCGCTCGTCGAACGTGTCGGTGAGCGTGAGCCGCGTGCCGTCGCCGTCGGGCTCCAACTCGAAGCGCAGCTCGTCGTCGCCCCACCGGAAGGCGAACGCCCGCGGCGGGTCGGCCTCCAGCACCTCGCCGTCCAGCACCGTGCCGTCGGGCGCGTTGGGGTCGTCGGAGAAGTCGAACCGCAGCTTGGCCCCCGGCACCCGGTCGCCCTCGATGGTGCTGGGGAACCAGGCGGCGATGTGCTCGTCCTCGGTGATCGCCCGCCACACCTTCTCGGGCGGGTGGGGCAGCCGGCGGGTGAAGCGGATGCGCCAGCGGTCGCCGGCCTGCTCGAGGATTCCGTCTGCGTCCATGGGGTTAAACCTCCTCGTCGGGCATGACGTCGAGGTGGGCCGCCAGCGCGTCGAGCCGGCCGGACCACAGGGCCCGGTACGGCGCGAGCCACTCGTCGAGCGCCCGCAGCGGCTCGGGCCGGACCCGGTACAGCCGTCGTTGCGCCACCGGGCGGACCTCGACCAGCCCCGCGTCCCGCAGGACGCGGAGGTGCTTGGACACCGCGGGCTGGCTCAGCCCGGTGCCGTCGACGAGGTCGCCCACCGGGCGCTCGACCAGCAGCAGGTCGAGGATGCGCCGGCGGTTGGGCTCGGCCAGCACCTCGAATGTCTCCACTCCTCTATATTCCTTCACAGGCATATGCCTGTCAAGGCATGGATGGCACACCGCGGCCCGAGGGCGTCAGGGCTTGCGGGCGATCCCGGCGTAGTAGGCGGTCAGCTGCTCGGTCGGGCCGGGGGTGCCGTCGGTCGGGCGCCACTGGGCCACCTGCACCAGGCCGGGATCGACCGGCTCCAGGCCGTCGAAGAAGCGGGACACCTCGGCGTGCGACCGCATGACGAACGGCTCGGGCATCGTCTCGTTGAGCAGCTCGGCGAGCTGCTCCATGGCCTCGGTGTTGATGTCCTTGGTCATGTGGGACACGACGAGGTAGCTGCCCGACGGCACGGCGTCCATGAGCTTCGCCACGATGCCGAACGGGTCGTCGCCGTCGCCGACGAGGTAGAGGATGCCGACGAGGATGACGGCCACCGGCTGGGAGAGGTCGAGCGTGTCGGCCGCCTTCTCCAGGATGTGGTCCGGTTGGCGCAGGTCGCCGTGGACGTAGGCGGTCGCCCCCTCGGGCGAGCTGGTCAGCAGCGAGTGGGCGTGGGCCAGCACGATCGGGTCGTAGTCGACGTAGACGATGCGGGACTCGGGCGCCACCGCCTGGGCCACGCTGTGCACGTGGTCGCCGGTGGGGATGCCGGTGCCGATGTCGAGGAACTGGCGGATGCCGGCCTCGCCGGCCAGGTACCGCACGGCCCGGGCCAGGAACGCCCGGTTGGCCCGGACCTCGGCCCGCGCGCTGTCGATGCCCCCGGGGAGCACGGCGTTGTTCCGCTCGGCGATCTGGCGGTCGATCTCGAAGTTGGTGACGCCGCCGAGCAGGTAGTCGTAGACGCGCGCCGCGTTCGGCACGTTGACGTCGATGGCGATATCTGGATTGTCCGACACCCCTGCATTCTTGCCGATGCAGCCACCGGTTCACGACGCCCGGGCGGCCCTCCAGCGGTCCACCACCCGGTCGACGTCGAGCGGCACGAGCGTGGACGGCGGGCCGGCCGTGGCGGTGGAGTTGACCCTGCGGATCTTGGCGTTGATCGCCTCGACCAGCTCCCGGACCTCGGATTCCCGCTGGGACCGGCCGACCTTGGCCAGCGTGTCCTCCAGCTCCTTGCGGACCGCCAGGGTCGGCGGCAGGTACGAGACGTTCTCGCGACGGAGCTTGTCCCGCACCCACCACATCTCGTCGCGGGGCCGGTCGAGTCCGGGGATCGGGCGTCCGGTCAGGGGCAGGTCGTCGAAGTCGCCCGACTCCATGCCCTGCCGGATCTGCCGGTCGATCCACGTCTCCCAGCTGACGCCGGGCGGCTTCCGCTCGGTCACACGGCGAGGCTACCGGCCGGGTGCGACGCCTCCGAACCCAGCGGTCGGCTAGGCCTCCGGCTTGCTGGTGAGCTCGACCGGGACGTACTCGGGGTCGTCCTCGTCCCGCATGCTGAAGCGCCACTTGCAGCACACGTCGCCCGGGTCCCGGCGGGGCGGGATCGCCAGGATGTCGACCTTCATGTTCGGGTTGTACATGCGGGTCGTCTCGATCATGGACTTCGGGCAGGTCGAGTGGCAGTTCTTCTCGAGGATGTCGGGCCGGCCCATCGCCTCCCACTGGTCGGCGGCGACGCAGCGGTTGAACGTCATGATGCCGACCTCGGGCTCGGGCATCTCGAAGGACAGGTCGAACGCCTTGCCCGGCAGGGCGGTGGCGTCGACCTGGAGGTCCTTCATCCAGTCCGAGACGGTGCTGCCGCTGATGCCGAGGTACTCGGCCTTGAGCCGCTTCACCTCGGGCAGGACCGAGGCGCCCCACAGGCGCCACTGGATGTCGAACATCACGTCGAGCCCGTAGCGCACGGTGATCTGGGTGGCCCAGGCCTCGATGCACTGGAGTAGGTACTCGTGGCTGCCGAGGAACCAGGTGACGAGCTGGTCCTTGGCGAGCTCCGCCACGTCGGGGCCGGGGGTGAACAGGCCGGTGTAGACGACCCGGGTCCGGCGCCGGTCGGCCTCGGGGACGCGCTGGTTGGGGTCGTCGTAGACGGCGCCGGGCGGCAGGAACTCGGCCCGCATGCGGTCGAGCTCGGGCGCGACCTGGTCGCACCAGGCGGCCCACTCGATCTCGGCCATCGTCTCGGCGCCGTAGCGGTGGGCGACCTCGGTGGCCCACCCGTCGACGCAGGTTTGCATGTACCGCTCGCTCCAGGGCAGGAACCTGGTGGCCAGGGCCTCGCGGGAGAAGTCGGTGAACCGCAGGTCGCCCCGGTAGGGACCGCTGTAGTCGGGCAGCTCGGCCCCCGAGTCGACGTCGAGCTGCTGGCGGACGTCGAGGTCGCGCTTCTGGTAGGTGACGTCGTCGTCCACCCGCGGGAACTTCGGGAAGTTGGTCAGGTCGACACCGAGCATGAGGACGAAGTCGTCGGCGACCGCCGCCTCATCCTCCAGGTGCGCCCCCGGCTTGCGGATCTCCAGGAACCCGTCGAGCTGCTGCTGGTCGGTCGTCGGTTCCGACATCACGTCCCTCCCGTGGCCGGCGACTCCTAGCCTTCGTCGAGAAACTAGCCGATCGGCTAGAAGCCTGTCAGCCGGGGAGGAGGACGAGCCGCCGGGTGACGCGCAGCAGCTCGGCCTTCAGCGTCTCGTCGTCCAGATCGGTCACGAAGGGATGGGCGACCGCGCCGCCGATCGCAGCGGTCAGCACGGCCGCCCGAACCCGGGCCGCGGGGCCGGGGTCGTCGCCGACCAGGACGGTGAACAGGCGCACGATCAGCTGCTGGAACGGCTCGTGCTCGGCCAGGAAGCGGATGATCACGGGGTCGCTCTGGATGGTCCGGACCGCTCCCCGGCGCTCGACGGCGACCTCGACGACCCGGCGCAGGAGCGTGTCGCGGGCCTCCGCGCTGGAGCCTTCGGCCTCCGCGGCCTCGAGCGCGACCTCCAGCCGCTGGAGCTCGACCTCGGCGACGGCGATGACGATCTCCTCTTTGGTCCGGAACTGGTAGTAGATGGCCGCCTTCGTCACCCCGATGGCGTCAGCGATCATCTGCAGCGACGTCCCGCCGACGCCCTGCTCGGCGAACAGGTCGAGTGCCGCGTCGATCACCCGTCGCTGGGCGGCGCTGTAGCGCTGCGCCCGTTCCCGCATGGTCATCGGCGCAGGCTCGCTCACGCGGCGAGACGGTAGCCCAGCACCCGTC
>DASRJM010000104.1:0-12613 GCA_035649475.1 Acidimicrobiales bacterium
TGCGGTGGATGTTGGAGACGCGGGGCTGGCCGGGGTCGTAGTAGGTGGTGAAGCCGGGGCCGGCCGTGGAGGGGGCGCCGTTGCGCCAGGCGTTGCTGCCGCCGACCGGCCCGGCGACCCCGCACGCCGCCGCCTGCTCGGTGGTGAAGCTCGGCTCGGTGACCTGGACCTCGAGGGGGACCGGCGACTGGCCGTCCTGCACGCCCTGCCACACCAGCTCGGCGCTGTTCGCCCCGCAGCAGGCCACGCCCGGCCGCGACGGGACCACGACCGGCGCGCCGTTCTGCAGGTCGAAGCCGGCGTTCACCGGGTCGGCCGACACGCCGGCGAACAGGCCGGGGAGTGCACCGTTCACGGCGTCGGCGTTGATGGCGAGGTCGAGGTTGCCGTTGGCTGTCGTGGGGCCGATCCAGCTGCGCAATGTGGCAGCGTCGACCTGTGTGGTGGCGTCGCCGGCGGTGAGGGCGATGCCGTTGGCGGTGATCTCGTTGGCCCGCGCCGCGAGCGCCTCGGCGTCCTCGTCGGTGTAGGGCGGCTGGACCTCGACCATGTCCGTCTCGATCACGATCGTGCCGTCGGGCGTGCCGGCGGCCACCTTCGGCAGCTGGTCGACGATGTCCTCGGTGTCGAGGCCCGAGCCGGGAATCCCGGGCACGCCGACGAAGCCCGCATCGGTGAGCTGGATCGTCGGCGGGTGCGGCGCCGTGAGGTCGGTGCCCTGGAGCTCGAACAGCTTGGCCTCGACGTCGGACTGCGACACCGAGTACCGCACGTCCACCTCGCGCGGGCTGAAGAACGAGGCCACCCAGCTGAACGGGCGGATCAGCAGCGAGTCGCTGCGCCCGGCGTCGAGCGCGGCCTCGGAGGTCGCCTCGGCGTCGAGCGCCAGGCCTATCTCGCCGGCGGTCGTCTCGTACACCTTGTCGTCGGCCTCGATGCGGACCTTGCGGGCGGCCAGCTCGTCGCCGATCTCGGTCATGACGTCGGGCAGCGACGCCTCCCCCAACCCGCCGACCGGACGGCCGGCAACCTCGACGTTGCGCATGACCTGCCCGGAGAGCGCCGCGGTGTCCACGGCCCAGCAGCCCAGCAACAGCACGACGACGGCGATCGGCGCCGCGATGGCCACCAGGTTCCACGACGGCCGCGGCAGGCTGCGCAGGGTCTCGGCCAACCCCGCGCCGGCGCCGGCCCCGGCGGGCCGGAAGTGCCGCCCGGGACCGTCCTCGCCCTCGGCGGCGTCACCGTCGCCGTTGCCTCCGGGGTGCCGAGCGCCGGCCGGCCCGGGCCCACCGATCCGCGGCGTGGGCCCGGTGGTCCGCCCCTCGGCTGCGGCCGCCCCGCCGAGCACGAGGGTGCCGGAGCCGCCGGACGCGGCCTCGGGCTCGTCGGGCAGATCGAAGATCGGCTCGGCGGACCCCCGAGACGCCCCGTAGGCCGGCGGCCCCGGCGAGGCCGGCGGCTCCGGCGCGGCGGTGCTCACACCCCCGGTCTGCCCGGGCGGCGGCGCCGTGGGGCCGTCGGGCTCGGCCGCACCGGGCGCGGGGAACGACGCGGTGGCCGCACCGGGCGCGGACGTCGGCCCCGCCGGCGCCGCGGAGCTGCCCGGTGGCGAGGTCGGGGCGCCGGCGTCGCCACCGTCGGGAGCGCCCGGCGTGCCGGTCGGACCGGCCTGCGAGCCCTCGGCGCCGGGCGGAGACTCGGGCGGTGTGGCGCTGGTGTCCTCGGGCGTGGCTGCCGAGCCGGGCCCCGCGGATGCAGCCGTTCCGGCCATCTGGTCGCGCCCGGGCGCCGGACCGCCCGGCGGGGAGGTCGGGTCCCGGGGTGTGCCGGGCTTGGCGGCGCTGGGAGCCGGGAAGGAGGCCGTGGCCTTGCCGGGGGCAGTAGCGCCGTTGGCCTCGTCACCGGCAGGCGCGGCCGGACCGTCGGACGTCGGAGCGCCGGGCGGGGGGCTCGGGTCTTGGGCCTCGGCCGGCTTGGTGGTGCCGGGGGCGGGGGAGGCGGTGGCGGCCGGGGGGCTCGGGTCTTGGGCCTCGGTCGGCTTGGCGGTGCCGGGGGCGGGGAAGGAGGCCGTGGCCTTGCCGGGGGCCGGAGTCGTTCCGGGGGTCGGGGCGCTGGTGGCGGTGGTGTCGTTGGCCGTGGGCGGGATCGGGCTGTCAGGGGCGGCCTGTTCGGGCTTGGTGGTGCTGGACGCCGGACCGCCGGGCGCCGGACCGCCGGGCGGGGGGCTCGCGTCTTGGGCCTCGCTGGGCCTGGTGGCGCCAGGCGCGGGGAAGGAGGCCGTCGTCTTGCCGGGGGTGGGGGTCGCGGCCGGGGGCGGGGCGCTGGTGTCGTCGGCGCTCGGCGGGGTCGGGCCGTCGGGGGTCGCTTCGCCGGGCTTGGTCGCGGGCTCCGGAGCGGGGAACGACGCTGTCGCGGTGCCGGGAGCGGGCTTGGCAGACGGTTCGGCCGGGGTCTCGTCGGCCTGGGTGGACGGGGGCGCGTCGGGGTGTGCGGGGTCGCCTTGCGGCGAGGCTCCGCTTGCTTCCCCAGCGTCCGCGCCGTCGGGCGCGGGCTTACCTTCGTTCCCGTCCACGACGGCCTACCCTGCCACGCGGACGGGCAGCGGATCGAACCTCGCCGCGTGATGCGCCACGTTCGCGGGGAACCGGTCGTTCACCGACGTGTCACCGGCCCGTCAGCACCCTTGTCGGTGTCGTCATCGACGTGCCGGGGGTGGTCGACGGCGATGTGATCCTCGACCTCGTTCCTGGTCAGGAAGCGCAGCTCGCAGTACGGGCACTGATGCACGTCGCTCACGTCCACCAGTCTCGCGCTGCTACGTTCGCCGCGGGCGGCAGCCGCCGAGAGACAAGGGGACCGTGGCATGGGCATCTGTGAGGGTCGGGTCGCGATCGTGACCGGGGCCGGCCGGGGCATCGGGCGTGAGCACGCGTTGCTGCTGGCAGCCCAGGGTGCGAGCGTCGTCGTGAACGACCTCGGAGGGTCCATGGACGGCACGGGGTCCGCAGACACGGGGCCGGCCCAGCAGGTCGCCGACGAGATCGTCGCCGCGGGCGGCCAGGCGGTCGCCAACACCGACGACGTCAGCGACTTCGCCGGGGCGGAGAAGCTGATCAACACGGGCATCGAGGCCTTCGGCAAGGTCGACGTCCTCATCAACAACGCCGGCATCCTGCGGGACCGGATGCTCGTGAACATGACCGAGGCCGAGTGGGACGCGGTCATCAAGGTCCACCTGAAGGGCACGTTCGCGCCCTCGCACTTCGTCGCCAACCACTTCCGGGACCGGTCGAAGGCGGGCGACGACGTCGACGGCCGGATCATCAACACTTCCTCGCCGTCCGGCATCTACGGCAACGCCGGCCAGACGAACTACGGGACGGCCAAGGCGGGCATCGCCAGCTTCACGATCATCGCCGCCAAGGAGCTGGCCCGCTACGGCGTCACCGTCAACGCCATCGCCCCCGCGGCACTGACCCGCATGACCGAGGACCTCGGCATGGGCCAGCTGCCCGAGGACGCCAAGCAGGCAATGTCGCCCCGCCACATCGCCCCGATCGCGTGCTGGCTCGCCAGCCCGCTGTCGGCCGGCGTGACCGGCCGGGTGTTCGACGTGACGGGGCGCATGCTGTCGGTGTCCGAGGGCTGGCACCGGGGCCCGTCGATCGAGAGCCCCGACGACGACCCCGAGGTGCTCGGCCACGCCGTGCTCGACCTGGTCGCCCAAGCCCGCCCGAACGCCAACATGGGCGGCTACGACGAGAAGTGAGGGGACATGCCCATCAATCCTGATGCCGTCGGCGCCAAGTCCGAGCCGGCCCGCCGGTCGTGGACGTCCAAGGACAGCCTGCTCTACGCGGTCGGCGTGGGCGCTGGCGCCGAGGACCCGCTGTCCGAGCTGGAGTTCACCACCGAGAACAGCCAGGACGTGACCCAGCGGGCGCTGCCCACGATGCCGGTCGTCCTCGGCTTCGGCGGGGGCGGCGTGATCACCAAGATCGGCTCGTTCAACCCCGTGATGCTGGTGCACGGCGAGGAGGCCGTGACCCTGGCCCGAGAGGTCCCGCCCGAGGGCGAGATCGAGTCCGTCACCGGGATCGTGGGCATCTACGACAAGGGCTCGGGCGCCGTGGTCGTCACCGAGACGGCCGCCAACCTGGTGTCGGACGGCCAGCCCCTGTTCACGACCCGGACCAGCATCTTCCTGCGCGGCGAGGGCGGCTGGGGCGGCGACCGCGGCCCGTCGTCAAAGTTCCAGGCGCCCGACCGGGCCCCGGACCACGAGGTCACCTACCAGACCCGCACCGACCAGGCCCTGCTGTACCGCCTGTCGGGCGACCGCAACCCGCTGCACTCGGACCCCAAGTTCGCGGCCATGGCCGGCTTCCCCCGGCCGATCCTCCACGGCCTGTGCACCTACGGCTTCACCGGCCGGGCCCTGCTCCACACGGTGGCCGGCGGCGACCCGGCGAACTTCACGTCCATGAGCGGACGGTTCTCCAGCCCGGTGTTCCCGGGCGAGAGCCTGACGGTCAAGGTCTGGCGCACGGGCGACGGCGAGGGGGTCTTCCAGACCGCGGGCCCCGACGGCCGCGTCGTCCTCGACGCCGGCAGCGTCACCTTCGCCTGAGGCAACCGGTCAGAACAGCCGCAGGTCCCCGGACTCCAGGCCGCGCAGCGCGTCGTAGTCGACCTCGACGCAGTCGATCGACCGGCGGCCGGCCAGGACCCGGGCCTGCGGCCTGATCTGCTGGGCCACGAACACGCCCCGGACCGGGCGCAGGCGCGGGTCGCGCTCCAGGAACTCCAGATACCTCGCCAGCTGCTCGACGCCGTCGATCTCGCCGCGCCGCTTGATCTCGATGGCGACCGCCCGGCCGTCGGCGTCGCGACACAGCAGGTCGACCGGGCCGATGTCCGTCGGGTACTCCCGGCGCACCAGCACCAGCCCGGGGGCGATGGCGTCGCAGTTGGCGGCCAGCAGCTCCTGGAGGTGGGCCTCGACCCCGTCCTTCAGCAGGCCCGGGTCGACGCCCAGCTCGTGGGTCGAGTCCCCCAGCACCTCGTGCAGCGTGATCGTCAGCGTCTCGCCGCCCTTGGCAGCCTGCACGGTCCAGCGCGACTGGCCGGCGTCGTCCACCGACTCGGTGACCGTGTTCGGCGCGTTCATCCAGTTGAGCGGCTTGTAGGCCCCGCCGTCGGCGTGGACCGCCACGCACCCGTCCGCCTTGACCATGATCAGCCGCACCGCCGGCGGGAGGTGCGCCGTCAGCCGGCCCGCGTAGTCGACGGTGCAGCGGGCGACCACGAGGCGCATCGCCCCGAAGGTAGCGGCGCGCCCCTACGTGTCGCGGGCTTTGCGGTTCCGCCGTGAGGGTCTGGACGTGGCCGACAGCTTCTCCCGGATCGCCTCCCGCCGCTCCTGCAGCTGGCGGTAGGTCAGCGAGTCGACCGAGTCGTCGACGCCCAGGTTGGCCTTGACCCCCGCCATGTCGAGGTCGATCAGCCGGGGATCGATGCCGACGTCGGCCAGGATCCTCTCGCCGTGGCGGGTGGCGAAGTAGATCGACATCTGGGCGACCTCGTCGATCATGTCCAGGTCGGGCGCCAGCGTGGCGATCGCGTTGTCCAGGAACACCATGTTCTTGACGAACAGCATCAGCTCCTTGGGCATCCGGGCCCCGAACCCGAGCAGTGCCTTCACGATCTGCTGCAGCTCGCCCACCAGCTGCTCGCCGGACAGCGACAGCGGGTCGACGAACGGGTCCTCCAGCCGCAGCTCCCGCGACACCTCGTCGAGGTCGGCATCGGCCGGCAGCGCACCCAGGTCCCGCAGGGCGGCGAGCTGGGCAGGGATGTCGTTGGCCGAGCCGCCCATCATCAGCCGCAGCATGGCCAGCCGCTTGGTCTCGTTCAGCCGCCCGGTGATCCCGAAGTCGAGCAGCGCGGTGCGCCCGTCGGGCAGGACGAACAAATTCCCGCCGTGCAGGTCGGCGTGGAAGATCCCGTGGATGAGGGCGCCCTCGATCGAACCGATCATCCCGGTCCGCACCACCGCCTCGGTGTCGACGCCGGCGTCCCGCATGCCCACGACGTCGTCGAACCGGAAGCCGTCCAGCCGCTCCATGACCAGCACCCGCCGCGTGACCAAGCTCGGGTGCGGCCGCGGGATGACGTAGTTGCGCTGGCCCAGTTCAGCGAACGCCTTCGCCACGTCCAGCATGTTCTCCGCCTCGAGCCGGAAGTCGAGCTCCTCGGTGATGGTCTCGGCGAACAGCTCCACCAGCGCGGGTGGGTTCGCCAGCGCCGCGATGGGGATGCGCCCGACGAGCTTGGGGGCGAGCCAGGCCATGACCCGCAGGTCGTCCCGCACCAGCCGGGCGACCGTGGGCCGCTGGACCTTGACCACCACCGGCTCGCCGGTCCGCAGCGTGGCCGCGTGGACCTGGGCGATCGACGCGGCCGCCAGGGGCGAGCGGTCGACCCAGCGGAACACCTCCTCGAGCGGGCGCCCGAGGTCGGCCTCGATCACCTCCCGCACGACCCGGAACGGCTCGGCCGGGACCCGGTCGCGGCACAGCTTGAACTCGCCGACCAGCTCGGCCGGGAAGATGCCCTCCCCCGAGCTGATGATCTGGCCCAGCTTGATGTAGGTCGGACCCAGCCTCTCGGCGGCGATCCGCAGCCGCCGGGAGATGCCGGCCCGGCTGGTGGCGCCGCCGGCCCGCCGCTCCCGCAGCGCCCAGAGCCCCACGGCCGTCCCGAGCCGCCGGGTCACGGTCAGCAGCCGGGCGCCTGGAGGCCAGCGCGACGGCCGGGTCAGCGCCGGCACCTCGGCGATCGCCCGGGCCCGGACCTCGCCCAGGCCCCGGCGCCAGGCCAGTGCGGTCGGGTCGTCGAGGGTCCACGGCGGCGTGTCGCTGAAGCTGCCCTGGTCCAGATCGGTGGGGGCGACCGGCATCCCCCGGAGTCTGCCGGACCGTGCGGCCCCGCGGCACGTCGAGGTCGCATCAGGGCATCGGCACCGAGCCGTTCGTGACCGGCACGCCCTCGGCCCGCAGCCGCCGGGCGTGCTCGGCCTCGTGGCCCGGGACGAGGCGGCCGGTGGCCGTGACGACCCGCCACCACGGGACGTCCTCCGCGGTGGTCGCCAGCAGGCGCCCGACCGCCCGGCCCGCGCCCGGGAACCCCGCCTCGGCGGCGACCTCGCCGTAGGTCACGACCTCTCCCGGCTCGAGCGAGTGGAGGACGGCCGTCACCGCCTGCTCGAATGCGCGCATGCCCGGAACCGTAGATCCGCCCCCCGGCGCCGCCGGGCGGGTCGCCGTCGTGACCGGCGCCAGCCGGGGCCTGGGGAAGGGGATGGCGGCCCGCTTCGCCGCCGCTGGCCTGCGGCTCGGCCTGGTCGCCCGCACCGAGCCCGAGGCCCCGCCGGGGGCGGAGGCCGTCACGTCATCGGTCGACGTCACCGACGCGGCCGCGGTGGACCGGTTCGCGGCCGAGGTCGCCGATCGCTTCGGCCGGGTCGACCTGTGGGTGAACAACGCCGGCATCCTGGAGCCGATCGCCCCGCTGCGGGACGCGGACCCCGCCGCGGTCGCCACCAACCTCGAGGTCAACGTCCTCGGCGTGATGCACGGCTCGGCGGCCTTCGCCCGCCACGTGCGCAGCCGGCCCGGCCGCGGCGTCCTGGTCAACATCACGAGCGGCGCGGCGACCAGCCCCTACGCCGGCTGGGCCGCGTACGGCGCGTCCAAGGCGGCCGTCGACCAGCTCACCAGGGTCGTCGCCATCGAGGAGGCGGACGCCGGCCTCCGGGCGCACGCGGTGGCGCCCGGCGTCGTCGACACCGACATGCAGGCCACGATCCGGTCCATGGGCGAGGAGCGGTTCCCGAGCGTCGAGCGCTTCCGTGACCTGGCCCGGACCGGGGCGTTCAACACCCCGACGTGGGTGGCGGACCAGATCCTCCGCCTCCTCGCCGAGGACCCCGAAACCGTCGTCCTGCGCCTCCCGGACGAGCCGCGCTGAGCACCCGGGACTACCGTCCGGTCATGCGCACGCTGACGCCCGACGAGGTGGCCGCCCACCTGAAGACCATCGAGGCGCAGGGCTACACCGTGATCGAGGACGCCATCGAGCCCGAGCTGGTCGACGAGATCGCCGAGGCCCTCGAGCGGCTCGAGCGCGACCTGGGCACGGCCCCGGCCGACAACAGCTTCGAGGGCCGGCGGACGTGGCGCGTCTACAACCTGCTGGTCCACGGCGACGTGTTCGCCCGCATCCCGACCCACCCCAACGTGCTGCCGCTGGTGGAGGCGGTGCTCGACGGCGGCTGCCTGCTGTCGTCGCTGTCGTCGATCGCCATCGGGCCGGACGAGGGCGCCCAGCCGATCCACGCCGACGACCAGCTCATCCCCGTCCCGAAGCCCCACCCGCCGGTCGTGTGCAACACGATGTGGGCACTCACCGACTTCACGGAGGCCAACGGCGCCACCCGTCTGGTCCCCGGCACCCACGTCCAGGACAACCCGGACTTCGGCGGCGACTACACGTCGGTCCCGGCCGAGATGGCCAGAGGCAGCGTGCTGGTGTGGCACGGCAGCCTGTGGCACGGCGGCGGGGCCAACGCGACCGGCGAGCGGCGGGTCGGCATGGCCTGCAACTACTGCGCCGGCTACATCCGCCAGCAGGAGAACCAGCAGCTCGGCATCCCCCGGGAGATCGCGGTCGGCTTCGACGACCGGCTGGCCCGCCTGTGCGGCTACGGCATCTACCAGGGCCTCATCGGTCACATCGACAAGCACGACCCCCTCGACCTGCTGCGGGGCGGGACCTCGGCCGGAATGGTCTGGGACGCGATCTGAGCCGGGTCAGCCGGCGGCCGCGGCGATCACCCGATCGGCCAGCTCCGGCCGGCACACCAGCAGGTCGGGCAGGTACGGGTCGGGCTGGTTGTAGACGAGCGGCGAGCCGTCGAGCCGGGACACGTGCAGGCCAGCGGCCGCGGCCACGGCCACCGGGGCCGCCGAGTCCCACTCGTACTGGCCCCCGCTGTGGGCGTAGACCTCGGCCTCGCCCAGCACCACCGCCATGGCCTTGGCCCCGGCCGAGCCCAGCGGGACCAGCTCGCCGCCCAGCGCCTCGGCGACCCGGGTCGCCTCCGCGGGCGGGCGGCTGCGGCTGACCAGGACCCGCGGCGGGCCGTCCCACGCGGGCGGGGACGGCGGCGGCGGATCGGTGGCGAGCGTCAGGTCCCGGCCCGGCAGCGCCACCGCGCCCGCCGCGGGCCGGCCTCCGATCACGAGCGCCACGTGGACCGCCCAGTCGGTGCGGGGCACCTCGCCGAACTCGCGGGTGCCGTCGAGGGGGTCGACGATCCACACCCGCTCGGCCGTCAGGCGGGCCGGGTCGGCACCGCCCTCCTCGGACAGCACGGCGTCGTCCGGGCGAACCTCGGCCAAACGGGCGACCAACAGCTCGTGCGCTCGGGCGTCGCCCTCGCGCCCCAGTGGCTTGCCGGAGATACCCTCTGCGGACAACTTGCCCCGCAGCTCGACCAGCAGCCGGCCGGCGTCCGTGGCGAGGCGGGCGGCGAGGGCGTGGTCATCGGGGGTGGCCGCAGGCATGCCGCTTGCTTACCAGAGTCGAATTGCTTACCCAACAGGTCGGATTTTAGCGTGGAGCGCTCATGCCTGACACGTCCTACGAGTTGACGCACCTGGAGATGCTCGAGGCCGAGGCCGTCCACATCGTGCGCGAGGTCGCGGCGGAGTTCGAGCGCCCGGTCCTGCTGTTCTCGGGCGGCAAGGACTCGGCGGTGATGCTGCACGTCGCGGTCAAGGCGTTCGCCCCCGCCAAGCTGCCGTTCCCGGTCATGCACGTCGACACCGGCCACAACTTCGCCGAGGTCATGGACTTCCGCGACCGCCGCGTCGCCGAGCTCGGCCTGCGGCTGGTGGTGGCCAGCGTGCAGGACGCCATCGACTCGGGCCTGGTGGCCGAGGAGACCGGACCCCGCGCCACGCGCAACCGGATCCAGACGGTCCCGCTGTTGGCGGCGATCGAGGAGAACCGGTTCGACGCCGTGTTCGGCGGCGCCCGCCGGGACGAGGAGAAGGCCCGGGCCAAGGAGCGGGTCTTCTCGTTCCGCGACGACTTCGGCCAGTGGGACCCCAAGAACCAGCGACCCGAGCTGTGGAACCTCTACAACGGCCGCCACCGCAAGGGCGAGCACATACGGGTGTTCCCGCTGTCGAACTGGACCGAGCTCGACATCTGGCAGTACATCGCGGCCGAGCGCATCGAGCTGCCGACGATCTACTTCGCGCACCGCCGGCAGGTGTTCGAGCGGGACGGCATGTTGCTGGCCGACTCGCCGTGGGTCACCCGGCTGGAGGGCGAGGAGCTGGTCGAGCGGACCGTGCGCTTCCGGACCGTCGGCGACGCCACCTGCACCGGCGCCGTCGAGTCGGCGGCCGCCGACGTGACGTCCATCATCGAGGAGACGGCGGTGACCCGCATCACCGAGCGGGGCGCCACCCGGGCCGACGACCGGATCAGCGAGGCGGGCATGGAAGACCGCAAGCGCGAGGGGTACTTCTAGCGATGGAGATGCTGCGGTTCGCGACGGCGGGGTCCGTCGACGACGGCAAGTCGACCCTGATCGGGCGGTTGTTGTACGACTCGAAGGCGATCTTCGAGGACCAGCTGGAGTCGGTGGAGCGGACCAGCCGGGCGCGGGGTGACGCTTACACCGATCTGGCGCTGCTCACCGACGGCCTGCGGGCCGAGCGCGAGCAGGGCATCACGATCGATGTCGCCTACCGCTACTTCGCCACTCCCAAGCGGAAGTTCATCATCGCCGACACCCCCGGCCACATCCAGTACACGCGCAACATGGTCACCGGCGCCTCCACCGCCGACCTGGCGCTGGTGCTGGTGGACGCCCGCAAGGGCGTGCTGGAGCAGTCGCGGCGCCACGCGTTCCTGGCCTCGCTGCTCGGCATCCCGCATCTGGTGGTGTGCGTCAACAAGATGGACCTCGTCGACTGGTCGGCCGAGCGGTTCGAGGAGATCAAGGCCGACTTCCGCAGCTTCGCCATGAAGCTGGACGTGCACGACCTCACGTTCGTCCCGCTGTCTGCGCTGCACGGCGACAACGTCGTCGAGCGGTCGGCGACGATGCCGTGGTACGAGGGGTCGTCGCTGCTGCATCACCTGGAGGAGGTGCACATCGCCAGCGACCGGAACCTGATCGACGCCCGGTTCCCGGTCCAGTACGTGATCCGGCCCCAGGACCAGACCAACCACGATCTCCACGACTACCGGGGCTACGCCGGCACGGTGGCGGGCGGCGTGTTCAAGCCGGGCGACGAGGTCGTGGTCCTGCCGTCGGGCCTGACCACGACGATCGCCGCGATCGACACCGCCAGCGGGCCGGCGTCCGAGGCGTTCTCGCCGATGGCGGTCACGATCCGGCTGTACGACGACGTCGACGTGTCCCGGGGCGACATGATCTGCCGGGTCCGCAACCGGCCCCACGTCGGCCAGGACATCGAGGCGATGGTGACGTGGCTCACGCCCGAGTCCGAGCTGCGGCCCGGGGCCAAGCTGGCGGTCAAGCACACGACCCGCTGGGGCCGGGCGCTGGTCAAGGACCTGCAGTACCGGCTCGACATCAACACGCTGCACCGCGACGAGTCCGCCTCGTCGCTGACGCTCAACGAGATCGGGCGCGTGCGGCTGCGGACCACCGTGCCGCTGTTCTTCGACGAGTACCGGCGCAACCGGGCGACCGGCAGCTTCATCCTCGTGGACGAGTCGACCCACAACACCGTTGCCGCCGGCACCATCCTCGGGCCGACGGACCTGGCGTGACGGCGTGAGCAACAACGTCGTCTGGCACGAGGGCGCGGTCGCCCGCGCCGACCGCCCGACGGCAGGCGCCACGGTGTGGTTCACCGGCCTGTCGGGGTCCGGCAAGTCGACGGTGGCCGCCGAGGTCGAGCGGGCCCTGGTCGCCGCCGGCCGGCCCGCGTACCTGCTGGACGGCGACAACCTCCGCCACGGGATCAACGCCGACCTCGGGTTCTCCGCCGCCGACCGCAGCGAGAACATCCGGCGGGTGGGGGAGGTGGCCCGCCTGTTCGCCGACGCCGGCGTCGTGGCGCTGGTCCCGGTGATCAGCCCCTACCGGGCCGACCGCGACCGGGCCCGCGCCATCCACGACGGCGTGGGCCTCCGTTTCGTCGAGGTCTTCGTCGACACGCCGCTCGAGGTCTGCGAGGCCCGGGACCCCAAGGGCCTCTACAAGCTGGCCCGGGCGGGCGAGATCACCGGCTTCACCGGCATCGACGACCCCTACGAGGCCCCGCTCAGCCCCGAGCTCGTCCTCGTCCCCGAGGACGGCCTCCCCCTCGAGCAAGCCGAGAAGATCGCGGTGCTGCTGTCCTGACCGTTTCTGCGTAGGAATCGGCTGCCCCAGCGACCACTTTCTACGCAGAATCGCTGTGGTTGCGTGATCGGCCGAGGCGGACGGCATTGCGGACGAGGTTGCGGACGGCGGTCTCGTCGGCGCCGGCGCGGACCAGGTCCTGGATGCCGGCCT
>DASRJM010000105.1:0-3934 GCA_035649475.1 Acidimicrobiales bacterium
CATGCGCCGGGCCTGGGTGGCGTTCAGCGCCGCCGGCTTCTCGCACAGCACGTGCTTGCCGGCCCCGAGGTATCCCAGCGTGTCCGCCTCGTGACGGGCGTGGGGGGTCGCGACGTACACGGCGTCCACCGTGGGGTCGTCAGCCAGGGCCCGGTAGTCGTCGTAGCGGGCGGTGACGTCGAACCGGTCGGCGAAGGCGGCCGCCCTTTCGGCCGAGCGCGACGCCACCGCCACGATCTGCCCGTCGTCGACCCGCGTCATGGCCCCGGCGAAGCGGGCGGCGATCCCGCCCGGGCCTGCGATCCCCCAACGAATCATGGCGAGACGGTAGCGACCGGAACGGATCTCGGCGGCCGACGCTTGCCAGATGCATACCAGATATGCATACTCCGTATTCATGGCAGTGCGCGAAGGACTGATGGCCCTGCTGGCCGAGGAGCCGCGCTACGGCTACCAGCTGAAAACCGCTTTCGAGTCGGCCACGGGTGGCGTGTGGCCGCTCAACATCGGGCAGGTGTACACGACGCTCGACCGGCTGCAGCGTGACGGACTCGTCGCGGTCGACGCCGGCGGCGAGCAGAAGCGCTACGCCCTCACCCCCGGGGGCGAGGAGGCACTGGGAGCGTGGTGGCAGATGACCCCGTCCGACGAGCCGCCGCCCCGCGACGAGCTGCAGCTCAAGGTGCTCCTGGCCATCGACCACGGCCCCGAGCACGCGCTGGCCGTCATCACCCGCCAGCGCACCGCCCTCACCCGCCGGCTGCAACGCCACCGGCGATCCGGCCCCCGCGGCGACGGCGCGCCGCTGGCCGAGGCCCTCGTGGCCGACGCGCTGGCGGTGCGGGCCGAAGCCGACCTGCGCTGGCTCGACCTGTGCGAGTCCCGCATCCTGCGCACCACCCCCGACGGAGGCACCCCGTGATGGACATCCGTATCGGTCCCGACCGCGACGGGGCGCCCGCCCTGGAGCTCGTCGACGTCGTCAAGCGCTTCGGATCCGGTGCCACCGAGGTGCGGGCCCTCACCGACGTCTCGCTCACCGTCGCCCCCGGCGAGCTGGTGGCGGTGATGGGCCCGTCGGGCTGCGGCAAGTCGACGCTGCTGCACCTGGCGGGCGGGCTGGAGGATCCCACCGCGGGCCAGGTGCGAGTCGCCGGGCTGGACGTGCCCCAGATGCCGCCGGCCGAGCGGGCGGCCTTGCGCCGCACCGAGGTCGGCTACGTCTTCCAGCGGCTGAACCTCGTGGTCACGCTCACCGCCCTGGAGAACGTGATGCTGGCCCTCGAGCTGGAGGGCGTCCGCGCCCGAGAGGCCAAGGCGCAGGCCCGCGAGGCGCTGGCCGCCGTCGGGCTCACGCACCACCTCGACCGTTTCCCCGACGACTTCTCCGGCGGCCAGCAGCAGCGCATCGCGGTGGCCCGGGCCCTGGCCGGCCGGCGCCGCCTGATCCTGGCCGACGAGCCGACCGGGGCCCTGGACACGGTCACCGGCGACCAGGTGATCGAGCTGCTGGCCGGGCTGCCGGCCCGCGACGGCACCGCGGTCGTGCTCGTCACCCACGAGCCCCGCTACGCCTCCTGGGCCGACCGGGT
Organism: Acidimicrobiales bacterium; assembly: GCA_035649475.1. Taxonomy (GTDB): domain Bacteria; phylum Actinomycetota; class Acidimicrobiia; order Acidimicrobiales; family VFJN01; genus ZC4RG19. Next base: position 1,593 of record DASRJM010000105.1, read on the forward strand.
CGTGTTCCTGCGGGACGGGCGGATCGTCAGCCAGTCCACCGCCCCCGATCCGCAGTACGAGCCACCCGAGCCGTTGGGCGCCAAGACGTGAGCGAGCTACGCGTGGGCGTGCGGTTGGCCCGCCGCGAGGTCCGCCGCCGCCCGGGCCGCACGACCCTGGTCGCGTTGCTCGTGGGCGTGCCGGTGGCGTTCATGGTGTTCGCGATCGTCCTCCTCCGCACCGAGGACGTGAACCAGGCCGAGGCCTGGCAGCAGGACTTCGGCGACGCCGACGCGGTGCTGGACGCGCCGGGCGGCGCCGACCCCCCGGGTCTGCCGCGGGACGCCCACCGCGTCATCGTCCAGGACGCTTCGCTGCGGGTGCGCGCCGCCGGCGGCGTCCACGCCAGCGTCGAGGCCCGGGGCTTCCCGGCCGGGGACCCGCTCATGGACGGGCTGGCCGATCTCGTCGCCGGGCGCTTCCCCACTCGCGAGGACGAGGTGGCGCTGGCCCCCGACCTGGCCCGGGCCCTGGGCGTCGAGGTCGGGGACCGCCTGGTCATCGAGCGACCCACCCCGCTCCGCCTGGCCGTCGTGGGCCTCGCGGAGATGCCCGGCCGCCTGGGGGCGCCGCTGGCGCTGACCGCCCCGGGCGGGGCGCTGCTCGACGCCGATCCCCAGCATCCGCCCACCGCCCGCGCCTACGTCGACCTGTCCGACGCCGCGGCACGCGAGCGATTGCGAGGGCGGCCGGGCGTCCAGGTCCGCGGCGATTTCATCGAGGACGCCGAGGGGATGTCGGACGTGGTCGTCATCTGGACCTACGTCATGGGAGCCGTCGTCCTGACCGTCACCGGCATCGTGATCGCCGCCGCCTTCGCGGCCGGGGCCCGCCGCCAGCTCGTCGTGCTCGGCCAGCTCTCGGCCAACGGCGCGCCGGACCGGCTCCTGCGCAGCACGCTGGTGCTGCAGGGCACGGTCACCGGCCTGATCGGCGCCGGCGCGGGCACGGCTCTGGTGCTCGGGTTCCTCGCGGCCAGGCAGGCGACGGTCGAGGAGATGATCGGTACCCGGTTCGACCGCTACGACATCCGGCTCGCCGACCTGGCCGGCGCGGTGATCGTCGGTGTGGTCGCGGCCTCGCTCGCGGCCTTGATCCCGGCGTGGAGCGTGACCCGCATCTCCACCCTGGCCGCGCTGTCCGGACGCCGCCCGCTGCGCCCGGTCCGGCACCGCGTCACCGCCGCCGGTCTGGCCGCGGTGGCCGCCGGGGTCGGCCTCATGGCGCTGGCCGTCCTGGGCGCCCAGACCGGCGACGATGCGAACGTCTGGGCCTTCGTCGCCGTTCTCGGCGGCGTCCTGGAGCTGCTGGGCGCGTGCGCGGTGGCGCCGGCGGTCGTGGCCCGGCTCGAGCCCCTGGCCGGCCACAGCCGGGGAGCCTGGCGCCTGGCGGCCCGCGGCCTGGCCCGCGAGCGGGCCCGCACCGGCGCGGTGGTCAGCGCGGTGGCGGCCGCCGGCGGCCTGGCCGTGGCGTCCACGGCCCTGGTGGTCGGGTTGCGGCGGGCGAGGCCGCGCGCCCTCAGCCCTCCGAGCGCATCGTGCTGGCCACCGAATACATCGGCTTCAACCCGGCGGCCGGCAAGGCCGGCGGCCTCTACCGCCCACCCGACGCCGCGGCGCGGGCGGAGCTGGGCCGGCTCCTGCCCTCGGCCGAGCCGGTGACGCTCCGCACGGCCGGGGACCAGGCCAACTGGTCCGACCTCGGCGTCCCGTTGGTGGCCGACGACGCCGTGGTCGACGGGCTCGGGTTCGGCCCCGACGTCCGCCGCGCGCTGGACCGGAGCGGCCTGGTCCTCCTCGATGCGGCCGGCGACCCCGACCCGTGGGCCACGCTGCCCGACGGGACCCCGCATGACGTGGCGATCGTGCCGAGCGACCTGAGCCTCGGCCCGCTGCCCGCCGTGCTCATCAGCCCCGCGCTGGTCGACGAGCTCGGGGTCGAGCCGCACGACGCCGCGGTCGCCTACGTCGCCGACGAGCCCCTGACCGAGGACCAGCTCGACGCGGTGGAGACGTTCCGCGACGACTGGCGGTTCGACGGGGGAATGACGTACCGAGAGGTGTCCGCGGGGTGGCCGGACCACGGCGCCACGCCCGCGCAGGTCGAGCTCACCCTGGCGGCCGTGGCGCTGGCCTTCGCCGTCCTGGCGGTGGGGGCCGGCCTGGCCCTGGCCGCCGCCGAGTCCCGGGACGAGCGCGACGTCCTCGCCGTGGCCGGGGTCGCCCCGCGCACGCTGGCCCGCTCGGCCGGGGGCAAGGCGTGGCTGCTGGCGGCCATCGGCGCGTGCATGGCGGTGCCCATC
>DASRJM010000106.1:0-5097 GCA_035649475.1 Acidimicrobiales bacterium
CGACAGGTTGGCCAGGTCGGACCCGGCGCCGGGCTCGCTGAACAGCTGGCACCACATCTCGTCGCCCCGCAGCATCGGGGGCAGGAAGCGGTCCTTCTGCTCGTCCGACCCGTGGGCGAGGATCGTCGGCCCGGCCATGCCGATCGAGATCATGAACGCGCCGTTGGACACGCCGAACTGCGCCTGCTCCTGGCCGAAGATCACCTGGTGGATCGGCTGGAGCCCCCGGCCGCCGTACTCCTTCGGCCAGGTGATGCCGGCCCAGCCGCCGTCGTAGAGCGTGCGCTGCCAGGCCCGGCACCGGTCGATGTAAGTGGCCTCGTCGTAGGCGCCGGTCCACAGCCCGAGCGAGAAGTCGTCGCGGTGGCCCCGCGGGATCGCACGAGCCTCCAGCCAGCCCCGGGCCTCGGCCCGGAACGCGGCCTCCTCCGGCGTGTCGTCGATGTCCACGGGGGAAGACTAGAACGTGTTCTACCTCCGTCCCAGCCGAGGTGACATGCTGGAGGCGATGTCACCGCCTCCGCCGAGCCTCGCCCGCTTCGGCAGGCGCGAGCTGGCCCGGGGCGCCGAGATCGTCGTCGCGCTGGCCCTCCACGTGGCCGGCGCTGTCCTGCGCCACCCGCGCCGGGCATGGCGAGCCCGGCGCGACCCCGCCGCCCGGACCGCCCTCGCGTCCGCCGTGTCCGTCGGCCTGGTCGAGGCGTTCATGGCCCTCGGCCCCACGTTCGTGAAGCTCGGCCAGATGATCGCCTCGTCGCCCGGGATGTTCCCCGCCCCTCTCGCCGACGCCTGCCTGCGGACCCTCGACGACGTGCCGCCCTTCCCCGCCCGCGAGGCGCTCGCCATCGTCGAGGACGACCTCGGCGCCTCGGCCGGCGAGCTGTTCGCCGAGGTCGACCTGTTGCCGCTGTCGGCTGCCTCGATCGCGCAGGTCCACGCCTGCGTGCTGGCCGACGGCCGCGAGGCCGTACTCAAGATCCAGCGGCCGGCCATCGCCGACCGCATGAACCGCGACCTGCGGATCATGTACCGGCTCGCCCGGCTGGTCGACCGCACCCGTACCGGCCACCTGCTCAACGCCCCCGGGGTCATCGAGGATCTGCACCAGGTGACCAACGAGGAGCTCAACTTCGTGCTCGAGGCCCACCGCCAGTCCGCCTTCCGCGACCACATCGGCGACTTCGGCGACAACGCCTGGATCACCGCCCCGGAGGTCTACTGGGACCACTGCGGCCCGCGGGTCATCTGCATGGAGCGGCTGTTCGGCACGCCGCTGGACCGCTTCGACGAACTGAAGGCCCGGGGCATCGACGGCGAGCTGGCGCTGCGGAGGGGCCTCAAGGTGTGGATCGAGGCGGCCCTCGTCCACGGACCGTTCCACGGGGACGTGCACGCCGGCAACATCTGGGTGCTCGACGACGGCCGGGCCGCGTACCTGGACTTCGGGATCATGGGCGAGCTGCCGCCCGAGCACCGCCAGGCCATGCGCGACGCCCAGTTCACCCTGATGATCGACGGCGACTACAGCCGCATCGTGCGGGCCTGGCAGCGCATCGGCATCCTCTCGGGCGACATCGGCGAGGTCGAGGACGTCGCCGCCCGGCTCAAGGCGGTGCTCGACCCCATGTTCGACCTGGCCATCGGCGAGGTCAGCCTCGCCGCGGTGCTGCGCCAGCAGGTCGAGCTCCAGCGGGAGTACGGCGCCCGGGCCGCCCGGGAGCTGGTGCTCGTGTCCAAGCAGCTCATGTACTTCGAGCGCTACGCCAAGGAGCTGGCGCCCGCCTACAACATGGCCCGCGACCTGTTCCTGGTGCAGAACGTGTTCCCCGACGACGTCGCCCAGGTGGTGGCCGACCGGGACGTCGAACTGCCGGACGACTCGATCCCGCTGCTGGGCGACCACCTCAGCGCGTGACCGGGACCGCCAGCCCCGCGGGCAGCGGGCGGGCGTGCACTACCACCAGCTCCTGGACCGCCCGGGTCAGGGCGACGTAGAGCAGCCGCAGGCCCCGGGCGTCGCCGCCCGCGATCGCCTCCGGCTCGACCACCACGACGGCGTCGAACTCCAGGCCCTTGGCCTCCAGCGGGCGCAGCACCGGCACGGCGTCCGGCAGCCCGACGACCTCCGCCCGCAGGCCGTCCGGGACGACGACCGCCACCGTCCCGAACTCGGCGGCCAGCTCGGCCACCGCCCGCCGGACCTCGTCGCCCAGGTCGGCGCCGGCGGCCACGAACACCGGCGGCCGCCCACCCGCTCGCACCGACCGGCACGGCGTGACGCCGGGCGCCGCCTCGGCCAGCAGCCCGTTGGCCATGTCCATGATCGAGGCCGGGACGCGGTAGCCGAGGTCGAGGTCCGCCCGGGTCGCAGTCGATGGTGCCCCGAGGTGGGCGATGGCCTCGTCCCACGACTCCTGGGCGCCGGGCGCCGTGGCCTGGGCCAGGTCGCCCAGCACCGTCATGGACGCCGCCGGGCTGCGCCGGGCGAGCGCCCGCAGCCCCATCGCCGAGAGGTCCTGGGCCTCGTCCACCACGATGTGCCCGTAGCTGCGGGGTGGGCCGGCGATGGCGGCCTCGGCCTCGTCCAGCAGGGCCAGGTCGGCGACGGTCCACGGCTCGTCGGACACCTTGCGGGCCGGGCGCCGCAGGACCGCCGCCTGCTCGTCCGGGCCCAGCAGCCCGTCCGCCGCCTCGGCCAGAGCCACCCGGTTGGTCAGGAGCCGGCGGACCGCTCCCGGGGCCGTGAGCGCAGGCCAGGCCCGGTCGAGCGCCCGGATCCAGGCCCGGTTGCGCCGCAGGTCGGTGTCGAGCTCGTCGGCCGGGACGGCCTCGTCGCCCCGGCGCCGCACCAGCTGGGTCCGGACCAGGCGGGCCGCCTGGCGGCGGAAGGCGGTGCGGCCGACGTTGTGGGGCACGCCCCTGGCGGCGACCTCGTGGAGGGCGGCGCCCAGCGCCGCGGCCGTGACCGTGACGCCACCCCAGGCGGTGGCGACCGCCAGATCCTCCTCGGGCGGGCGGCGGGCCCCGGCGACGGCCCGGGCCACGACGCGGGCCAGGCGGGCGTCACCCTTGACCGCGGCGGCATGGTCGCCGTCGATGCCGGTCGCCCGGTAGGCGGTGCCCGCCAGCAGCCGCTCCAGCGTCGTCTGGCGGGCCGCCGTCTCGCCGAGGGACGGCAGCACCTGGGCGATGTAGCGCAGGAAGATCGGGTTGGGCCCGATGACCAGCATGCCGTCGACGTCGAGCTTGCGGCGGTGCTCGTAGAGCAGGAACGCGGCCCGGTGGAGGCCGACCGCGGTCTTGCCGGTCCCCGGGCCGCCCTGGACGACCAGGCACGTCTCCAGCGGCGCCCGGATCACCTCGTCCTGCTCGGCCGCGATCGTGGCGACGATGTCGCGCATCTCGCCGGTCCGCTCCCGCTCCAGCTCGACCAGCAGCGGGTCGGGGATCCCGCCGTGGCGGGCGGCGTCGACGCTGTCGGGGTCGTCGAACACCTCGTCGTAGAGGTCGTCGAGCTGCTTGCCGGTCATGAGGAACCGGCGGCGGCGGGACAGTCCCAGAGTGTCGACCGGGGTGGCCCGGTAGAACGGGATCGCCACGTCGGCCCGCCAGTCGACGACCACGGGGTCGCCCCGGGCGTCCTCGACGTGGCGGCGGCCGACGTACCAGGTGTCGCCCGCCTCCTCGTCGAGCCGGCCGAAGCTGAGGCCGTCCATGTCGGTGTCGAGCGAGGCGAGGCGGTGGCGGAGGTGGGCCTGGGCGATGGCGGAGTCGACGGCCTCCGCGGCGCTGTCCTCGAGATCGGCGACCCGCGCCGTGCGGTCGCGCATGGCGGACAGACAGCGGTAGGCCTCGTCGATGTAGGACTGCTCGGCGTCGAGGTCGGGATGGGGCACGGGACCTCCAGGGGCGGCGATTCGGGGGGCGACGAACTTAGGTCGCCGGACCGGCGCCCGCCGCACGAATATCCTGGCCGCTCGGGCGCGGACCCATCGCGCCGCGGGAGGCGTGATGGAGCGGCTGTCAGGGTTGGACTCGGGCTTCCTCTCCTTCGAGACGCCCGCCATGCACCTCCACGTGGCGATCGCCGCGGTGATCGACCCGGCCACCATGCCGGTCGAGTACAGCTTCGAGCAGCTCAAGGGCTTCATCGCCGAGCGGCTGCTGGGCGATGCGACGTTCCGGCGACGCGTGGTCGAGGTGCCATTCCGGATCAACCACCCGATCTGGGTCGAGGACCCGAACCTCGACCTCGACTACCACGTCCGCCGGCACGCGCTGCCGCCGCCGGGCGGTGCCAGGGAGCTCACCGAGCTGGTGGGCGCGATCGTGGGCGTGCCGCTCGACCGGTCCCGGCCGCTGTGGGAGATCCACGTGATCGAGGGCCTGCACGACGGCAACGTGGCGCTGCTGGGCAAGATCCACCATGCCGCGGTCGACGGCGTGTCCGGCGCCGAGCTGTTCGTCAACCTGTTCGACCTCACGCCCACGCCGGCGCCCCGCGAGCCGGCCGGGCCGCCGCCCGAGCCGGAGCGCATCCCGTCCGACGCCGAGCTGGTGGGTCACGCCCTGCTGTCCCAGGCCCGCCGGACCCTCGGCCTCCCCGCCCTCATGGGCCGCACGGTGCGGACGGCCACCCACCTCGTCGGCCGCCACCGCGACCCCGAGGCGACGGTCGGCGCGATCCCGCTGCGGGCGCCCCGGACGCCGTGGAGCGCCGCCATCTCGCCCCACCGGGCGGTGGCGTTCGCCCGGGTCAGGTTGAGCGACGTCAAGCGGATCCGCGGGGCCTTCGGGGTCAAGGTCAACGACGTGGTGCTGGCCCTGACCGCCAGCGCGCTGCGCCGCTATCTGGCCGACCGGGACCAGTTGCCCGACGAGCCGCTCGTGGCGATGTGCCCCGTGTCGGTCCGGGCCGAGGACGAGAGGGGCCGCCAGGACAACCGCATCTCGGGGATGTTCGTCCACCTGCGGACCGACATCGAGGACGTGAGCGAGCGCCTCGACGCCATCGCCCGGGCGACCCGGGGGGCCAAGGAGGACCACAACGCGGTCGACGCCAAGCTCCTCCAGAACTGGGCCGAGCACGCCGCCCCC
>DASRJM010000107.1:0-48028 GCA_035649475.1 Acidimicrobiales bacterium
TGGCGAACACCGACCGGCCCTCGGGGGCGTGGGCGATGCCCGCCAGCGCGAAGCGGTAGGCCGGGGCGCGGGTCAGGTCCACGCCATCGACCCGGACCGTGCCGGCCGTCGGCGCCACCAGGCCCGACGCCACGCGGGCGACGGTGGTCTTGCCGACGCCGTTGGGACCCAGCAGCGCCACCGCCTCGCCTGGCTGGACCGCCAGCGACACCCCGAACAGCGCGTTGAACGGCCCGTAGGCCGCAGAGACGTCGTCGAGCTCGAGGATGGCGGTCACGCCGGCGCCTCCGACTCGCTGGTCGCACCCCGGTGCTCTGTATCCCCCAGGTAGGCACGCCGGACCTCGGGGCTCTCCAGCACCGCGCGGGTGGCGCCCTGCGCGATCAGCATGCCGAAGTCGAGCACGTAGCAGCGCTCGGTGAAGCTGGCCACCAGCTCGACGTCGTGCTCGACCAGCAGGATGGCGAAGCCCTGCTGGGCCTGCACCGACCGCAGCGTGACGGCCAGGTCGGCGGTCTCCCGCCTGTCGAGGCCGGACGACGGCTCATCGAGCAGCAGGAGCCGGGGGTGGGTCATCAGGGCCCGCCCCACCTCGACCAGCCGGCCCTGCCCGAGGCTGAGGTGCTCGATCGGCTCGTCCGCCAGGTGGTCGAGCCCCAGCAGCCCGAGGACCTCGTCGCAGGCGGCCAGCTCGTCCTTGCGGGGCCGGCCGAGGCCGACCAGGTCGCGCCACAGGCGGCCGTCGCCCCGCCGGACCCGCTCGGCGATGAGCAGGTGGTCGCGCACGGTCGACTCCGGGAACAGCTCGCTGCGCTGGAACGACCGGCCGATCCCCCGCCGGGCCCGGGCGTGCACCGGGAGCCGGGACACGTCCTCCCCGGCCAGGCGCACGGTCCCTCGGTCGGGCCGGAGGATGCCCAGCACGCAGTTGAACAGCGTCGTCTTGCCCGCGCCGTTGGGCCCGATGAGCCCGACCCGCTCCCCCGGGCCGACGGCCAGCGACACCTCGTTCAGCGCCTTGATCCCCGCGAAGGCGTGGGTGATGCCCTCGGCCTCGAGGACCGGCGCGGGCGCGTCCTGCTCGCTCACGCCACCTTCTCCCCCACGGGCGCCGGCTCGGGCGGGGGCGCCGGGGGGCCCTCGCCCCGGTCGCGGCCGGCCCGGGCCAGCCACCCCTCGACCCGGCGGTGGGCGCGGCGCTTGCCGTACTCGACCATGCCCTCCGGGTGGCGGGCGAACTGGAGCGCACCGAGGCCGAACAGCACCAGCCGCCAGGCCGGCGACAGCGGGAAGATGTCCGGCACCCGGTCGGGCGAGCGCAGGATCCACTCGAACAGCGCCCCCTTGAGGATCACGGCGTCGAACAGGGCGAAGGCGATGGCGGCCTGGGCCGCCCCCTCGACCGTGCGCGACCCGAGCGACACCACGATGACCAGCCAGAACAGGGCCACGAACGGGACGAAGTTGCCGCCGTAATTGACGTTCTCCTGGTGCATGGCGAGCAAGGCGCCGCCCAGGCCGGCGATGAAGGCGGACACCGCGAACGCCACCAGCCGGGCCCGGGCCGGCGAGATGCCGATCGACTGGGCCGCCACCTCGCTGCCCCGCACCGCCCGCAGGGTGCGGCCGACCGTGCCCTCCCGGATGCGGATAACGGCGAACGCCACCAGCACGAACACGACGATGGCCAGCACGAGGAACTGCTTGTCGTCGGCCAGGTCCCACGGCCCGATCGTGGGACGCGGCACCCGGGTGCCCTGCATCAGCGATGTGTCGCCGCCGCCGATCCACGGCATCTTGATCATCACAGAGTCGAAGAAGTAGGCGAACGCCAGCGTGGCGATGGCGACCCACACGCCGCCCAGCCGCAGCACCGGCAGCGACAGCACCGCGGCGACCGCGGCCGCCACCGCGGCGCCGACGAACGCCGCCACCAGCACGGACATCCCCATCCGGTCGGTGAGCTGGAAGGCGCCGAACGCCCCGATGGCGGCGAATGTGCCCTGGCACAGCGAGATCTCCCCCGCCATGCCGGTGATGACCGTGATGGACAGGAAGATCGTGCCCAAGATCACCGCCTGGGTGACCAGGTACAACCACGACGCGTCGGCCCGGGTGAACACCACCCACCCGGTGAGCACGAAGAACAACACGCCCGCCACCCAGGTGAGCCGGGTCAGCAGCTGGCTGCGGGTCGACGCCGCCAGCGAGGGCGGAGGCGGGTCGACCCCGGCCAGCGGGTCCGATGCACCCCGGGTCCGGCGCACCGCCGGCCACAGCACCAGCAGCCCGAACAGGACCAGGAACGGTATCGCCGGCGTCACGTTCTCCTGGATCTGGCCGATCAGCGGGTGGTCCTCCGACCACCGGGGCAGGAACGTGTTGGCCAGCGCAATGAGCACGCCGAGGCCGAGGCCGCCGAGGAATGCGCGGGGCAGGCTCATCAGCCGGCCGACCGCGGCCGCGGCGATCCCGACCACCATCAGATTGAAGAAGTCGCCCGCCACCAGCGTGTTGAACCGGGGGGCGATCAGCACGCCGGCCAGGCCGGCGAACAGGCTCGACAGCGCCCACGAGAACGCCGACACCCGCTCGGCCCGGATGCCCATCAGCTCGGTCATGCGGTGGCTCTCGACCACCGCCCGCATGCGCAGCCCCAGGTCGGTGAACCGGAACAGCGCCGCGAGGCCCGCCATCGCCGCGGCCGCCACCGCCATCCCGACCAGCTCGTTGCGGCTGAACGGGTACACGCCGAACGGGTCGTAGAACACGGTGGCGCCGTCCGGCACGATGCCCTCGGGGGTGCGGCCGGCCACGGGGTCGAACCCGACGATCATCTCGAAGAGGCTGGGCAGGGCCACGGTCAGGCCGATCGCCACCACCAGCTTGGCCACCGCCGAGCTGGTGCGCAGGTGGCGGAAGATCAGCCGCTCGAGGACCAGGCCGATGGCCGGCGCCAGGATCAGCACCGACAGCACGAACGCCGGGAGGATGCCCCAACCCCACTCGACCCGGGCCTCGAAGTACATGGCGGCCGAGATGTAGGCCTGGGCCCCGAAGGCCAGGTTGAAGACGCCGCTCGTCTTGTAGGCCAGGACGAAGCCGAGCGCGATGAGGGCGTAAGCCGTGCCCGGCGGCAGGCCCTGCAGCACGCTCCTGAGCAGGTCCTCCCCGATCGAGGCGGCGACGATCACGGGCGGCGCGCCGGGGTCATCCGAAGGCGGTGGGCTCGGGCTCCGACCACGCGAGGTCGGTCTGGCTCCAGCAGATCCAGGGGGTCTCCGGCGGGGCGACGGTGCTGAACTCGCCGTTCTGGATCTTCAGCAGGATCGTGCACTCGTCGCTGCTGTCCTCGTCACGGGTGTCCTGGGTGTAGGGCGTGTGGGCCTCGCTCCAGTCGACCGGCTCGATGAGCCCACCGGCGTCGAAGTCGGTGAGGGCGTTGGTGGCGGCCGTGACCGAGTCCCGGTCGAACTCGGGCCCGGCGGCCAGGAGGCCCTCGAAGGCGAGGGAGGCATTGAGCCAGCCGACCATCGCCAGCTCGGACGGCTGGGCGCCCTGGTTGTCCATCCACTCCAGGAAGTCGGCGAGCTCGGTGCCGTCGCTCTCGGCCTCGAACGGCCGGAACTGCACGGTCACGTAGTCGCCCTCGAACAGGTCGCCGGCCTCCCGCACGAAGTCCTGGTTGTAGGTGTTGGGGTGGTACAGGACGACGTCGTCCATGCCCTGGCGCTGCAGCTCCTGGGCCAGGGTCTTCATGCCGTTCAGGTCGATGCAGGTGGCGATGAAGTCGACCCCCGCCTCCTTCATGGCGGTGACCTCGGGGCCGATGCCGTTGGTCAGGCCGTACGCCAGGTCGTCGTTGACGTAGGCGACGTCGACGCCGGTGTCCTCGGCGTAGGTCTCGACCGACTCGGCCGTTGTCTGAGCGCACACCTTGGAGTTCTCGGTGGCGCCGTAGCCGAGCAGCGCCGCGTGCTCGGCGCCGGCCGACATCGCGGCGTAGGGCACGGCCCGCCCGGTGCAGTCGGCGCAGCGGATCACCGCGCTCGGGAAGATGTGGGAGCGGTTCGCGGCCTCGGCCGAGTGGATGCCCCAGGCCCAGGTGGGGACGCCGGCGGTGTCGAGGTCGCCCCAGCCGCTCGCCAGCAGCGTGGCCTGGAACGACCCGAACGCCGAGTTGCCGGAGATCACGTCGAGGGCGCGGGCCTGGTTCTGGACCAGCTGGTCGTCGAGGATGTCGCCGACCACCAGGTCGCGGCCGTAGATTCCGCCCTCGTCGTTGCGGAAGGCGAAGTAGGCCTCGACACCCTGGACGTAGCAGTCCAGGATGCAGGTGCCGAGGGGGTTCCCGGCCTCGGTGCCGACGACCGCGAACGTGATCTCGTCGTCGGACACGCCGGGGACGCCCGAGATCTCGACGAACTCGTCGCGACTGGATTCGCCGCCGCCGGACGGCGCCTCGCCGCCGTCGCCCCCGCCCGAGTCCGGCGAGGCGTCGTCGTCGCCCGAGTTACCGCACGCGGCGGCGAAGACGAACACGAACGTCGCTAGCGCAAGGACCCGCCTGGATTGCAACACGGCTTCCCCCCGTTGGTCGTGCTGTCGTGTCCGACCAAAAAGTGACACGAGTGTTATGTGATCCGACAGTACCGCGACGGGCCGCGGCCTGCAGCGGCGCCGCATCAGCGGGCGGGGCCCCGGTCGGCTCAGTCCTCGATGACGGTGATCGCCCGCTCGGGGCAGTTGCGCGCCCCCAGCCGGGCCTGCTCCTCCAGCCCGGGGGGCACCTCGAGGCCGCGCGTGGCGCAGTAGCCGACGTCGTCCGACTCGAAGACCTCGGGGGCCAGGGTGTAGCAGCGACCGTGGCCGGTGCAGGTGTCGGCGTCGACCTCGATCCTCACGGGGCCGATCGTAGGCCTGGACGCCGCGGTGACGCGGCCCGGCTGCCGGGATCCTGGGGGATCCCGGCAGCCGTTGGGCCCCGCCGCCCGCTGGGGAGGATTACCAGCGCAGGCCGGGGACCTTGACGACGATCAACTCGGTGTCATCCGCGATCGTCGGGTTCCGGCCGGTGTTCGGCAGGTTGTTGTCGCAGCCGATCAGCAGCTTGGTGCTGCTCACGGGGTAGACGGCCTCGACCGACTCGCAGGTGACCCGGAACGGGTCGCCCAGGCCGACGTCGCCGGGGTGGATCTCGGGGAGCGAGATCAGGTGCGGGTCCGGGATGGCGGCCAGGTCCACGGCGAGCGACTTCACGAGGGCGCCGCCCGGGTCGACCCTGGTCAGATCCACCTCGTACACGTTCCGGAACGCGGCGAGCAGGCCCCGGCCGCCGTCCCGCTCGATGACGACGAGCCGGTCCCGGTCGATCGACCACATGTCGGCCACGAAGTGGCCCGGCTGCTCGGTCCGGTAGCTCCACGTCCGGCCGGTGAACGCCTCCCGCCGAACGTTGAACTCGAACACCATCCGGTGGGTCGACATGCCCTCGGCCACCGTCGCGCCCTCGAGCGCCGCGTACAGGAACGCGCCGTTCGGGCTGATGGCCATGGCCTCGTAGCCCCGGCTGTTGGGCTGCGTCGCCGGGTTGCCGCCCAGGAACGGGTTGCTCGGCGACATCAAGCCGCCGGGCGTGGCGAACGGCGCGTCGAGCAACTTGCCCGTGGCGTCGAAGTGCAGGATCCACGGGCCGAACTCGTCGCCCACCCACAGGTCGCCGTTGGCTCCCCGCTGGAGGGACTCGGGGTCGATGTCCGCCCCGGTCAGCAGCCGGTCCGAGGTCGCCTCGTTGACGATCGGGAACCCGATCTTGCGGTTCGGGTCGCGGAACGAGACGAACTCCCCCGGGTCGGTGTCGACCGCGACGGCGCCGCTGCCGCCCCGGGCCGTCTTGAAGTCGGGCCGCACGTGGTAGGCGCGGATCAGGAAGTCGGCCGAGTTGGCCTTGCTTCCGAACCCGTTGTCGGGCATCGCCAGGTACTCGCCCGGCTGCCGGCCCGCCACGACAGCCGAGAACCCGGCCACCGGCTGTTGCGGCCGGGGGAACGGGATGCCGTTGACCACGCCGCTGAATGCGGCGGCACCCGATGGCGGCCCCGCGGCCAGCGCGTCGGCGGGCAGCACCGCGCGCCCGACGAGCGTCGGGGAGTCGGCGCCGCCGCTGGCGTCGGCCGCCAGCGCGGGCAGGGACATCGTCGCCGCGAGCGCGACGCCGATGGCGGTGAACAATCGCATGTGCATATCCAGGCTCCTCTCCTGAGGTTGAACGTGAGCCTGCGACGCCCGGGGTCCCGGGGGCAGGAGGCCGCCGTCCCGTCTCGGGCCCGGGCGCGGATCGGGACGCGGGTACCATTCGCCCGGGACACCGGGCGCCCTACCGTGAGCACAGGCCCGGAGGTGCGCGGATGGAGCAACGGGACGATCGCCCGGCGACGCGCCCGATCTCGGCGGTCACGAACCCGGTGTGGATGGCCGGGACCGTGGTCGCCGTCGTCGGCGGCGCCACCGCCGCCGCGATCATCGGCCTGCGGGCCGCCAACGAGGGCGCCGAGCCCGAGGGCCAGAACTGGTGGCTGGTGGCCTGGTTGGTGGCCGGCCTGGCGTACTCGGCGGCCGGCGTGGTGCTGGCGGCCCGGCCGGGGCGGCGCCGGCTCGGCGCCGCGCTCCTGGTGGCGGGGGCGAGCTGGCTGACCGTCGCGCTGGCCGTCCAGTACCGCGGCTACGAGCGGACGGTCGCCGGGCCGGCGCGCTGGCCCACGCTGGCCGACGCCGACACGTGGGCCCGCCCGCTCGCGGCCGCCGTCGTCGTGGCCCTGGTCCCCGCCCTGCTGGTGCCCGTGGCGTGGCGGGCGGACCGGCGGGCGGTGGCGCTGCGCGTGCTGGCGCTCGCCGCCACCGCGACGATCGTGGCGGCGTACGCCGCGGGCTGGCACCGGATCGATGTCGCCGCGTCGTGGCTGGTGGGAGCACTCGGCCTGGTCTGGATCGGCGTGCTGGCCGCGCACTGGTGGCAGGTGCGCCGGGCGGCGACCGGCCCCCTGGCCGGCTGGCTGTGCGCGGGCGCGGTCGTCGCGTGGCTGGCGGTCGTCCCCGACGGGCTCGACGTCGTCGACTGGTCGCTCGCCGGGCGCGACGTCGTGTGGGCCGTCCTGCTCATCGCCACCGTGCCCCTTCTGGTCGTCGGCGCCCTGATCGACGAGCTGCGGCGCATGCCGTCGGACGCCGAGCAGCTGTCGCATCGCAGCCTGGAGTGGGCGCTGTTCGCGACCGGGATGATCGTGGTCTACACCGTGGTCGTCGCCGGGCTGGGCCGGCTGGTGGGGGGCAGCGGCCCGACCTGGCTGCTGGTGGCGGCGACCGGGGCCATCGCCCTGTCGATCGAGCCCGCCCGGCGCCGCATCCGCCAACTCGTCGACAAGCTGGTGTTCGGCGACCGGGACGACGCCCTGGCGGTGATGCAGCGCATCGTCGACCACGTCGGTGCCGACACCGGGGACGATCTGCTGGCCGCGCTGGTGCGCAGCCTCGAGCGGAGCCTGCGGTTCGACGCCATCGCGATCGACGTGGCCGTTCCCGGCGGCGGCTGGCAGCGGGCGGCGTCGGTCGGCCGGGACACCGCCCGCCGCCACGAGGTGGTCCTGCGCCACGGGGGCGAGGTGGTCGGCCGTCTGGTCGTCGGGTGGGACGGGACGCCGTCGATGCGGGCCCGGGAGGCCGAGATGCTGGAGCAGCTCGCCGGCCCGCTCGGGCTGGCCGTGAGCTGGGTCCGCCTGGCGGCCGACCTGCGCCGCTCCAGCCTGGCGGTGGTCTCCGCCCGCGAGGAGGAGCGCCGACGGCTGCGCCGCGACCTGCACGACGGCGTGGGCCCGACGCTGACAGGCGTGTCGCTCGGGCTGCGCACCGCGGTGCGCCAGCTGGGCCGGTCCGCGGCGGGCGGCTCGCCCCAGCCGTCGCCCGCCCTCCTGACCCGCCTCGCCGACGAGGTCGACGGGGTCGTGGTCGAGATCAAGCGGATCGTGCGGGACCTGCGGCCGACGGCGCTCGACCAGCTCGGACTGGCCGGGGCCGTGGCCGAGTTCTCCCGCAAGTTCGCCGGTGACCTCGACATCGAGCTGTCGCTGCCGCCCGCGCCCACGCCGCTGCCGGCGGCGGTCGAGGCGGCCGCCTACCGGATCGTCACCGAGGCGCTCACGAACGTGGTGCGCCACGCCCACGCCCAGCGCTGCTGGGTGCGGATCGTGACCAAGGGCCCGGTCTCGATCGACGTCATCGACGACGGGGTGGGCATCGACCTCCGCCGCTCCCCCGGCGTCGGCCTGACCGCCATGCGCGAGCGAGCCGCGGAGCTGGGCGGCGTCGTCCGCTTCGTCCCCGGGTCGCCCCGTGGCACCCACCTGCACGTCGACCTGCCGGCGGCGCTGCCGTGAGCGAGCGAAGCGAGCGAACCGGGCCGGACGCCCCGGGGCCGCTGCGGGTGGCGATCGTCGACGATCACCCGATGTTCCGCATGGGCCTGGCGGTCGCCATCGCCGAGATGGCCGGGATCGAGGTCGCGGGCGAGGCGCAATCCGCCGAGCAGGTGCCCGCCCTGGTCACCACCACGACGCCCGACGTCGTGCTGCTCGACGTCCGGCTGGGCGACGGGTCCGGCCTGGAGGTGAACCGCTGGCTGGCCATCCACCACCCGGAGATCAGGGTCATCATGCTGACGATGTCGGAGGACCACGACACCGCGCTCACCGCCCTGCGCGACGGCGCCTCCGGCTACCTGGTCAAGGGCACCGACCCCGACCGCCTGGAGCACGCCCTGCGGGCGGCGGCCGCCGGCGACGTCGTGCTCGACCACGACATGGCGAAGGCGGTCACCGACCTCGCGGTCACCCGCCGCCGCGGGCCCGGCGGGGTCAGCCGCCCGTTCGCCGAGCTGACGGACCGCGAGTTCGACATCCTCGAGCTCGTGGCCCAGGGGCTCGACAACCAGGCCATCGCCCGCCGCCTGGTGCTCAGCCCCAAGACCGTCCGCAACCACGTGTCGAACGTGCTGACCAAGCTCAACGTGACGGACCGCTCGCACGCGATCGTGCTCAGCCGCCAGCAGGGCCTCGGCCGGGACCCCGCCTGACGTCAGACGTTGCGGCGGTACTTGCCGCCGACCTCGTACAGCGTCCGGGTGATCTGGCCCAGCGTGCAGTGGCGGACGGCGTGCATCAGCGCGTCGAACGTGTTGGTGCCGTCGAGCGCCGCCCGCCGGACGCCCTCCAGGGCGGCCTCGCGATCGGCCGCGTGCCGCTCCTGGAAGCCGCCGACCCGGCGCAGCTGCTCCTTCTTCTCCGCGTCGTCGGAGCGGCGCAGCTCGACGGTCGGCGGCGCGGTGCTGCCCTCCGGCGGCAGGAACGTGTTCACGCCGACGATGGGCAGCGACCCGTCGTGCTTGCGCTGCTCGTAGAGCATCGACTCGTCCTGGATGCGACCCCGCTGGTAGCCGGTCTCCATGGCGCCGAGCACGCCGCCCCGCTCGCTGATCCGCTCGAGCTCGGCCAGCACCGCCTCCTCGACCAGGTCGGTCAGCTCCTCGACGATGAACGAGCCCTGGAGCGGGTTGTCGGTGCCGGCCAGGCCCCACTCCCGGTTGATGATCAGCTGGATGGCCATCGCCCGGCGCACCGACTCGTCGGTGGGCGTGGTGACCGCCTCGTCGTAGGCGTTGGTGTGCAGCGAGTTGGCGTTGTCGTAGATGGCGCAGAGCGCCTGGAGCGTCGTGCGGATGTCGTTGAAGGCCATCTCCTGGGCGTGCAGCGACCGGCCCGAGGTCTGGATGTGGTACTTCAGGCGTTGGCTGCGCGCGTCCGCGCCGTAGCGGTCGCGCATGGCGACGGCCCAGATGCGGCGGGCCACCCGGCCCAGCACGGTGTACTCGGGGTCCATCCCGTTGGAGAAGAAGAAGCTGAGGTTGGGGGCGAAGGCATCGACCGCCATGCCCCGCGCCAGGTACGCCTCGACATAGGTGAAGCCGTTCGCCAGCGTGAACGCCAGCTGGCTGATCGGGTTCGCGCCGGCCTCGGCGATGTGGTAGCCGGAGATCGACACGCTGTAGAAGCGGCGGACCTCGTGCTCGATGAACCACTCCTGGATGTCGGCCATCATCCGCAGCGCGAACTCGGTCGACAGGATGCAGGTGTTCTGGCCCTGGTCCTCCTTGAGGATGTCGGCCTGCACCGTGCCCCGGACCTGGCGCAGCACGTCGGCGGGGTCGAGCTCGGGGTGCTGGTCGATCGCCGTATTGAGGAACATGGCGAGGATCGTCGGGGCGGGGCCGTTGATCGTCATCGACACCGACGTCGACGGGTCGATCAGGTCGAATCTGTCGTAGAGCAGCTCCATGTCGTCGAGTGACGCGATCGACACGCCGCTGTTGCCGACCTTGCCGTAGATGTCGGGCCGCTCGTCGGGATCGGCGCCGTACAGCGTCACCGAGTCGAACGCCGTGCTCAGCCGGGTCGCCGGCTGGCCGTCGGCCAGGTAGTGGAAGCGGGCGTTCGTCTTGGCCGGGCCGCCCTCGCCGGCGAACATCCGGGTCGGGTCCTCGTCCTCGCGCTTCATCGGGAACACGCCGGCGGTGAACGGGAAGTGGCCGGGGAGGTTCTCCGCCCGCAGGAACCGCACCAGCTCGGCCGGGCCGGGCGTGCGGGGCAGCGCCACCCGTGGCACGAGCGTGCCCGACAGCGACTCGCGGGTCGGCCGCTCCTCGGCCACGTGACCCGCGTGATGCTCCAGCAGCTCGGTCGTCGCCGGCGACACCGCCCCCCGCGCCTCGGCCAGGAGCTCGGCCACGTCGCCCGCGGGCCTGCCCGCGCCCTCCAGCAGCCGGGCCGCCGTCGCCAGTGCGTCGGCGCGGTAGACGGCCTGGGCCTGCTCGGCGGTCTCGGCGTGGTAGTCGCGGACCGTCCCCGCGATCTCGGCCAGGTAGCGCACGCGGTCGGGCGGGATGAACGACGACATCCCGGTCGACACCTTCGTCGCCACCGGCGCCAGCCGACCCTCGGGCAGGCCCAGGAGCCCGTGCAGGTGCTGGTAGAGGGCGGTGGTGCCGTCGTCGTTGAACCGAGCGGCGACGGTGCCGAACACCGGCATGTCCTCGGGGGAGGCCCCGAACGCCTCGCGGTTGCGGGCGACCTGGCGCCGCACCTCGCGCAGTGCGTCCTCGGCGCCCCGCCGTTCGAACTTGTTGATCGCCACGACGTCGGCGAAGTCGAGCATGTCGATCTTCTCCAGCTGCGACGCGGCGCCGTACTCGGGCGTCATCACGTACAGCGACACGTCGGCGAGGTCGACCACCGCCGAGTCGCCCTGGCCGATGCCGGGGGTCTCGACGATCACCAGGTCGTAGCCCGCGGCCTTCAGGGCCTGGACCATGGCCGGGACGGCGGGCGGCACCTCGGAGCTCGCGGACCGGGTGGCCACGGAGCGGAAGAACGTGACCGGCCCGCCGATGGCGTTCATGCGGATGCGGTCGCCCAGCAGCGCACCGCCCGCCCGCCGCCGGGTCGGGTCGAGCGCCAGGACGGCGACCCGCACCTTGTCCTCGTGGTCGAGGCGCAGCCGCAGGATCAGCTCGTCGGTCAGCGACGACTTCCCCGAGCCGCCGGTGCCGGTGATGCCCAGCACGGGCACCTCGCGGCGCGAGGCGGCCTCGGCCAGCCTGGCGGCCGACGCCTCGTCGAGGGCGTCCAGCTCGGTCGCGGTCAGCACCCGGGCCAGCTCGCGGGTCGAGCCGGCCAGCGCGTCGTCGACCGACCCGGGCAGCTCGGGCCGCACGTCGCACTCCCGGATGATCTCGTTGATCATCCCGGCGAGGCCGAGGCGCTGGCCGTCGGCCGGCGTGAAGATGCGGACCCCGGCGGAGGCCAGCCGCTCGACCTCGGCGGGGACGATGACCCCGCCGCCGCCGCCGTAGACCCTCACGTGGTCGCAGCCCTCCTCGGCCAGGCGCTGCACGAGGTACTCGAAGTACTCGACGTGGCCGCCCTGGTAGGAGCTGATGGCCACGGCGGCCACGTCCTCCTCGACCGCGGCCTCGACGACCTCGTCCACGGACCTGTCGTGGCCGAGGTGGACGACCTCGGCGCCTTGGGACTGGAGGATCCGCCGCATCACGTTGATCGCAGCGTCGTGGCCGTCGAACAGGCTGGCGGCGGTGACCACCCTCACCGGATTGGTCGGCACGTGGAGCGACATGTTCACCAGCCTACTTGCACTTACTTGGACGACCAAGCTTTTGTCTTCCTAGGACTCCAGCGGTATCGTGCCGCCAACTATCGTTCGCGGTCAGCGCGCGATTGTTCTCGGCCACCCGGCCCCACAGCACCTATCGAGCCGAGAGGCTGCAGATGAGCGAGCGTCCACGTCGATCTCCGGACCGGCGCCGAGCCGGCGGGTCGAGCGCAGCGACTGTGGCCCCGCGCCTGCACCTCGACCCCATCGACGAGGCGGTCCGCCAGTGGAACGACCACGGGTGGGACGACGCGTCCAAGGGCATGGCTGTCGTCACCTCCGTGTACCGGGTGCAGCAGATCTTCGCCGCCCAGATCAACGAGGTGCTCCAGCCCTTCGACCTGACCTTCGCCCGCTACGAGGTGCTGGCCCTGCTGTCCTTCAGCCGGCACGGCATGCTGCCGATCGGCAAGGTCGGCGAGCGGCTCCAGGTGCACGCCACCAGCGTCACCAACGCCGTCGACCGTCTCGAGCGCCAGGGGTTCGTCGAGCGACGGCCGCATCCATCCGACCGGCGAGCGATCCTCGCCGTCATCACGCGCAAGGGCCGGGCCGTGGTCAAGGCGGCGACACAGCCGCTGAACGAGGTCTTCGCCAAGCTCGAGCTGTCGGACTCCGAGGCCACGATGCTCTTCGACCTGCTCAGGAAGCTCCGGCGGGCCGCCGGCGACTTCCCCTGACCACAGCGCCTCGCCGCCCGCCCGCCCGGCGGACTACGCGACCTGGTCGACCGAGCGTGCGGCGTCGAGGACCACGCCGAGTTCGCCGCCCGCGCGCCACGGCCCGGTGCTCACCAGGACGACGTGGTCGACGCCGGCGTCGGCGAGCCCGGCACAGCGGTCGGTGAACTGCTCGGCCGTCTCGCCCTCGCCCAGCCGGCTGCTGATCGTCACTTCGACGTCGGACGGGTCGCGGCCGATCGCCTCGCAGGCGCGGGCGAGGACGGCGAGCTTGTGGCGGAGGGTGGCCCCGCCGTCGGGGATGTCGAAGAGGTTGCAGGCGTCGGCGTAATTGGCGACGAGCGGCAGGGTCCGCCGCTCCCCCATCCCGCCGACGAGGACCCGCGGCCGGGCGACGGGCGGCGGGGTGTTGATCGGCCGGTCGAGGTGGTGGCGAGGCCCGTCGAACGGGCCGCGGTCGCCGTCCCACATGTGGCACGCCAGCTGCAAGAGCTACTCCAGCCGCACGAACCGCTCGGCGGTCGGCTCGAACGGCAGGCCGACCATGGCCGCCTCGTCGGCCTGGTAGCCCGCGCCGACCCCGAGCCAGGCCCGCCCACCGGACAGCACGTCGAGGGTCGTGACGGTCTTGACCAGGAGCGCCGGCGGCCGGATCGTCGCCCACGTCACCATCGTTCCGAGGTTCACCGACCGCGTGGCGGCGGCGAGGAACCCGAGCGTCGTGTAGGCCTCGAGCATCGGTTCGTCGATCTCGGCGTTCGGGTCCATCTGCAGCACGTGGTCCGCCACCCACAGCGTGTCGATGCCGGCGCCGTCGACCGTGCGGGCCAGGTCGAGCAGCCGCGGAGTCAGCTCCGCCGATCCTCCCGGCCACGAGTAGTTGGTGACCGCGATGCTGAGCTTCACGACGGCACCCCCGCCGGCGCCATGAAGCTGTACTGGATGCCGGCGATCTGCTGCCGCCCCCCGGCCCCGGGCACGACGACGAACGACACCCGTGTGTCGGGCGGCACGGGGTTGCCCCGGGCCTGGCCGGCCGCATGCTGGCGAGCCACGACGACGGCGGCGTCCCCGTAGCGACGGGTCGACACCTCGTCCAGGTCGAGGCTGTCGTAGCGGAGGTCCGGACCGAAGCGCGCCAGCCAGGCATCCTTGGGCAGCATGAACCCGACGGGTCCGATGCCGACGAAGTCGGAGGTCAGCAGCCCGTCGAGCGCAGGACGGTCGCCCGTCCGCTCCGCGTCGGTCCAGGTCGTCAACAGCTGGTCGATGTCATTGCTCATGCGTGGGCTCCTTCCTGGGATGTGGCAGACGTGGCGTTGTCGCCGAGCCGCTGCAGCAGGAGGCGCAGCGTCGCGAGCTCGCGCTCGCTGAACCCGTCCCGCAACCGGCGATCGAAGTCCGCCACGACGGACACCATGGCCAGGAACACGGCGTCGCCCTCGGGCGTCAGCTCGACGTCGTGCACTCGCCTGTTCGCCGGGTTCCGCGCCCGTCGCACGAGGCCCGCGGCCTCCATGCGGTTCAGGTGGTGGGTCAAGGTCGGCCCCTCGATCCCGATGTCCCGGGCGAGCTCGCGCTGGGACCGGTGCAGCCCACCCATCAGCGAGGCCAGCACCAGCCAGGTCGCCAGCGACCCACCCACCCCGGCCAAGGCCGCCTCGAACGCCCGGCTCACCCCCCGAGCCGTCCGCGTCAGGAACAACCCGATCGGCAGGTCCGTCTCTGGCACGACCCCAAGGTTAGATATCGAACGATTCGATCCCAACCAATCACGGCGAGAGTGCTGTCAAGCCCCGAAGCGCACCGCCGCGAACGCCGGGCAGCGCAGCGACTCGTCGAGGATCTCCTCGACCTCGAGCGCCTGGTCCACCTCGGCCGGGGTGGGCCCGTGCCGGTCGGCCAACCGCTCGAGCAGCGGCCAGTCGAAGCCGTAGACGTCGGCCGCGTTGCGCCCGACCATCAGGCGGACCTCGTCCTCGGGGACGCCCGCGAACGCGAGGCGCAGGTGCTGGCGCGAGTACGGCCAGCAGCCCTCGAGGTGCGGGTAGTCGCTCCCCCACATGATCCGCTCGACCCCGACCCGGTCCCGGAGGGCGACCTCGTGGCGACGGATGAAGCTGGAGCCGAGGTGGCACTGGCGGCGCCAGTACTCGGACGGCGCCAGCGACAGTTCGTCGATCGCGCCGGCCCCGAACTTCGCCTCCTGCGACCCGCCCGCGCCCGATGTCCCCGACAGCCGGCCCCGGTAGTAGTCGAGGCGGGTGAGCTCCTCGGGGATCCACGCCGTGCCCTGCTCGGTGAACACGAACTGGAGCCTGGGGTGGCGCTCCATCACGCCCGAGTAGATGAGGTGCCACAGCGCCCGGTGCGCCCACCAGGTCACCTCGAGCAGGAACATCATCTGCGCCGACGGGTACGGCCCCATGTCGGGCACCGCGCTGCCGCTGTGGTGCGTGATCGGCATGCCGAGGTCCTCGCACGCGTCCCAGACGGGCTCGTAGTCGGGGGCGTAGAGCGGTGGCACGCCCGAGCCGGGGGGCGCGCCGGGCAGCAGGATGCCGCCGGTGAGCCCGTTGGCCTCGGCCCATTCGATCTCGCGGACCGAGGCGTCGACATCGTGGAGCATGATCTGGGCGATGCCGGCCCGGCGGCCGGGCGCCCGGGCGCAGAACTCGGCCAGCCAGCGGTTGTGTGCCTGGAGCCCGGCCCAGCGCCGCTCGAGGTCGCCGTCGGTGGCACCGGGCGGCTGCTCCACCAGCGACACCTTGGGGAAGAACGGCGGGACCGTGTTCGGGAAGATCACCTCGGCGACGACGCCGTCGTCCTCCATCTCCCGCAGGCGGCGCTCCGAGCCCCAGTTGCGGTCGGCGTCCGCGCCGGCGTTGTCCTCGTACGGGTTGTCGAACTCGGCGGCCCAGCGGTCGAAATCGGCGTGGTACCTCGACGCCAGGTAGGGCTTGTACCCGGTGACGCTCGCACCGCCGTGGCAGTCGGCGGAGATCACGACGTACCGGTCAGTGGTTGCGCCCATGGCGGCCTCGCTTCGCTGCACTCGCGCTGGTCATGACGGCCGGGGCCCGCCCCGGTGGCCGGGCCAGCGGCTGCCACCGATGACGTCGACGAACGGCCAGAACGCGTCCGGGTCGAGCGGCCCCGCGTTCGACACGTGGCGTGCCGTGGGTCGGTGGGCCACCAGCTGCGCATGCCCCGGCTCGCAGATCGGGAGGTACCGGGCGATGGGGTCCCAGGGGCTGTCGCGCAGCACGAGGGCGCCGTCGACGTCCTCGACGTGACGTTGCTCGAAGGTCGTCGCCACGTCCACCACGTGGGGTGGGTAGTCGTAGGCCCCTGTGGCGCCGCCGATGGCACGGGAATACTTGGTCCACCACTCGTGCTCGGCGAGCTCGTCGCGCCGCGGCGGGACCTCGCCGGTGACCGTGCCGGCGAACTCGACGAACGTGTAGCCCTGGTGGCTGGCGCGCGCCGTGACGCGGTCGCCGAAGCGGAAGTAGGTGATGTCGCAGAGGAACTTGGGCTGCCCGTTGGTCTCGCCGCTGACGTGGACGGCCGCCTCCTGGTCGATGCCCAGCCCGAGGGTGTACTGGCCGGCGACGCCCCGCCAGGATGCCTCGACCTTCACGCTGACGCCGCGCTCCGGCTCGTCGAGCACCGGCACGCAGTAGAAGCCGACGGTGACGACCGGGTCGAGCGGGTCGAGCCCCGGGGGCAGCAGCGCCGCCACCCCGGCCGGGTCGGTGCGGTAGGTGACCACGAGCTTCGGCCAGCCGCCGATCTCGCCCGGCCGGGTCGTCGGCGGTCCGGTCACAGCGGCTCCTCGGGCACGTGGTGGTCGATGACGGCCCGCAGGGTGGCGGCGGTCAGGGCGTCGAGGTCGGGATCGACGCACAGCGCGGCGCGGGTGCCGGGTGCGACGGGGGCGTCGGTGCGCGCCCACAGCACGTCGGGGCGGTAGGCCTCGGGGAACCGGGACGGGTCCCGCAGCGCCAGGACGAGGGACCCGGTGACGACGACGAGGATGGCCCGCAGAGCGTCGGCGCACCGCTCGCCGGCGAGGCCTGCGGCCTCCAGCTCGGCCACGAGCGCCTCCTCGAGGTGGTGGAGCAGCAGCGAGGTGGTGCCCGTCTGGTGCGCCAGGGAGGTGATGGCACGGTGCTCGATCGCCCCGGTGTAGATGTGTGACGCCGCGGAGAGCACGCGCTCGCGGGCGCCCGTGCCCTCGACGGGCCGCTCGGCGAGGCGCTCGGACTGGGCGCGGACGATCGCGGCGACGAGCTCGTCGCGGCTGCCGACGTGCCAGTAGATGGTGGGGGCGCCAACGTCGAGCTCGGTCGCGAGCCGCCGCATGGTGAGCGCTCCGGGACCGTGCTTCACGACCAGGTCGAGCGCAGCGGCGACCACGTCGGCGCGCTCCAGCCCCGTCCGGCGGCCGGGACCGGGGTCCCGTACCTCCCCGGCGTCGACCCCGGCGGGCCTCGTGGCGGTCTTCCCCATCGGGCGGTTGCGCTCCTGCGGTCACTCTGTAACAGTGTTATACGCAACGTAGGACATCGTCGTGGAACAGGCAAGGGGGAGTCATGTCCGATCCCGCGGCGGGCGCCGACCGCAGCGACGCCCCGTACGTGATCGTCTCGTCCGACACGCACGCCGGCCTGTTCGTCGAGGACTACCGCGAGTACCTCGAGTCGTCGCTGCACCCCGAGTTCGACGAGTGGCTGGTCACCCGCCACCAGCACCGCACGATGGTCGAGGAGGTCAACGGCGAGTACGTCGAGCAGTGGGAGCGCGACAACGAGCAGGGGCTGCGCGGCGCGTACGACCCCGCCGTGCGCGACAAGGTGCTCGACGCCGACGGCGTCGCGGGCGAGGTGATCTTCCCCGACGGCGACTCGGTGACCGGCATGGAGGCGCCGCCGTTCGGGGCTGGGCTCCAGGCCGGCATGATCAGCGATCCCCGGCTGGCCTGGGCCGGCGCCCGCGCCCACAACCGCTGGCTCGTGGAGTTCTGCGCCACCAACCCGCCGCGCCGGGCCGGCGTAGCCCTCGTGCCGGTCACCCACGGCATCGACGAGGCCGTGCGGGAGATCGAGTCGCTCGCCGGGATGCCCGGCATCCGGGGCATCCTCATCCCGACCATGTGGCACGACAAGCCGTCGTACGGGCACCCGTCCTACGACCAGGTGTGGGCCGCGTGCGCCGAGGCCGGGCTCGTCGTCCACACGCACTCGGGCGAGGCCGACATGGCCTCCTACAACGACAACATGGCGCAGTTCATGCTCGAGGTGGCGTTCTGGACCCACCGGGCGCTGTGGCAGCTGCTCCTGTCCGGCAAGTTCGACCGGTTCCCCGGCCTGAGGTACGTGCCGGTCGAGTGCGGGTCGTGGTGGGTCGGCGACCTCCTGTTCAAGACCGACGTGATCTTCGGCGGCACGAACTGGAAGGTGAAGAAGATGTCGTCGCAGACCAGGAACACGATCGAGCGGCTCCCGTCCGAGTACTTCGGGACCAACGTGTTCGTGGGGGCGTCGGCGATGAGCAAGCCCGAGATCCGCCGCCGCTACGCGAACGGCATCGACGCCCTGATGTGGGGCACCGACTACCCCCACCCCGAGGGCACCTGGCCCAACACCGTCACGCGCCTGTCGACCGACTTCCGGGAGGTCCCGGTCGAGGAGACGCGCCTCCTGCTCGGGCTCAACGCGGTGCGGTGCTACGGCCTCGACCTCGACGGCCTGTCGCAGATCGCGGGCGAGATCGGGCCGACGCCGGCGCAGCTCAACCAGGACCTGGACCGCCGCACGCCGCCGAACGCGGTGCGTGAGGCCCGCTTCTGGTTCGACGACTACGGCATCGAGTGGACGGGCTGAGCGTGGCGGCGTCGGACGCGCCTCCGCTGGAGATCGGCGGCTCGGTGGCCGTGGTCACGGGCGGCGCGGGCGGCATCGGCCGGGGCATCGTGGGAGCGCTGCTGCGCCGGGGCGCGACCGTCGTGATCGCGGACGTCGAGGCCGCCGCGATCGAGTCCGCCGTCGGCGCAATGCGCCCGCTCGGGAAGGTCTCGGGTCACTGCGTCGACATCACCGACGAGGGCGCGGTGGCGGCGCTGGCCGACGCCGTGTACGACGCGCACGGCAAGGTGAACCTCCTGTTCAACAACGCCGGTGTCACGTCCGGCGGGGGCGGCAGGCCCTGGCAGCAGGAGCCGAACGACTGGCGCTGGTGCTTCGGCGTCAACGTGTTCGGCACGGCCATCTGCACTTCGACGTTCGTGCCCCGGATGATCGAGGGTGGCGAGCCGGGGCAGATCGTGAACACGTCGTCGGGCGACGGCGGCTTCGCCCCGGTGCCGATGGCGTCGGTGTACGCGGCGTCGAAGGCCGCCGTCAGCTGCTTCACCGAGTCGCTGCACCACAACCTGGTCGCCGACGGCACCCTGCTGCGGGCGTCGGTCCTCTATCCGTCGGGCGGCCTGCTGCGCACCGGCCTGTTCACCGCCGCCCGCAATCGCCCGGAGCACCTCGCCCGCCGCGGGCAGGCCACCGGCCGCACGAGCATGACCTTCGACGAGATGAAGGCGATGCTCGCCAAGGCCGGGCGCGACGTCGCCGAGGCCGACCTCGACGAGCTCGGCGACTTCGCCGTCACCGAAGCCGCGGCGCGCCGCTACCTCATCGCCCGCGACGTCGACGGCACGGTCGACCTCCTCCACCGCCGCGCGGACGCCATCGGCCGCCGCGAGATCCCACCCCACCACGGCATGCCCCTGTAGGGCACCGCACGGGTGCTTCGCGCGATCTCCCACGCCCCGCGATCGCCGCGACCCTGCCCACCGGTCCCCCCGGTGGGCGCCGGGCCCGCGACCTGGCGATCACATGGCCGGCGTCCTGTCAGAGCAGCGATGTGAGCAGCGCCCGGGTGCGCACGCGGGCTTCGTCGTCGAGCACGAACTCGACCGGCGTGAAGTCGGTGGCGCCGGCGTCGGCGAAGGACTGGATGCCGGCGCGCACGGCCTCCTCGTCACCCACGAGCGACACGCCCTCGGGGCCGTCGACGCCCTCGACGTCCATCACGCCCCGGTAGCTCGGCAGCTCGTTGTAGTCGCCGAGGAACGTGGCGATGAGGCCGCGCACCTCGTCGGGCTTGTCCGTGACGCACACCGGGACGCCCGCCACGATGCGGCCTGGCGCTCGGCCGGCCTCCGCCGCGGCCTTGGCCATCGCCGGTGCGATGACCGTCTCGATCGTGCGCGGCCCGCTGAGCCACAGGATGTTCCCGTCGGCCGTCCCCCCGGCGAGCTCGAGCATGCGCGGCCCCATC
This sequence comes from Acidimicrobiales bacterium, assembly GCA_035649475.1. Lineage (GTDB taxonomy): Bacteria > Actinomycetota > Acidimicrobiia > Acidimicrobiales > VFJN01 > ZC4RG19. Next base: position 20,292 of record DASRJM010000107.1, read on the forward strand.
GCCGCGATCAACACCGGGGGCGGGGGCACGTTGGCCGGGCCCCCCGTGGTCTCGGCAAAGCCCGACCAGATCTCCCCCGTCGCGTCGACGGCTCGGTCCCGCAGCGCCGGTAGCAGTACGTCGAGGTACTCCTCCATGTGCTTGGCAGGGCGGGCGAACGGGATGCGCAGGCGCTCCTCGATCGTCGCCTTGTGCGCCAGCCCGATGCCCAGCGCCAGCCGGCCCTGGGCCATGTCGGACACGGTCAGTGCCTGCGCGGCGAGCATCAACGGGTGCCGCGGCCATGTGGCGATAACCGCCGTGCCGAGCTCGATGGTCGACGTCGCCAGGCCCGCCGCACCGAGCACGGTCAGCGCGTCGGGCACCGCGAGCTGAGCGAGCCAGTACGAGGCGAACCCGTCACGCTCCGCTTCGACCGCATGGTCGACGATCTCGGTGACGGGACGGTTGAGGGCGATGAGACCCGATCCGCTGATGCCGATGCGCATCGCAGGATCATGCCGCGCGCGAGCCGCCGACGCTCGCCCCGGCGGGGTACAACGGCGCCGGCAGGCGAGAAGGAGCGGAGTCGGTGGAACGTGGCGAGTTCAGGGGCAGGATCGGTCGCTACCACGGGGACTCGGAGGCGCACTGGCCGCCCGAGCCGACGGCACCGCCGGGCGCTCCCAACGTGCTGATCGTGCTGCTCGACGACGTCGGGTTCGCACAGCTGGGGTGCTTCGGCTCCGACATCGCCACGCCCACCTTCGACCGCCTCGCCGCGTCGGGGTTGCGCTACGCCAACTTCCACACGACCGGGCTGTGCAGCCCCACCCGGGCGTGCGTGTTGACGGGCCGCAACCACCACTCCTGCGGCATGGGCCGCATCGTCGAGCTGGCGTCGGGGTTCCCCGGCTACGACGCCCGGATCCCCCGCTCGTGCGGCCTGCTGCCGGCCATGCTGACCCCGGTGGGCTACGCGGCGTATGCCGTGGGGAAGTGGCATCTCACCCCCGAGGAGGACGAGCACCTGGGCGCGCGCCGGGACCGCTGGCCGCTGGGGCGGGGCTTCGAGCGGTTCTACGGCTTCTTCGGCGGTGAGGCCCATCAGTTCGTGCCCGCGCTGGTGCACGACAACCACGTCGTCGAGCCGCCGGGCACCTACGAGGAGGGCTACCACCTGACGGAGGACCTCGTGTCCCGGGCCATCGAGTTCCTCGACGACCTGCGCCACGTCGACGTCGACAAGCCGTGGCTGTTGTACGTCGCCCCGGGAGCCTGCCACTCGCCCCACCAGGCCCCGGTGGGCTGGATCGCCCGCTACCGGGGCCACTTCGAGGGCGGGTGGGACCGCTGGCGCGACGACACCCGCCGGCGCCAGCTCGACGACGGCCTCCTGCCCGCGCACGCCGAGCTGTCGCCTCGCCCGGACTGGGTCCCCGCCTGGGCGTCGCTGTCCGAGCGGGACCGGCGGGTCTACGCCCGCTACATGGAGGCCTTCGCCGGCTACCTGTCCCACACCGACGCCCAGGTCGGCCGGCTGATCCGCTGGCTCGAGGTGCGGGGCGAGCTCGACCGGACGCTGGTGCTGGTCCTGTCCGACAACGGGGCGTCGTCCGAGGGCGGTCCCCGGGGGTCGCTCAACGACGCCCGGGCTTGGAACGTCGTGCCGACCACGGTCGAGGAAGCCGACGCCCGCCTCGACGAGATCGGCGGTCCCCGCATCCACAACAACTACCCCTGGGGGTGGACCGTCGCCGGCAACACGCCGTTCCGGCGGTGGAAGCGCGAGACGCACGAGGGCGGGGTCGCCGATCCCCTCGTGGTCTGCTGGCCCGGCGGTATCGCGGCGCACGGCGAGGTGCGCCGCCAGTACGTGCACGCCATCGACCTGGTGCCGACCATCCTCGAGGTGATCGGCGTCGAAGCGCCGTCGACCATCGGCGGGATCGAGCAGCGACCGCTGGAGGGGGTCAGCTTCGCGTACAGCTTCGACGACCCGGCGGCCGCCGAACGTCACACCACGCAGTACTACGAGATGTTCGGCTGCCGGGCCATCTACCACGACGGCTGGAAGGCCGTCGTGTACCACCCGATCCAGGTCGACGAGCCGGGCCTCGACACCGTCGAGTGGGAGCTGTACGACCTCGCGAGCGACCCCTCGGAGTGCCACGACCTGGCAGCTGCGCACCCCGAGCGTCTGCGGGCGCTGGTCGAGCGCTGGTGGGCCGAGGCGGGCCGCTACCAGGTCCTGCCGCTCGACAACCGACCCTTTTCCGACCTGGTGTTCGGCCGGCCCTCGCCGGTCGGGCGGCGGCGCCGCTACGTCTACCGCCCCGACCGCGCCCCGGTGCCCGAGAGCGCGGCCGTCAACGTCAAGAACCGCCGGCACGCTATCACGGCGCACGTCGAGGTCGGCGGGCACGCGCCGGTCGAGGGAGTGCTCGCCGTCCAGGGCTCGGTGCTGGGCGGCTGGTCGTTCCACCTCCTCGGCGACGGGCGCCTGTGCTACGTCCACAACCTGGCGGGGTGGCGCGAGTACCGCATCGAGGGATCCGTCGGCGATCGGCTGGGCCGCGGGCACCACACGCTGAGGTTCGAGTTCACGCCGGCGCGTGACGGCGCGTCCCACGGCGGCGTGCTGCTGGTCGACGGCGACCCGGTCGCCTCCGGAGACATCGAGCGGGTGACGTGGAGCCGGTTCTCGATCACCGGCGCCGGACTCACCGTGGGCTGGGCCCGTGACTTCTCGCCCGCCGACGGCGACTACCGAGGCCCGTTCCGCTTCACCGGCCGGCTCGACCGGGTCGTGATCGACGTCGACGGCGAGCCGTTCGTCGATCCGGACGCCGAGGTGGCCGACGTGCTCGGCTCCCAGTGACCCGTCGGGAGGACCATCAGCAAGCGGTCCCAAACTCGGGCGAGCGTCGGTGCGCCCTACTCGCGCTCCGCGATGAGCTCGACGCGGACGGCCACGTCCGGGTGGACCCGCAGCATCAGGATGCGGGGTGGCTGCATGCCGAAGTCCCGGATGTCGAACGTCGAGCCGCCCTCGATCCGCACGGTGCGATCGTCCAGCACCTCGAGGGTCAGCTCGTCCTCGCACGGCTGCGAGACGCCGCGGAACACCAGGTCACCGCCGACCCGGTACCGAGTGCCGTCGACCCGCTCCACGTGCGTCATCGTCCCGTCGATGGTGGGGAACCGCTCGGCATCGACCCGGTTGCGCAGCTCGCGATCCTCGAGAGCGTTCCCGGACGACAGCCGGCTGACCGGGAGCGACACCGCACCGGCGGCGGGCGTGGCCGGCACCACCTCGCCCCCGTCGCTGGCGTCCAGCTCGATGAAGCCCTCGAGCCCGTCGGTCGACGAGTGGATCGGGTGCACGCTCGACCGGGCGTCGATCCAGACCCGAGAGCGCTCGGGGACGATGCGGTAACGCGCCACGGGCGGCTACATCCCCCGGATCTCGAGGTACCGAGCGATGTCCGGAAGCGACGTGACGAACCGGATCGAGTGCACCGTGCACATGCCTACGCCGTGGCGCGGTCGATGTAAATCGGTGCGTTCGGTGATGGTCACCCGTGCAATCGTCGTGGGCCCGGTGGGGATCGAACCCACGACCTAGCGATTATGAGTCGCCTGCTCTGACCACTGAGCTACAGGCCCGGGTCGCCAAGATGCTCCGGGGGTGGGGCTCGAACCCACGACCCGCGGATTAACAATCCGCTGCTCTGCCAGCTGAGCTACCCCGGAAGGGAACCTGGCGAGGATAGCAGCAGCCCCGCCGGCACCGACCAACCCGAATCAGGCTCCTTCGAGGTACTCGCGGAGCTTCTGCGACCGGTGGGGATGGCGCAGCTTGGCCAGGGTCTTGGACTCGATCTGGCGGATGCGCTCGCGGGTCACGCCGAACTGCTTGCCGACCTCTTCGAGCGTCCTCGGCTGCTCGTCGTCGAGGCCGAATCGCATGATCACGACCTCCTTCTCCCGGTCGTTCAGCTCGTCGAGGACCTTGCGGACCTCGTTCTGGAGCATCTGCCGGGTGGCGGCGTCGTCGGGCTCCTCGGCGCCGTCGTCCTTGATGAAGTCGGCCAGGTACGAGTCGTCCTCCTCGCCCACCGGCGAGTCGAGCGACAGCGGGTCGAGCGAGATGCGCTGGATCTCCCGCACCCGCTCGGGCGTCATGCCGACCTCCTCGGCCAGCTCGTCGACGGTGGGCTCGCGCTCGAGCTGCTGCACCATCTGCCGCTGGACCCGGTGCACACGGTTGATCGACTCGACCATGTGGACCGGGATGCGGATCGTGCGGGCCTGGTCGGCGATGGACCGGGTGATCGCCTGGCGGATCCACCACGTCGCATACGTGGAGAACTTGAAGCCCTTCGTGTAGTCGAACTTCTCGACCGCCCGCATGAGGCCCATGTTCCCTTCCTGGATCAGGTCCAGGAACTGCATGCCCCGCCCCACGTAGCGCTTGGCGATCGACACGACCAGCCGCAGGTTGGCCTGGATCAGCGCGCTCTTGGCGTCGTCACCGTCGTCGGCCAGGACCTGGAGGCGCTGCGACTCGTCGACCGGCAGGTTGTCGAGCGTGCCCGCGGCGTCGAGGTCGGCCAGGTGCTCGGACGCCTCGGCGCCGGTCTCGATGCGCTTGGCCAGCTCGACCTCCTCGGCCGCCACCAGCAGCGGCACCCGGCCGATCTCGCGCAGGTACATGCGCACCGGGTCCGACGTGCCGCCGCCCCGCTCGGCCCCGCGATCGGCGCTGAGCCGGGTGCGCCGGCGCATGGTGGCGGACAGGCGCCGCAGGTGGGCCCGCTCGGGACCCCGGCCCACCGCGTTCTCGGCCGCGAACACGACCACCGTCGACGTGCCGTCGGGCTCGACCACCAGGTCGGCGGCCGGCACCACGTCGGGCTCGCCGGGCTCGCCCTCGGACGCACCCGGCGGCTCGCGGGGATGGCTCAGGTCGAGGTCGTCGGTCTCCTCGACGACGATGCCTGCGGCCCGGCACCGGCGGTAGATCTCGGCCAGGACCTCGGGCGTGATCTCGACGTGTGCCAGGGCTCGGACCAGGTCGTGCTGCGTGAGGCGCCCGGACGACTTGGCGTGCTCGACCAGTCGATCGAGCTCGTCCTCAGAGGAGCCGTTCCATGCATCGAGCGCCGATGGCACGTGTTTCACCCCCCCTTTCGCTCCCGATCTTCGAGCCAGGCTAGCAATCTGTCCGCCGACCCGGACGCCGTTTGCACGCTGCGGAGCCCGTCGATCACACGGCTCAACGTCGCCACGTCGGTCAGCGCCTGTGTGCCGTCGGCCTCTGTGGCCGACGCCAGCCGCAGCGCCGCCATCTCCCGGCGGGCCACCTCGATGTGCAGGAGCCGCACCGCGTCGAACGGCTCGGACGACGGCTCGTCGACCACGAGGCGGGCCAGCAGGTCGGCCACCGCGGGCTCGGCCGACGAGATCGCCTCGGTGTGCGACTCGGCCCCGAGCAGCGCCTCGTACGCCCCGAGCAGCACCGGGTCGCCGAACAGGGCGGGGACGAGGTACTCCCCCACCGCCGCCGGATCGTGCACGGCGTGGCGCAGCACCTCCAGCGCCGGACCCTCCCGGAGCGGGGAATGGCGCCCGTTGCCCGCGACCGCGGCCGGCGAGTCGCCGTCGGGGCGGTTGTCGACCGCCCGGCCGCCGTCGGTGACCCAGGGCGGCGGGACCTCCTCGGCCCGGACGGCCGCGCGGCCGCCGGCGTCGCCGCGTCGCGGGGCCGCCGTCGGCCGGGACCGGACCCGGTCGAGCTGCTCGCGCAGGCGCTCCGGCTCGATCCGGCAGCGGCCGGCGACGTCCATGAGGTACTGGTCCCGGACGAAGTCGGAGGGGTGCTCCGCCAGGATCGCCAGCGCCCGCTCGGCCGCGCGGGCCCGACCCTCGTTGGTGGTGAAGTCGGCGGCCGCGAACGACCGCTCCAGGCGGAACCGCAGGAACGGCGTCGCGCCGTCCACCGCCGCCGCCAGCCGGCCCGGGTCGGACGCGGCCACGTCGGCCGGGTCCTGGCCGGGCGGCAGGTCGGCCACCGCCACCTCGACGTCGTGCTCCCGCTCCCAGCGGTAGAACCGCTCGGCCGCGGCCTGGCCGGCCGAGTCGGCGTCGAAGGCGAGCACCAGCCGCCGGGCGGAGAACCGGGTGAGCAGCCGCACGTGGTCGTCGGTGAGCGCGGTGCCGCAGGTGGCCACGGCCAGGGGCACGCCCGCCCGGTGGAAGCCGATGACGTCGGTGTAGCCCTCGCAGATCACCGCGGCGCCGGCGGTCACGATCGCGGCCTTGGACCGCTCCAACCCGTACAGCACCTTGGACTTGTTGTAGAGCGGCGTCTCGGTCGTGTTCTTGTACTTGCCCTGGTTGCCCGGCCCCTCGCCGCCCGGCAGGATCCGGCCCCCGAAGCTGACCGGGTCGCCGCGGTCGTCGTAGATGGGGAACAGGATGCGGGCCCGGAAGTGGTCCTGGAGCCGGCCCCGGCTGTTGCGCCGGGCCAGGCCGGTGCCGGTCGCCAGGTCGTCGTCCAGCCGCAGCGCCTTCGACAGCTCGTCCCAGGCGTCGGGCGCCCAGCCGACCTGGAACTGTCGCACCGCCTCGCCGTCGAGGCCCCGGGCGCGCAGGTAGCTGCGGGCGGTGCCCGCGTCGGGCCCGGACAGCAGCCGCTCGTGGTACCACGCCACGGCCTTGGCCACCGTGTCGACCAGCCGGGCCCGGCGCTTGCGGCTCTCGCCCTCGTTGCGGTCGGTGTAGCGCAGCGTGATGCTGGCCTTGCCGGCGAGCCACTCGACCGCGCCGACGAAGTCGAGCTGCTCCTTCTCCCGGACGAACGTGATGACGTCGCCCCGGGCCTGGCAGCCGAAGCAGTAGTACATGTTCTCGGCGGCGTTGACCGAGAACGACGGCGTCTTCTCGCCGTGGAACGGACACAGGCCCTGCCAGCGCTGGCCCACCCGCCGCAGCGGCGTGTACTGGCTGACGATCGCCACGATGTCGGACGCCGCCCGTACCGCAGCGACGTCTTCGTCGTGGATGCCCATCGAGGCGAGGTTACCTGCGGGGGCGCCGTCCCCTGAGGTGGGCGACCATGTCGTCCCGTGCGCCCTTGAGGTCGCCCTTCACGTCGTCCTTGGCCGCTATGAGGTCGCCCTTGACCTCCTGCTTGGCGGCCTTGATCTCGTCGACCGGGCCCCGCATCTGGGCCTTGAGGTCGTCGCGCATGCGGGCCAGCTCCTCGCGGAGGTAGCGCAGCTCCTCGCGGTGGACCTCGAGGTGCTCGCGCCAGCCGCCGGCCTCGGCCGCCGCGTGCATCCGGTTGTCGGGCCTGCCCCGGAACTCGCGGGTGCGCTGGGCGGTGGCCCGGCGCACGCTGGCCCGCACGTCGGGCCGGGCGAGCAACTCGGCGTCGTGGACGGCCTGGGCGTGGGCCATCTTCGTGAGCAGCTTGGCCAGGGTGACCTGCTCCCTCTCGTTGAGCGCCTCGAACCCGGCCCGGGGGCCGTAGACGGCGTCCATGGCGCGCTCGCGGGCCTCGACGCCCTCGGGTGTGAGCTCGACCGCCTTGATCCGGCGGTCGTGCGGCGCCACCCGCCGCTCGGCGAAGCCCCGGCCCTCGAGGCCGTCGACCACCACGGTCACGAACGACGCGTCGCAGCCCCACCGGTCGGCGAGGTGGCGCATCGGCACGGCCTCGCCGGGCTCCAGCTCCAGCATCCCCTTGAGCATCGGGGGCGTGAGCCCCAGCTCGGCGGCGGTGTCCATGAACGTCGCCTGGTTCTCGGCCGAGAAGAAGAGCTCGGCCACCGCCTGGGTGATCTGCCTCGCCGTGTCCTCGGTCACAGCACGATGTTACCCGCGCAAGCACTTATTTGTCTCGACTCAACGATAAATCCGAAAAGAAGGTTGACTCGACTCAACTATCTCGACAGGATGGCCGGCATGTCATCCCCCACCCTCCAACCGGCCGGTCAGCCGGCCATCCGCGTCGAGGGCCTGGCCAAGTCCTTCGGCGAGGTCGTGGCCCTGGCGGGCATCGACCTCTCCGTCCCCTCCGGCACCGTGGTGGGGCTGCTGGGGCCCAACGGCGCGGGCAAGACCACGGCGGTCCGCGTGCTGACCACAATCCTGCGCCCCGACGGCGGCACGGCCGAGGTCCTGGGCCTCGACGTCACCCGCCACCCTCAGGCCGTGCGCGAGCGGATCGGCCTGGCCGGCCAGTACGCCGCGGTCGACGAGAACCTCACGGGCCGCGAGAACCTGCGCCTGGTCGGGCGTCTCACCCACCTGCCCCGCAAGCTGGTGGCGGCCCGGGCCGACGAGCTGCTCGAGCGGTTCGGGCTGACCGGGGCGGCCGGTCGCCCGGCCAAGACCTACTCGGGTGGCATGCGCCGCCGGCTCGATCTGGCCGCCGCCCTGGTGCACCGGCCCCAGGTCCTGTTCCTCGACGAGCCCACCACCGGCCTCGACCCGGCGAGCCGCAGCGACCTGTGGGAGGTCATCGAGGAACTGGTGACCGACGGCGCCACCGTGCTGTTGACCACCCAGTACCTGGAGGAGGCCGACCGGCTCGCCGACCGCATCGCGGTCATCGACCAGGGCCGGGTCATCGCCGAAGGCACCCCCGCCCAGCTCAAGGCCGGACTCGGCGCCACGATGGTCGACGTCTTCCTGATCGACCCGGCGGCGGCCGCCCGGGCCGCCAGCCTGCTCGACGCCCACCTCGGGGTGCGGCCGTCCGTCGACGGCCGGGCGCTCGAGCTGGCGGTCGAGGACGGCCCCCGCGCGGTGGTCGACATGCTCCGCGTCCTCGACGCCGCCGACCTCGAACCGACCGGTCTGGGCGTGCGCGAGCCCAGCCTCGACGACGTGTTCCTCTCGCTCACCGGCCACCGGGCCGCGAGCGACGACGACGAGCCCGCGACCGCCCAGCGAGGTGCCGCATGACCGCGACGACCTTCCCCCCGCCCACCACCGTCTCTCCCCCGGTCGGCGTCACCGGGCCGGCACCCGCCCCGGCCCGGTGGCGCTCCGCCGTGGCCGACGCCCGCGCCGTCACCTGGCGCAACCTGCTCGCGTACGTGCGGCTCCCCGAGCTGGCGGTGTTCAGCTCGATCCAGCCGATCATGTTCGTGCTGCTGTTCCGGTACGTGTTCGGCAACTCGATCAACCTGGCCGACCCGTCGGTCGCCTACGTCGACTACCTGACGCCGGGGATCATGGTCCAGACCGCGGTGTTCGGCGCGGCCGCCACCGGCATCGGCCTGGCCGAGGACCTGCAGAAGGGCCTGATCGAACGGTTCCGATCGCTGCCCATGGCCCGCTCGGCGGTGCTGGCCGGCCGGACGCTGGCCGACACCGTCCGCAACGTCTTCGTGATGGTCCTCATCACGGTCGTGGCGGTCATGGTCGGCTTCCGCATCCACGGCGGCGTCCTCGCCTTCCTGGCCGCGGTCGGCCTGATCCTGCTGTTCGCCTTCGCCATGTCCTGGATGCTGGCGGTGGTCGGCCTCCGCTCCCCCAACGGCGAGGCGGCCCAGGCGGCGACGTTCCCGCTGCTGTTCCCCCTGACCTTCGCGTCCTCGGCCTTCGTGGACACGTCGTTCATGCCGGGCTGGCTCCAGGCCTTCGCCAACCACCAGCCCGTCACCGCCACCGTCGACGCCGCCCGAGACCTCGTGCTCGGCCAACCCGCCGGGTGGGGTGTCATCGCCTCGATCGCCTGGTCCGTGGGGATCGTCGCGGTGTTCGCCCCCCTGGCGGTGCGGCTCTACCGCCGGGCGGCCTGACCGCCCGCATCCAGGCGTAGGGACGGTTCCGGTGGCGCGGCGGTCGCCGGGGCCGTCCCTCGCTGCCATCCTGGTCGCATGGCAGGCGGCCTCACTCCCACCGCCCGGCCGGTGGCCGCGTCGATCGAGGAGCTGATCGACGGCGCCACCGGCCGGCGGCCGTTCCGGACCGGCGACGGCAAGTCGGGCTCCACGTTCGAGCGGCTGGAGATCGACGGCGAGCCGCACGTCCTCAAGCTCATGCACGTCGACGACGACTGGCTGGCCCGCAGCGTCGGCGACCTCGGGTGCCACCAGGTCACCGTGTGGGCGTCCGGGCTGCTCGACCTGTTCCCTCCGTCCATCGACCACACGCTGGTCGGCGCGGCCCGGGGGTTCGGGCCCCGCGGCCTGGGCGCCGCGCTGCTGATGCGGGACGTCGGCGACCACCTCGTCCCCGAGGGCGACACCGTGGTCCCGCTGGAACAGCACGCCGCGTTCCTCGACCACCTGGCCGAGCTGTCGGCCCGCCAGTGGGGCTGGACCGACACCGTGGGGCTCGTGCCCGCGTCGGTGCGCTGGTGCATGTTCGGCGACGGGATGCTGGCCTGCGAGGAGGCCCGGGGCTGGCCCGACGAAGTGCCTCCCATCGTCGCCCGGGGCTGGACCGCCTTCGCCGAGCGGACGCCGGCCGACGTGCGGGACGCGGTGGCCGGCGTCCGGGCCGCGCCCTGGCTGCTGGCCGACGCCGTGGCGGACACGCCGCAGACGTTCCTGCACGGCGACTGGAAGATGGGCAACCTCGGCAGCCACCCGGACGGCCGCACGATCCTGCTCGACTGCGCCTACCCCGGCGAGGGCCCGCCCTGCGCCGACCTGGGCTGGTACCTGGCCCTCAACCGGGCCCGGCTACCCGAGACGAAGGACGCGGCCATCGACCGCTTCCGCGCCGCGCTGGAGCGCCACGGGGTCGACACCGCGCGCTGGTGGGATCGCCAGCTCGACCTGTGCCTGCTGGGCACCGTGGTCCAGCTGGGCTGGGAGAAGGCCCTCGGGGACGAGGACGAGCTGGGCTGGTGGATGGCGCGGGCCCGGGCGGGCGCGGCCCGACTCTGACGATTCTGGCGTTCGTCCGCGTCGGAAGCCGACACGAACGGACGCCAGAGCCCGTCGTCAGTCCGCCGGCCGACGGTCGCGGGCCGCCGGCTCCGGCGCGTGGTCGCGCTCGCCGTTCGGGTCCGGCAGCGGGGTCTCGGGATCGCCGTTCGTCGCCACGGCCGTCCCGTTGCCCCCCGGCCGCGACACCCCGGCCGCGGCGCCGTCCGCTTCCTCCCGAGCGTCCTTGCGGATCGACAGCACGATCGAGATCGCGAGCACCAGGGCGATCACGCCCAGGCTGAGGATCGTCGGGATGTGGTACCACTCCGACAGGATCATCTTGACGCCCACGAAGGCCAGGATGACCGCCAGGCCCTGCTGGAGCAGCGAGAACTTGTCCCGCAGGTCGGCCAGCAGGAAGTAGAGCGCCCGCAGGCCGAGGATGGCGAAGGCGTTCGAGCTGAACACGATGAACTGCTCGCGGCTCACGGCCAGGATCGCCGGGATCGAGTCGACCGCGAACACGACGTCGCTGGTCTCGATCACGATCAGCACCGCGAACAGGGGCGTGGCCAGCAGCTTGCCGGCGTGCCGCACGAACAGGTGCTGGCCGTTGTACTCCGTCGTCGACGGGATCACCTTGCGAACTACCCGCAGCACCGGATTGTGCTCCGGATGGACCTCCTCGTTGTCGTGGCGGAGCATCCGGAACGCCGTGATCAGCAGGAACGCCCCGAACACGAACAGCATCCACTCGAACCGCTCGAGCAGCGCCACGCCGGCGAAGATGAACACGAAGCGCAGCACCAGGGCGCCGAAGATGCCCCAGAACAGCACCCGGAACTGGTATGCCCGGGGCACCGCGAAGTAGCTCATGATCAGCGCCCACACGAACACGTTGTCGACGCTGAGGCTCTTCTCGATCAGGTAGCCGGAGATGTACTCCGTGGCCGCCTGGCCGCCGTGCCAGCCCAGGATCACGAACGTGAAGGCCAGGCCGATGCCGATCCACACCGCCGACTCGATGGCGGCTTCCTTCGTCGAGGGGGCATGGGGCCGGCGGTGGACGACCAGCAGGTCGATGATCAGCAGGGCCGTGACGAACGCCAGAAAGGCGACCCACACCCACACCGGGACATGGAAGCTGGCGAAGTTGCCGTCGGCCGACGAGGAGGATGACTCGGACGCCAGTACGGCGAGGGACGGGAACACCAGTTACCTCCGGCTGTGTGCCACGGGGCCTACCAGCCGAAGGTCTCGCCCGCCACAGGGGCCGTGATCACCGGGCCGTGGAACGGTTGCCCGCCCCGAGGCCGTACTGACGATGATCACGTCGAGGGCTACTCCCCTTCGGTCCGATGGAGTGTATCTGCACGGGCCACCGGTCCCGACCCCGCCACCGAACCCCGCTGGCGAACCCCGCTATCGGGTGTCCGAGCCCGACGACCCGACGATGGCCTGGGCGGCGGCCAGCCGGGCCACGGGGACCCGGAACGGCGAGCAGGACACGTAGTCGAGCCCCACGCGCTGGAAGAACGCCACCGAGGCGGGGTCGCCGCCGTGCTCGCCGCACACGCCGAGCTTGAGCTTGCGGTTGGTCGCCCGCCCCCGCTCGACCGCCGTCTCCACCAGGGCGCCCACGCCCCCGACGTCGATGGTCTCGAAGGGGTTGCGGCGCAGCAGGCCGTGGGCCAGGTACGCCGGCATGAGCCGGGACTCCACGTCGTCGCGGCTGAACCCGAACGTCATCTGGGTCAGGTCGTTCGTGCCGAAGCTGAAGAAGTCGGCGACTTCGGCGATCTCGTCGGCCCGCAGTGCAGCCCGCGGCGTCTCGATCATGGTCCCGATCGTGACGTCGAGCTTGCGGCGCGACCCCTTCATCGCCTGGGCGATGGCGTCGGTGACCCAGTCGCGGGCCTCGGCCATCTCCTCCCGGGTGACGGTCAGCGGGATCATGATCTCGATCACCGGCTTGCCGCCGGCTTTGGCCCGATCGAGCGCGGCCTCCATCAGCGCCCGGACCTGCATGGCGTAGAGGCCGGGCTTGATGACACCGAGGCGCACGCCGCGGGTGCCGAGCATCGGGTTCTGCTCGCTCCAGGACCGGGCCGCGCTGAGCAGGCGCTGCTCCTCCTTGGACAGCGAGCCGGTGGCCTCCTTGACGTGGAGCTCCTCCACGCTCGGCAGGAACTCGTGCAGCGGCGGGTCCAGCAGCCGCACGGTCACGGGCAGGCCGTCCATGGCCTCGAGGATGGCGAAGAAGTCGTCCTTCTGGGCCGCCCGCAGCTTCTCCAGCGCCGCGGCCTCGCCGTCGTCGGTGTCGGCCAGGATCATCTCCCGCACGATGGGCAGGCGGTCCTCGCCCAGGAACATGTGCTCGGTCCGACACAGGCCGATGCCCTCGGCGCCCAGCTCGCGGGCCTTGGCCGCGTCGGCGCCGGTGTCGGCGTTGGCCCGGACCGCCAGGCGGGCCCGGCGGGGGTTGCGGCCGTGGCGGATCGCGTCGGCCCAGCCGAGGATCGTGTCGAGCTCGGGCGGGGCGTCGCTGGAGGCCAGCTCGACCTCCCCCAGCACCACCTTGCCGGTCGTGCCGTCGAGCGAGATGACGTCGCCCTCGCTCACCGTCACGCCGCCGGCCGTGAACGACGTGCCGGAGATCGCCACGCCCTCGGCCCCCACGACCGCGGGGATGCCCCAGCCCCGGGCCACCACGGCCGCGTGGCTGACCAGGCCGCCCCGGGCGGTGAGGATGCCCTCGGACGCCTGCATGCCGTGCACGTCCTCCGGCGAGGTCTCGCTGCGGACGAGGATGACCTTGGCGCCGGCCGCCGCGGCCTCCGCCGCCCCGTCGGCGGTGAAGTACGCCTGGCCCACCGCCGCGCCGGGCGAGGCGGCGAGGCCGGTGGCGATGACCTGCACGTCGTCGGACGCGAACTGGGGATGGAGCACCTGCTCGACGTGGTCCTCGGTGATGCGCTGGAGCGCCTCGGCCCGCGTGATCTTCCAGCCCCGCCGCCGCTGGTTGGTCATGTCGACCGCCATCTTCAGGGCCGCCCGGCCCGTGCGCTTGCCGACCCGGGTCTGGAGCATCCACAGCTTGCCCTGCTCGATGGTGAACTCGGTGTCGCACATGTCCCGGTAGTGGGCCTCGAGGCGGGAGAAGATGCCGAGCAGCTCGTCCTTGATGCCGGGGAAGTGCTTACCCAGGTCGTCGAGGTTCTCGGTGTTGCGGATGCCGGCCACGACGTCCTCGCCCTGGGCGTTGACGAGGAAGTCGCCGTAGGGCCTGTCGTCGCCGGTGGCGGCGTTGCGGGTGAAGCCGACCCCGGTGCCCGACTCGTCGTCGCGGTTGCCGAACACCATCGTCTGCACGTTGACGGCGGTGCCCAGGTCGTGCGGGATCTTCTCCCGGTCGCGGTAGGCGCGGGCCCGGGGGCTGTCCCACGAGCTGAACACGGCCTCGATCGCGCCCCGCAGCTGGCGCTGGGGGTCCTGGGGGAAGGCCCGGCGGGTCTTCTCCTTGACGATCTTCTTGTAGATCACGCACAGGTCGCGGAGTGCCTCGGCCGGCAGCGCGGCGTCGCTGTCGACCTTGGCGTTGCGCTTGGCCCGCTCCAGCTCGCCCTCGAACGGATCGCCGTCGAGGTCGAGGACGATGCGGGAGTACATGGCGATGAAGCGCCGGTACGAGTCGTAGGCGAAGCGCTCGTCGGACGTGCCGATGGCGAGGCCCTTCACGCTGCGGTCGTTGAGGCCCAGGTTGAGGACCGTGTCCATCATCCCCGGCATCGAGAACTTGGCGCCGGAGCGGACGCTGACGAGCAGCGGGTCCGACGGGTCGCCGAGCCGGCGCCTCATGGTCTTCTCGAGCTTGCCGACGTGGCGGGCGACCTCTTCGGTCAAGCCCTTGGGCCACCCGGAGCGCATGTGGTCGCGGCACGCGTCGGTGGTGATGGTGAACCCGGGCGGCACCGGCAGCCCGAGCACCGAGGTCATCTCCGCCAGGTTGGCGCCCTTGCCGCCGAGGAGGTCCTTCATGTCCATCGGCGGCCGCGGGTGGCGATGGTCGAACGCGTAGACGTACGGCACGGCGTGCCCTCTCTTCGATGAGTCGCGGCAGGTGAGCCGAGCCTACGCCCGCGGTGCGCCCGTTCAGTTCAGCCGCTGGGACCGAATCGCTCGACCCGGATGTCCGGCACCGGCACGCCCAGACCGACCAGCAGGCGGCTGGCCGCCTCGGCGAACCCGGCGGACCCGCACACGTAGCACGTCGCCCCCTCGACCAGCATCCACTCGAGGTCGGCGGCCATCAGCCGGGCTGCCGCCCGATCCGCGCCCGGCGGGGCCTCACGACTGTAGGCGACGGTGACCTCGGGGCCGGGCAGCTCGTCGCGGTAGTAGAGGTCGTCCGGGCTCCGCACCGACACCGCCAGCCGCACCAGGTCGGACCGGCCGGTGGCGCGGGCCAGCCGCAACATCGACATCAGCGGCACGAGGCCGGAACCGCCGCCGACGAGCAGCGCGGGTGTGTCGCCGCGCCACACGAACCAGCCGCCGATCGGGCCCCGGACCTCCAAGGTGTCGCCGGGCACGACGACGTCATGGAGGTAGCCGGACACCTCGCCGCCCTTGAGCAACTCGACCGTCAGGTCGATCCGGGAGTCGTCGCCCGGGGCGGTCGCCACCGAGTAGGACCGCTGGGCCCGGTAGCCGTCGGGCGCCGTGAGGCGGACGATGAAGTGCTGGCCGGCCAGGAACGGCGTGGGCCGCTCCAGCGCGAGGCGGAACGTCTTGGCTCGCGGGGTCTCGTGCCACAGGTCGGTGACCGTGGCGAACTGCCACGGGCTCGGCCGCCCCGGGCCGGTGGCGGGAGGCGGGGCGGGGACGTCAGTCACCCTGGTAGCGCTGCTCGAGCCACGGGTCGCCCCGGTCGTGGTAGCCGTTGCGCTCCCAGAACCCGGGACTGTCGTGGTCGCGCAGCTCGATCCCCGACACCCACTTGGCGCTCTTCCAGAAGTACAGGTGCGGCACCAGCAGCCGGGCGGGTCCCCCGTGCTCGGCCGGCAGCGGGCCGCCGTCGACGTCCCACACCACCCAGGCCTTGCCCCCGGTGACGTCGGCCAGCGGGAGGTTGGTGGTGTAGCCGGTGTGGGACCGGGCCATCACGAAGGCCGCCTCCGGTCGGGGCCCCGCCGCCGCCAGCAGCGTGTCGACCGACACGCCGTCGAAGCGCATGTCGAGCTTGGACCAGGTGGTCACGCAGTGGATGTCGCCGTTGTAGGCGGACGGCGGCAGCGCGTGGATCTCGTCCCAGGTCCAGGTGACGGGCCTGTCGACCAGGCCGTCGACCGTGAAGGTCCAGGTGGCCGTGTCGAGCCCGGGCGTGACCTCGGCGCTGAGGACCGGCCACTCCCGGCCGGCGTCGTACTGCCCCGGTGGCAGCCGCCCGGACTCGGGCTGCCGCCGCCGGCCGAAGAACCCGCGCGTCGATCCTCGACCCATCCGACGAGGCTACCGGCGGGCCCGCAGGCTGTACATGAGCGGCAGCGACGGCGTCCCCTCCGGCAGCCGGTACGTGTCCCGGCCCTCCTTGACCAGGAACGGCCACCGCGGGAACAGCGTGTAGTCGTGCTCGTGGAACAGCTCGAGCGCGAAGCCGGCGTCGAGCAGGCCGGTCAGGACCTCCGCGATCCCGTGGGTCCACTCGTAGGTCTTGTTGGCGGTGGTCGCGGCCTGCTCGTCGGCGTAGGACCCGGCCTCCTCGAACTCCAGCGGGTCGGTGTGGAAGTACGGGTACGTCACCGTGAGGTCCTCGTCGCCGAGGATCGAGTGCACGGGGTGGAACTCGGCCAGGTACAGGAACCCGCCGGGAGCGGTGAGCCCGGCCATGACGCGGGCCCACCGCCCGATGTCGGGGAGCCAGTTGAGGGCGCCGAGGCCCGTGTACACGATGTCGAAGGTCCGGCCACCCACCACCTCGACGGCGTCGTAGACGTTGCCGACCTGGAACGTGGCGTCGAGCCCGGCCTCGTCCGCGGCGTCCTCGGCCGCCGCCACCGCCGCCGGCGAGATGTCGATGCCGGCGACCTCGGCCCCCCGGCGGGCCCACGACAGGGTGTCCATCCCGAAGTGGCACTGGGGGTGGACCAGCGTGCGCCCGGCCACGTCCCCGACCTCCGTGATCTCGAAGGGCCGCAGCGTGATGGCGTCCGGGTCGGCCAGGAAGTCCGCCAGGCCGTAGAACTCGCCGGCGGCGTGCAGGGGCGCGCGCTCGTCCCAGAACTCCCGGTTGGCCGCGTACCAGTCGTGTTCGGTCGCCACCGGACGATCGTGGCACCCTCACGGCAGGGCAGGGAAGGTGAACGGCCCGCCGGGCACGTCGGGCGCCGACTGCGACCCGAAATGGACCATGCCGTCCTTGCCGTCGGCCGGGATCACGAACACCCAGGTGGCCGACGCCGTGCCCCCGTTGCTGAAGCTGTTCGGAAGGGTCGGCGAATCGAGGGCCTCGTCGGTCTGGATGCCGTCGACCGACACCCGGACGTCGTTCCAGGACGGGTAGAAGTGGCCCCCGTCGCCGCCCTGCAGGTCGCCCTGCACGGCCAGGAACCGCGTCCCGTCCTCCGCCCGGTGGCCGGCGAAGTCGAGCGTGACCACGCCGCGCAGGTTCCGGATGGTGGCCGGGCCGCCGTTCATCACCCCGCCGATCTCGGGGGGCAGCGTGACGGTCACGGGATAGCCGGGGACCGGCACCGTGCCCGTCAGCGGGATCGGGGCGGGGACGTAGCCCTCCTCGCCGATCTGGACGGTGTACTCCTCCAGGTCCTCCGCCGCGGTGCCCTCGTCGAGCTGGAAGGTGGCCTCGAAGTCGGCATCGCCGCCCACCACCACGATCTCCTCCTCCAGCGCGTCCATCGGCGCCGGGACGCGACCGCCGTCGCCGTCGACCAGCGACAGCAGCCACGGCGCGACCCTCAGGTCGGTCCCGCCCTCGCCCGTGTTGGCCACCGTGAACCCCACGATCGCCAGCGGGCCCGTCTCGTAGCCGAACTCGTCGACCGAGGCCTCCTGGAACGCCACCTCCGTGACCGTCCACGTGGCGTGGGCGTAGCTCGTCTCCCGGGGCAGGTCGACGTCGACCGGCTCGGGCCGGGTCTCCCGGGCCTCGGTCTCCGTCGTCTCGGTCCCCGCGTCCTCCGCCATCTCGTCGGCGGCCTCGTCGAGCGCCGCCTCCAGCTGCTCCTCCGCCGTCAGATCGTCGCCGCCGTCGCCGGCGCAGGCGCCGAGCGCCAGCGCCGCCGCGGCCAGGGCGCCGCCGATCCCGCCGAACCGGTGTGCTGCCATGACTGCCTCCTTCGCAGGTCCATCCGCCTGGACACCGCGATGGTGCGACCGCACCCGTTGGCGGGGAACGGGCATCTGCCCGGTTGTCGCCCGGGGCGGGACGGCCGCCGGGCCGCCCGCGCCCCAGGTCGGTTCCCGGGTCGGTCGGAGGTCAGGGTCCGCG
The DNA here is from genome assembly GCA_035649475.1 of Acidimicrobiales bacterium. Classification (GTDB taxonomy): domain Bacteria; phylum Actinomycetota; class Acidimicrobiia; order Acidimicrobiales; family VFJN01; genus ZC4RG19. The sequence continues at coordinate 38,676 of DASRJM010000107.1, forward strand.
ATCGACGCTGATCCAGATGGCCTCGGATGCGGCGAGGAGGCGCCCGTCGCGGCCGTAGATCCCGGCCCGGCCGTAGGCCTTGCGGCCCTCGGTCCCGGCCGACTCGGCCACCACCAGGTACTCCTCGCCCGGGTGCAGCGGGCCCCGCACCTCTGCCCGCAGGCGGCCGAGCAGCGCCACGGCGCCCGGCCGCATGTTGACCCACGCGGTCGGGCAGTCCAGCGCCGCCCACACGGCCGCCGGGGAGAGCCGGCCGTGGGGGCCCGCATGGGCTGCAGCGGGGGCCAGCACGCAGGCCATGCGGCCGGCCACCGGCCCGGGGAACACGCGCAGCCCGTCGCCGGCGGCCCGCTCGGTGCCGCATACGAAGCACCCGGGGAACGGGTGCTCGTGGTGGCCGGGGAAGCGGGCCGACGCGGCCCGCGCCTCGGTCCAAGACACCGGCGCGGGCGCCCGGACCACGCCGGGCGAGAGCCGGGCGGACACGAGCACCGTGTCGCCGTCGATCAGGGTGGCCACGCCCTCGCCCACCCGCAGCGTGAGGGGGGTGTCGAGAGGCGTCGGCGCCCGCAGCGTGACCTCGACGGGCCCGCCGCCGGTGCCGGCCAGGTGCCCGGCCACCGTGCCGGACACCCAACCGCCGTTGGCCATCCCGGGCGGGCCACCGCGCTCGCCCGGGACCGTGATCGTGCTGACCAGCCAGGGATCCTCCAGGCCGGGCGGGACGGGCGCTGCCAGTGTCAGGGCGGTCACGATGTCACCCCCACCGTGGCTGGGCGTCGGGGTCGATGCCCAGGCTGGCCTTGCCGACGATCTCGTAGACCGCCAGCCGGTTCGCCGGGTGGATGCGCCCGAGGCGCACGTCCCGGAACAGCTGCTCGATGCGGCTGCGCTTGAACAGCCCGGACCCGCCGGTCAGGTCGAGCGCCGTGTCCACGATCTCGAACGCCTTGGTCACGGCGAAGTGCTTGGCCGAGACGATCTTCACGGCCCAGTCGGCACCGTGGTCGACGCCCTCGGCCCACTCGTCGCACACCCGGTCCAGGTAGGAGTCGGTGGCCTCGAGCGCCATGCGCATCTCGGCCACGCCCCGCTGGACCTCGGGGTTGTGGGCCGTCGAGCGGGTGAGCCCGATGGCGCCCCGCTTGCCGGACGACTCGACCACCAGGTCGTAGGCCCGGCGAGCGGCTCCGATGTAGACGTTGCCGAAGCCGAGGAGGCCCCAGGCGAACAGGCAGAGGTGGAACAGGTCGGCCCCGGCCGCGCCCATCGGGGTCACCACCGGCACCAGCTCGTCGGGCACGAACGTGCCGTCGAAGACGGTGTCCTGGCTGGCGGTGGCCCGCATGCCGAGGGCGTCCCACGTCTCCTCGACGCGGTAGCCGGCGGCATCGCGCGGCAGGAAGCCGTGGATGACGACCGGGTTCTCGGGATCGGACGTGTCCATGGCGTGGAAGCCGAGGTAGCTCCACACGGGCGACAGGCTGCCGAACACCTTGCGACCGGTGATCTCCCATCCGCCCGGCACCTTGCGGCACTGGGTGGTGGAGCCGAACAGCCCCATGTCGTTGCCGGCCTCGCCGTGGCCGGCGGCGAACACGTGGCCGTCGGCGGCCTGCTCGAGGATCATCTGGCACCGGGTGTCGCCGAAGCGGGCCATGTCGGCCGCCATGCCGGTCCAGTACAGGTGCATGTTGACCGCCACCGCCGTGGCGGGAGCCACGTAGGCGAGCTTGCGCTGGAGGCGCATCACCTCGTCGAGGCGCAGGCCGGCGCCGCCGAGCTCGACGGGCACGGCCGCCGACAGGTAGCCGGACGCCCGCAGCTCCTCGAAGTCCTCGCCGAAGAAGCGGTTCTCGCGGTCGTACAGGGGGGCCCGCTCGTCGAACCGATGCAACATGTCGTCCGTGAGCAGGGCAGTCTCGCGGGTCATGATCGTTGTCATGGGACGATCCTCGGCGGGAGCGGTTGCAGAGCGGTTGCAGGGCGCTAGCACGACGACGGGCGGGGCGGATGCCTGACGACACCGGCGTACGGGTCCGGGTCGAGCTGCTGGGGCCGCTGCGGCTCACGGTCGACGGCCAGCAGGTCGACGTCCCCGGGCCCCGGCGGCGGGCGGTGCTGGCGCTGCTGGCCATGGCCGGCGGCCGGGTGGTGTCCACCGGCGAGCTGGTCGACGCCCTGTGGCCGGCCGAGCCGCCCGAATCGGGCGCCCGGGCCCTCCACAGCCACATCTCGCGGCTCCGCGGGCACCTGGGGCCGGCGGGGACCCGGCTGGTGCGGGACGGGGCCGGCTACCGGCTCGACCTGGATGCCGGTGAGCTGGACGTGGCCGACGTGCGGGCGAGCGCAACCGGCGGCGGCGACCAGGTCGCGGCCCTCGGCCGGGCGCTGGCGGCCTGGCGGGGCGCGGCGCTGGACGAGTTCGCCGCCGTCGAGCCCCTGGCGGCCGACGCCGTCGCCCTGGCCGAGCTGCGCCGCGACCTCACCGACGAGTGGCTGGCCCTGCGGCTGGAGGCGACCGCTCCCGGCGCGCTCGCGCCCGACCTGGTGGCCGACGCCGCTCGGGCCGCGGCGGCCGAGCCGGACCGGGAGCGCACCCACGCCCTGCTGGTCCGGGCGTTGACCCGGGCCGGTCGCCAGGCCGACGCGCTGCGGGCCGCCTACGAGTTCCGCCGCCGGCTGGGCGACGCCACCGGCCTCGATCCCGGACCCGACCTGGTGGCCGCCGAGCAGGAGGCCGCCCAGGGTGTCCTGCCGCCCGCGCCGCTGCCGGCCGCCGCGGTCCGGCCCCGGGCCCGCCCCGCGTCGCCGCTGGTGGGGCGGGAGCACGACCTGGCGTCCCTCCGCCACCGGATCGCCGGCGAGCGGCTGGTCACCGTCGTCGGCGCGGGCGGGGTGGGCAAGACCCGGCTGGCGCTGGAGGTCGCGGCCGACGCCGCCGAGGCCGGCCGGGCCACCCACGTGGTCGAGCTGGCCGAGATCGAGGAGCCCGGCCTGGTCACCGGCGCCCTGGCCACCGCGCTCGGCCTGCGGATCCAGGGCGACGCCGTCCTGGACGCGGCCCGGGACGCCCTGGCCGTCGGCCGGCCGCTCCTCGTCCTCGACAACTGCGAGCACGTCGTGGACGCCGCCCGGGAGGTCGCCGGCCGGCTGGTCGACGCCAGCCCCGACCTGACGGTGCTGGCCACGTCCCGCCAGCCGCTCGGCCTGGCCGCCGAGCACGTCCTGCGCCTGGGCCCGCTGCCCGTGCCCGAGGCCGGCCGGGCCGACGTCGCCGGGGTCCCCGCGGTGGCGGCGTTCCTCGCCCACGCCCGGCGCCGCCGGCCGGGGTGGGAGCCGGGGCCCGACGACTCCGCCGTGGTCGCCGACCTGGTCCGGGGCCTGGACGGGCTGCCCCTGGCGCTGGAGCTGGCCGCCGGCCGGGTGGGGACCCTGTCGCTCGGCGACCTGGCCGCCCGCCTCGACCGGGCCCTCGACCTGCTGGAGGCCGGGCGCCCCGCGGCGGACGCCCGCCACCGCACGCTGCGGGACACGATCGAATGGTCCTACCGGGCCCTGCCCGAGGGCGACCAGGCGCTGCTCGGCGCGCTGGCGGTGTTCCCCGGCGGCGTCGACCTCGCCACCGCCGAGCGCGTGGGCGAGCGGTTCGGCGTCGACGGCGACCCGGCCAGCGCCGTCGCCCGGCTGGTCGACATGTCGATGCTCACCGCCGCCGGCGAGGGCGGCACCAGCCGCTACCGGGCGCTGGAGACCGTGCGGGCCTACCTGCTGGAGCAGCTGGCCGCGTCCGGCCGGCGGGACGAGGCCGACGCCGAGCTCGTGGCCTGGGCCGTCGACCTGGCCGCCGACGTGGCCGAGCGGGCCACCACCGCGGACGAGGCCGCGGCCGACGCCCGGCTCCGGTCCGAGCTGGCCAACCTCCAGGCGGCGTGGGCGGCGGCCGGGCGCCGCGGCGACGTCGACGCCCGGGCGGCCGTGGTCGTCGGGCTGGACGACTTCACCACCTGGCGGGACGTTCCCGAGGTGTCGGCATGGGCGCTCGAACTGGCGGACGACCCCGCCCTCGCGACCCACCCGCAGCGGGCGGAGGCCTGGGGCGCAGCCGCCCACTCGGCCTGGCGGCGCGGCGACCTCGACCGCGCGGACGGGCTCGCCCATCGGGCGATCGAAGAGGCGGCCGGGCCCGAGACGCGCCACCATGCCGAGTTCGCGCTCGCCGCCGTCCACCTGTTCCGGGGCGACGGCGCCGGGGCGCGGGACCTGTGGCTGGCGGCCGCCGAGAACATGCACGGGCGAGACGCCGGCGTCTACGCCTCCGCGGCACTCGGGGCGCTGTACGCCGGCGACGAGGACGGCGCCCGCGCCCTGGTCGACAGCGCGCTCGATGCCACCCAGGCACAAGGGTCGTTGTCCGACCAGGCCTTTGCCCACTACGCCGCCGCCGAGTTGGCGGCGGGCAGCGACCCCGAGGCCGCGATCGAGCTGTACCGGCGGGCCATCGAGCTCGCCCGGCCGGCCGGCGGTACGTTCGTCCACGGCGTGGCGTCGGTCGGGCTCGTGCGGCTCTGGGCGGCGAGCGGGCGGACGGCCGAGGCGCTGTCCGGCTACCGCACGCTCATCGAGGACTGGCGGCGGGCCGGCCACTGGACCCAGATGTGGACCACGCTCCGCAACCTGGCCCTCGTGCTGGCCGACACCGGCCAGCCCGAGACCGCCGCCGTGTTGCTGGGGGCGGCCGACGCCGCCCCCGAGGCGCCGATGGTGTCGGTCCCCGCCGTGCGGGCCGAGATGGACGCCGTCGAGGAGCGGATCACCGCTGAGCTGGGCGCGGACCGGGTCGCGGCCGCCCGGTCCCGCGGCGCAGCGCTGCCGCGGGGCCGGGTGGTGGACGCCGCCCTCGCCGCCGTCGATGCGGCGGCGAGAGCACTGTGAGGGTGTTCAGCCCAGCGGGCCGTTGCGCCAGGGACCGGTGATGGCGAACGTGATGCCCGGCGTCTGGATGTTCACGAACAGCCAGTCGCCGTGGAACGTCGCCCCGGCGAACTCGTCGAACGAGGCCGGGGTGGTGCTGCCGGGGATCGTCCCCGGGCGGACGTTGGCGGCCAGGTCGTAGATCTCGCCGTTGTCGTTGACGCCCCGCAGGAACGACTGGCGGGCCCGGTCCGGGTCCTCGCACAGCAGGATCCCGCCCTTGTGGCTGACCGTGATGTTGTCCGGCTTGAGCAGCGTGTCGGTCGACGGCGACTCGTAGACCAGCTCGACGTACTCCTTGCCCCGCTGCTCGTACCAGGCCCACACCTGCCCGGCCGAGGCGGCGCCGCCGTCGGTCGAGTTGAAGTAGATGGCCTTGTCGCGCTGTGACCAGATCGCCCCCTCGAGACGGCGGAAGCTGGCCCCGCCGAGGGCCGCACCCTGGGCGAACGTGCTGGGCGCCCCGCCGGCCAGGTCCGGGTCCGGATCGGCGATGTCGACCCAGGTGATCTCGAACCTCGTGCCCGCGGCGAAGCCGGCGCCCAGGTTGGCGTTGGGCGTGCCGACGACCGCTGCCATCTGGAGCGTGCCGTCGCCGAGCGGCCGGCGGCCGCTGCGGGGCACGTGACGGTAGAAGCCGGAGGTCCCGCCGGCGTCCTCGGTCAGGTAGATGGCGTTGGTCGACGGCTCGACCGCCACGGCCTCGTGGACGAACCGGCCGAGTCCGGTGAGCGGGACCGCGGCCTGGAAGCCCTCGACCCGGGCCGAGGTCTCGAAGACGTAGCCGTGGGGCTTGGCGTTGACCTCGAGCGTCTCCTCGCAGGTCAGCCACGACTTCCAGGGGGTGGCGCCACCGGCGCAGTTGGTGCTCGTGCCGGACAGCGCCCCCCAGGACATGACGTTGCCCGGGTCGCCGGGGTCGAACTCGATGATGGTGTTGCCCCCGCCGGCGCCGGTGTCGTAGGCGGTCTCGGCGGGCCCGAAGGCGGGCGCCGCACCCCGCACCTCGTGGTTGCGCACGAGGCGGACCTTGTGGTGCCAGGGGAAGGCGGCCATGCCGTCGTGGGAGGCCGGAGTGGCAAGGCCGTCGCTCATGGTCGAGCCGACCTCGCCGAACGACCAGTACTCGAAGCCCTCGGGAAGGGCGAGGAGCTCCTGGCCGGTGGTGTGGTCGACCGCGGGGGCGATCGGGCCGTAGGAGTCGGCGCCCGAGCCCCGCACGGGCGCGGCGCCCGCGGGCCGGGCGGCGAAGGCCTGCAGCGGGCCGGACAGGGCGAGGCCGCCCGCCCCGGCCGCCGCCGACTTGATGAAGGTACGTCGGTCGAGCGTGGTCATGGGGTCCTCCCGAACGTGGTTGCGGCCGCAACGTAACGACGGCGGGGAACGGTCAGGTATGACGAAGGCGAACGCGAGGTGAACCCCCGGCGGACGTTCGGCGGCGGCAAACCGGTGCAGAGGCTGTCACACCTCCTCGGTAGTTTCATGGTGATGCCCGACCGGACCGCGGCCGACGCCGGCGACCCCGCCGACGCGCTCGAACCGACCACGCTCGTGCGTGCCAAGGCGCTGGCCAAGCGCTTCGACGACTTCGTCGCGGTCGACGGGGTCGACTTCGGCGTGCGGCGCGGCGAGGTGTTCGGCTTCCTCGGCCCCAACGGCGCCGGCAAGACCACGGTCATGCGCATGATCGCCTGCGTCTCCCCCGTCACCGACGGCGACCTGTCGGTGCTCGGCATGGACCCCCGCCACCAGGGGTCGGAGATCCGGGCCCGGCTCGGCGTGGTCCCCCAGGAGGACAACCTCGACACCGAGCTGACGGTCTGGGACAACCTCGTGATCTACGGCCGCTACTTCGGCCTGCCGCTGCCGGTCATCCGCGAGCGGGCGGCCGAGCTGCTGTCCTTCGCCCGGCTCGACGACAGGCGCGACTCCCGGGTCGACCCCCTCTCCGGCGGCATGAAGCGCCGGCTGACCATCGCCCGTTCGCTCATCAACTCGCCCGACCTGGTCCTGCTCGACGAGCCGACCACCGGGCTCGACCCCCAGGCCCGCCACCTCCTGTGGGAGCGGCTGTACCGGCTCAAGCGCGAGGGCGTCACCCTCGTGCTCACGACGCACTACATGGACGAGGCCGAGCAGCTCTGCGACCGCCTCGTGATCATGGACGAGGGGCGCATCGTGGCCGAGGGCTCGCCCCGTGAGCTCATCGACCGCTACTGCACCCGCGAGGTGGTCGAGTTCCGGTTCGCGGACCCCGAGCAGCAGGAGGCTGCGCTCCCCCGCCTGCAGACGCTCGGCGGCCGGGTCGAGGGGCTGGCCGACCGCGTGCTCGTGTACGCCGCCCACGGCGACGAGACCGTCGGGCAGGCCGTCGCGGCCGGGGTGGACGCCGAGTCGGTCCTGGTCCGGCGGGGCTCGCTGGAGGACGTCTTCCTCCACCTCACGGGGCGGACGCTCGATGAGTGACGCCCTGACGGCGCTGGCCGACAGGGTCCCGATGCTGCGAGTGACCGAGCGCGAGGCCCGCACCTGGGTGCGGTTCTGGCGCACGTCCGCCCTGTCCGGCGTGCTGGTGCCGCTGCTGTTCCTGGGCGCGCTGGGCATGGGGCTGGGCGGCCTGGTCGACGAGAACCGCAGCTCGGTCGAGGGCGTCGAGTACCTGGTGTTCGTGGCGCCGGGCATCCTGGCCGCCACCGCCCTGCAGTCCGCCTCCGGCGACACCCTGTGGCCGGTCATGGTGAACATGAAGTGGATGCGCGGGTTCCACGCGATGGCGGCGACCGCGCTGTCGCCCGCCGAGGTGTACGGCGGCTACATGGTCTGGGTGGCGCTGCGCGTCGGCATGAACGCCACCCTTTTCATGGGGGTGGCGACGCTGCTCGGTGCGGTGCCGTCGCCCTGGGGGGTGCTGGCGATCCCGTTCGCGGCGCTGGGCGCCCTGGCCTTCGCCGCCCCGCTCGCCGCCTACGCTGCGGCGCAGGACAGCGACGTGTCGTTCCCGATCGTGTTCCGGCTGATCGTCGTGCCCATGTTCCTGTTCTCGGGGACGTTCTTCCCGGTGTCGCAGCTGCCCGACGCACTGGAGCCGATCGCCCGCCTCACCCCGCTGTGGCACGCGGTCGAGCTGTGCCGGGGCGCGACCACGGGGACGCTGGGCCTGGTCCCGACGGTCGCGCACGTGGCGGTCCTCTCGGCGTTCGTGGCCGTGGGGGCCTGGTTCGGCACGGCCACCTTCCGCGATCGGCTGGCGCCGTGAGCGAGCGCAGCGAGCGAACCATGAGCACAGTGTGGTACTCGGCCCGAAGCGCCGATCACTCATTGCGCGCCTCCCGAAGGGTGCGCCAATGAGTGCGCTGGCCTTGGTGGGCACCCGCCGGGCGACCCGGGTGGTCGAGCGCAACGCCCGGGTCAGCGTGCGGCTGTGGCCGGCCTTCATCAGCGGGTTCTTCGAGCCGGCCTTCTACCTGTTCTCCATCGGCGTGGGCGTGGGGGCGCTGGTGGGGCAGGTCCAGGGGCCGGGCGGCCCGGTCGCCTACGACCAGTACGTGGCCCCCGCGATGATGGCGGTGGCCGCCATGAACGGGTGCATCTTCGACACCACGTTCAACTTCTTCGGCAAGATCAAGTACGCCCACACCTACGACGGCATGCTGGCGACCCCGCTCGGCGTGCCCGACGTGGTCCGGGGCGAGCTGACCTGGGCCCTGCTGCGCGGCCTGCTCCAGGCGGTCGTGTTCTTCCTGACGATGTGGGCGATGGGGCTGGTCCCGTCGGTGTGGGGCATCCTGTCGATCCCGGGGGCGGCGCTGATCGGGTTCGCCTTCGCGGGCGCCGGCCTCGGCCTGACGACGTTCATGCGGTCGTTCTTCGACTTCGACTACGTCGAGCTGGCCATCGTCCCGCTGTTCCTGTTCTCGGCCACGTTCTTCCCGCTGTCCGAGTACCCCGACGGGCTGGCCTGGGTCGTCCGCTTCAGCCCGCTCTACCAGGGCGTGGCCATCGAGCGGGCGTTGGTGCTGGGCGAGCCGTCGTGGACCCTGGTCCTGCACGCCGCCTACCTGGCGGCCATGGGGTGGATCGGCCTGCGGGTGGCCGGCAACAGGTTGGGGCGCATGCTCCAGCCCTGACACGCTGGGGCGATGGCCCCCGACGCCGACCGCGGTCTCACCACCCGCCGCGGGTTGACGCTGCCGGCGGCGGCCCTGGAGGAGCGCTTCGCCCGCGGGTCGGGGCCGGGCGGCCAGCACCGCAATGTCACCGCGTCGGCGGTCGAGCTGGTGGCCGATCTCAACGCCCTCGACGGCCCCGGCGCCCGGCGGGCCCGCAACGTGCTCGGCGAGCTGGTGCGGGTGCGGGCCGACGAGTCGCGGTCCCAGTGG
>DASRJM010000108.1:0-3232 GCA_035649475.1 Acidimicrobiales bacterium
CGTCGCGATGGGGACCAGCGCCCGGGCGCGGTCGGGGTACATCACCCCCCACTCGAGGACCTGCATCCCGCCCATGGAGCCTCCGACGACCGCCAACCAGCGGGCGATCCCCAGGTGGTCGGCCACGGCAGCCTGGGTGCGCACCATGTCGCGGATCGAGACCACCGGGAACTGCGATCCCCAGGGCCGGCCGGTCAGCGGATCGGGCGAGGCCGGCCCGGTCGAGCCCTGGCAGCCGCCGATGACGTTGACGCAGACCACGAAGTAGCGGTCGGTGTCGAGGGGCTCGCCGGGCCCGACGAACCCGTTCCACCAGCCCGGCGAGGGATGGCCGGGACCGAGGTCGCCGTAGGCGTGGCTGTCGCCGGTCAGGGCGTGGCAGACCAGGATGGCGTTGTCGCGCTGCGGCGCCAGGGTCCCCCAGGTCTCGTAGGCGACCACCGGTCCGATGAGCACGCCTCCGCCTTCCAGCGCGAACGGCCGGTCGGGCGGCAGGGCGTGGAACCGCCGCTGTCCGACGGGGTCGGTCGGCTGCCACGCGCCGGTGACCGGCAACGTGCTCGGGTGCGAGTCCCGCTGCACGACCGTCGGCGGCGACGCGCCCGGGCTCACCCCGTGGCACAGCGGCGGCAGCGAGAAGCCCGACGAGGTGGGCGTCGCCGGCGGGGCCGGCGTCGATCTCGGTTCACATGGCGGATCGGTGGATGGCATCGGTTCGCTATCGCGGTTCCGACAACGCCAGCACCTCGGGGCACACGCCCGGACACTTCTTTGCTCCCGCGGGGAGCCGCATCCCCGGTGGTGACCGGGAGGCACCTTGGCTGTCCGAACCAGGTTGCCGGGCTCGTCGATCGTTCGCCGAGCCACTCCTGATGTTTCGGTGGCGCAGGCTAGCCGGCGCCCGGATCATCGGCGAAGCCGATTGGGACCCGCGCCCGCCACCAGGCCACGACGGCCTCGTCGGCCCGGTAGGCCGCGGCGGCTGCGCCGACGTAGGCCTCGAAGGGCTCCGGGCCCGGGGCGCGGGCGTAGGCCCGCAGGGCCTCAGCGGCCTCCTGCCAGGCTCCGGTGTCGACCGGGAGCGGGAGCTCGCCCAGGTCACGGGCGGCGATCTTGAGCGCGCCGCGGCTCAGCGCCGTGCCCGGTGCCCGGCGGAGCAGCCAGACCGTGGAGCTGGGGGCCGAGACCGCCGCGGCCAGCCGCCACAGCGCGCCGGTGCCCGCGGCACCGTTCACGGGGATGACGACCAGCGCCGGGACCGACGGCACCCAGGAGCCGACCTCGTCCACCGCGGCCTCGACCACCCGGGTCTGGGTGGCGACCACGACCTTGGGGACGTTGGTCCTGGCCACCCACCGGGCGCCCCCGCGAGCAGGGGGTGAGCCGTCGTCGTGGTCGAGGCGCTGCAGGTCCACCACCGGCGCGGTCCACCGGCGCTTGGCGAACTGGGTCGGGCGCTCGCCCCAGCGGCTGCGGGCCCAGTCCAGGGCCCCGACGGTCACCAGCGGGCGCTCGCCCGCCAGTTCAGGACCCGGGCCAACCGGCTCGACGGAGCTGGCGGGCTCAGAGCCAGCTGGGCCAGCAGACCCAGGGGAGCTGGCGGGCTCGGGTCGTGAGCCAGGAGACCCGGCGGGATCCCGGCCGGGGCTGGCCTCGCGCACCAGCGGGACCAGGCCGTAGTACTCGTCACGGAAGCCGGCGGTCACCGCCGCCAGGTCGCCGAGCGTGCGCCCGGCCGCCGAGCCCGTTCCGCCCGCGACCGCAGGGACGCCGAGCGCATCGGCCAGCCGCCCGGCCCAGTCGACCGGCGGGACAACAGCCGCCTCGGGGTCCGTCGAGCTCCCCCGCCGAGACCCGAGGTCCCGGACCTCGAGGACCGGTGCGCACACCTGGACCGACGCCGCGAAGCTCGGCCGCCGCTCGACCCACAGCTCCCGCAGGTCCGCCCGCTCGCCCAGTGCGGTCCGGACGGCGCCGGCGTCGCGGGCGGCGACCAGGGACAGCGGTTGGACCAGCGCGACCCGCCCGCCCGGGCGGGACAGCTCGACGCCCAGCAGCAGGAACAGCCAGGCCGTGTCGGTGTAGGCCCGGACCGCAGCGCCGAAGCGGGCTCGGAGCGCGTCCACCTCGTCGCGGGACCGGACCGTCGCCCGGCCCAGCTGGTTGAGGAACGGCGGGTTGCCGACCACGGCCGTGAACCCCCATGGCGGAGCCGTGGCCCACAGGGCCGGCCCGTCCCCCAGCGCGTCGCCGACCACCAGGTGCTCGGCCATCGGGACCTCGTCGGCCCACATCGCCAGGTCCGCCTCGGCGGCCGCCAGCCCGACCGGGTCGATGTCCGCTCCCCAGAGCTGCCGGCGGACCACGTGGCCCGGGTCCACGCCCCGAGCCGCCAGTGCCCGCCCTGCGGCCAGCAGGAAGGCGCCGCCGCCGCACGCGGGATCGCAGACCGTCACGTCGTGGGGGTCGACGGCCTGGGCCTCCAGCGCCAGGGCGACGAGGTGGTCGGCCAGCCAGCCCGGGGTGACGTGCAGGCCGGCGACACGACGCTCGGCCGCTGGCGTCGCGGCCTCCAGCACCGCGGCCAGCCCGGCGGGGCCGTTCGCTTGTACCGGCTCCGGCCTGGGCTCGGGCGGCGCCCCCGCTGCCAGTGACCACAAGCGCAGAGACGACGGGAGGCTCCGGTCGAGGTCGGCGGCCTGCCGCAGGGCTGCAGCGGCGACCGCCGCGGCACGAGCCTGCTGGCTGCCGCCGGCGTCCGGATCCTCCTCCGCCATCCCGAGCGACGCTACTGGGCCAGGGGGATGCCTCCGGCGCAACGCCCCGGCCCGTCCCGGCCGTAGGCTGCGGCGCCTATGCGCTGGACCGTCCACGGCGAGCGCGCCGTCTACGACTCGAACTGGATGCGGCTCGTGCTCGCCGACGTCGAGCTACCCGATGGCGTGCGCTTCGACCATCACGTCGTCCGCTATCCCCGGGCGGCATCGGGCGTGGCCATGCGCGACGAGCGGGGCGTGCTCCTGCTGTGGCGCCACCGGTTCATCACCGACAGCTGGGGCTGGGAGATCCCCGCGGGAGGGCTGGAAGCGGGCGAGACGCCCGAGGCCGCCGCCGAGCGGGAGGCGGTGGAGGAGACGGGCTGGCGCCCGGGGCCGCTGCGCCGCCTCGGCAGCTACCACCCGTCCAACGGAACCTCCGACCAGGTCTTCCACGTCTTCGTGGCCGACGGTGC